>NZ_JAQFJC010000007.1:0-164767 GCF_030439935.1 Streptococcus sp. SG1 | reverse complement strand
TCTCTATGTCACCCTGCACTTGGTTCGTCTTGTTCAGTTTTCAAAGGTCTTTGCCTCCCTCGGAGACAACTATCTTAGTATATCATCTACTCGCTAAACTGTCAACTACTTTTTTGAACTTTTTTTATATTTTTTTATTATTCTTCTTTTCGTTGGCTTTTTTCTTGAGCATGAAATTGGAAAACAGACTGAAAGGGAGATCTCCTCTCCCTTCTTTTTAATCTAAACGGGGATTGAAATCCCTTAAGTGATAGGATAGATTTTTGAGCATTGCCTTACGTCCTTTGAACCTTTCATCTGCCATCAGACGCTCATATTGTTTTGATTCTTCTGGACTGAGCTGACTTCTATACTCTGCCATTGCACTTCTAAAGGCTACCAATTCATCCAGATACAGCTCTTTCATTCTTAAACGATGACCTATCTCGCTGACCTCTTCATAGGGTTGCCTGTCCAATTTCCGCTTTTGACTCTCTTGGCGACGAATCAAATCATGAATTCTGTTCCGAAACTTGGTCTTGAAGTAACGGTACAGGCGTGGATGATCTTCCAGTAGGTTGGGATGACTTTTTAATAATTCGTACAACACCAACATTCCTTCCTGCCTCCAATCTGCATACTCCCATAAGTGCAGATAATAATCTTTATAACAGCGCTTGACTATCCCTTCAACTTGTTTGTATACGTCCTCAAACTTCATTGACTAGTCCTTTCTTTTGGTTTTAGAGGATTTCTCCTCACCTATTAATCTATCAAAGATCCAGACTGTTGCGGACATTGGGGTGTATTTGTTTATTTAAAATTATTGTCATGTATCTATTGATAATACTTTATGCATTTTGTTCTCGTTTTAAAACATAAAAAAACAGGAAGAATCTTCTTCCTGTTTTTTTATACTTAACTCCGGCAGTAGGACTCGAACCTACGACATCATGATTAACAGTCATGCGCTACTACCAACTGAGCTATGCCGGATAATATAGTCCGTACGGGATTCGAACCCGTGTTACCGCCGTGAAAAGGCGGTGTCTTAACCCCTTGACCAACGGACCATAAACACACAACATAGAACATTATATCAGTTCCTTTCGTTTTGTCAATACTTTTCTATTTATTTTTTTAATCATCTTTTATTGGTAATCTAGTAATTGAGTTATATGTATCAAATGAGTTTGATTTATGGCTAACTTCTCAAAAAAAGAATCCCAAAATGAGATTCTTTTTGATTTTATTCAGCTGATTTGTTTTCTTCCATTTTTGATTTAATTTCATCATATGAAAGAGCGTGTGACTCTTTATCTTCATCCAATTGATCTTCAGATATTTTCCCGGTTTCATAAATAGATTTAATTTGATTACTATCCAACGTTTCATATTTCAGAAGCGCTTCAGCTATCAATTTATGAGTTTCACGATTTGATTGAATGATTTCTGCTGCTTTGTTACGTGCTTCATTTAAGAGGTCGCGTACTTCAGCATCAATTTCATAGGCAGTCTGCTCAGAGATAGATTTTGGTGGATTATAAGCACCTGGAATCATAGCATGATTTCCTTCATATTGTACGGGACCAAGTTTGTCACTCATACCATATTCTGTAACCATGCTTCGAGCCATTTGTGTTGCCTGTTCGAAGTCATTAGAAGCCCCTGTTGTTTGAACATTAAAAATGATTTCTTCTGCAACTCGTCCACCCATGAGACCTGCTAATTGCTCTTTCATATCCTCTTTAGATAGAAGCATTTGATCTTCCTTAGGTAAGGCAATCATGTATCCTCCCGCACGACCACGAGGTACGATGGTTACCTTATGTACAACACGTGCATTTGATAGAACCAAACCAACAATTGTATGACCTGCTTCATGATACGCAACGATTTGGCGGTCACGTTCTGAAACTGTCTTATCTTTTTTAGACGGTCCAGCGATAACTCTATCTTCAGCTTCATCGATATCGGAAGCGTCGATTACTTTCTTATTGCGGCGAGCTGCTACCAAGGCTGCTTCATTTAGGACATTCTCAAGATCTGCACCAACAAATCCTGGGGTCTGCTGAGCAACTAATTTCAAATCAACATCTGTAGCCAAAGGTTTGTTTTTAGCATGAACACGTAAGATAGCTTCACGACCTTTGACATCTGGACGACCGACTAAAACTTTTCTGTCAAAACGACCAGGACGAAGAAGCGCAGGATCCAGTACATCTGAACGGTTTGTTGCGGCGATAACGATAATACCTTCGTTTCCTTCAAAACCATCCATCTCAATAAGAAGTTGGTTTAAAGTTTGTTCTCTCTCATCATTACCACCACCAAGGCCAACACCACGCTGACGACCGACTGCATCAATTTCATCAATGAAGATGATTGCTGGAGCTGCTTTTTTAGCATCTTCAAATAATGAGCGAACACGACTAGCACCAACACCAACAAACATTTCGACAAAATCTGAACCAGAAATACTGAAGAAAGGAACACCAGCTTCTCCAGCTACTGCTTTAGCAAGAAGAGTTTTCCCTGTTCCTGGAGGGCCTTCGAGGAGAACTCCAGCAGGGATACGAGCTCCAAGCTTGGTATAACGTTTAGGATCTTTAAGAAACTCAACTACTTCAACCAATTCTTGCTTTTCTTCTTCAGCACCAGCAACATCGGAAAACCGCACTTTGATTGATTCTTTGCTAGCAGCACGCGCTTTATTGCGACCAAAATTCATCGCACCACGGGCACCACCGCCACCACTTTGATTCATCATTGAAAAGAAGAAGAATCCAACAATAACAAGTGGAAAGACAGAAATTAAGATATTAAGCCACATTCCACTTGAGCTTTCACGTTTGATGCTAATCTCTGTCTTGTTTTTAGCTGCTAACTTTTGTAATTCAGAAATAGTTGAATCTGCCGGCAATATGATGCTAGTGAATTTTTTAACCGATAATGAAGGCGATGGGAAAAATTGAATGCCTGTTGTATCTTTCACTTCCTTAGATTTTTTATACGTTCCGGAAATCTCAACAACACTTCCATTAGGTTGGTAACTAATATCTTTCACGTTACCTTTTTCAATTTCTTTAACTAATTCTGTGTAATTAATCTGTTGACTGCGATTGACAGAATTTCCAGCCATCAAATACTGAAACCCTGTTACTAAGGCAATCACAACTAGAATGTACAGAAGTGGATTTTTTACTAATCCATTATTTTGCTTATTTTTCATTTATATATAGTAAACCTTTTATTTTGTATATACTTCTTCCTTCAAGATACCTACATAAGGTAAATTGCGATAGTTTTCAACATAGTCCAATCCATAGCCAACTACAAATTCATTTGGAATTGTGAAACAGGTATAATCTGCCTCAATTTCAACGAGGCGTCCTTCTGGCTTATCCAAGAGTGTAGCAATTTTAACTGATGCCGCATTTCTATCTTTGAACATTTCACAAAGGCTTTTTAAGGTCTTTCCAGTATCAATGATATCTTCAATAAAAAGAATATGACGGCCAGCGATATCTTGATCAACATCTTTTTTAATGTTAATTACACCACTACTAGAAGTTCCACCATGGTAGCTAGATACAATCATGAAATCCAATTCAATATGAGTATCAATATGCTTGATCAACTCAGCCATAAAAGGAACCGAACCTTTTAAAACACCAACTAGAATAGGATTCTTCCCATGATAATCTTCTGTTAATTGAGCACCTAGTTTTTTAGCAGCAGCAACTATCTCATCGTGCGAAATCAGTACTTTTTTAATGTCTTTTTCTAACATAATCTTACCTATCTATTTTTTTAATATAAAGAACATCTTTCATTATATCACGTTTCGAGTTCTTACTCAAATCACTTGTTACGATTCCAGCAATCCCTAAAATTTCATTAAATTGTTCCACAATGACAGCTTCATCTCTTTCTTTAAGAGAGTATTTTTCATCTATAAAATAGCGAGCTAGTTTTTTATGGTGACCATTTAATAAAATTCTATCTCCAGACTGTCGGTGACGGAGCACAATAGAAGTTTTACGTGAAACAGGAATCATCTGAACCTCTCCACCAATTAATTCTTTCCCAAAAGAGAAACAATAACCACCTAGTTCAATAATATCTTCAAATTGTAGCAAAATAGCTCCCTTTTTTGAATCAGACTTAGGACCGATTTTCTTAATTTTAAAGGTTTGATAGTCTTGGATGAGCTCATATTGATTTTTAAGATAATGGTGATAGTTGGTTTTAGTATTTACAATATGTAAAATATCATCAAACTGTGCTTTACTTAGTTGTAAATCAGGAAATTTTTCAAGATATTCCTGCAATAAAAAAACTTGAACTTCTCTTTTTTGCTTCCTAAACGTCTGTAAATCCGTCAGATTTAAGTCTTTTGTTAAGCCGGAAAGAGCTTTTTGTAATTGAGCAATTTCTAAACCTAAACCTATAATAGCTTGTTTGATTCTGGGGTTTTCTGTTTCTAAAAGCGGGAAATATTGGTTTCTTACACGATTTCTAAAATAAGTATTTTCAAAATTTGAGGCATCTTCAAAATGAAAAACCGTCGGAAAATCAGTTTTAGAAAATTCCAACAAGGGTCTAATTAACTCGCCACCACCAAAAGGCTGCCTATCTTTCATACCAGACAAATAACGTAAGCGACTTCCACGTAGAATCCGCATAAAAATCGTTTCTGCTTGATCGTCTGCATGATGGGCTGTCACCAAGGCAGTACAATCTTCTTCTTGCATGACTTTTTTGAAAAAATTATAACGAAAATCTCTAGCTGATTTTTCTGAAAAAACTCCAGAAAAACTTGATGTAAGAATCTTTACACCAAGTTTTTGAGCAATTTCTTTTAATTGTTTTTCTTCTTGATCAGCTTCAATTCGTTGTTTATGGTTGATATGAGCCAAGATAAGTTCTATATCCAACTCTTTTTGATACTTATATAAAAGGTTCAATAAGGTCATAGAATCAAGGCCACCAGAAATGGCCAACAAAACTCTTTGATGCTCAATAAAATAAGCTTTTTCTTTACACTGTTTCAAAAATTGCTGCTCAATCATTTCAGCACCTCATAGACATCATTGGCTATTTTTGAAATAGTGTCATAGTTTGAATGATTAGTGAAAACCGATATGATAAAAGGTGATTCACTGTAAACAATGGCAACGTCATGTTTGAAATCATAAGCGTCACCAATCTTATGAGCAACCTTCACTGGAATATCCTTAGAAATCCTCTGATTATCAAAGTTGGTCTGCGAAAGAGTGTCAATAATAGAACCATTTTGATAATAAATAGCTTCCATTACATTTCCTGCCATTTTAGCAGAGGCATTTCTTTCTTCCACATCCCATTTTCTACCTGCAATGTTTTCAATAGTGGAACGGTAGGTCGAGCTTGATTTATCTGTAACATAGTAACCTAAAATATTGGTTGCGGCGTTATCAGATTCTTTGGCAATATGATTAATGAGATCCTGTACACTGTATTCTTTATTATCCGCTTCTTTGGGTAAACTCCCACTTCCTTCCGTATCATAAGCTCCAGAATAATCATTAACATCCTGAATATATTTTAGTCCTTGTGCAAGTGTAATTTTCCCTTGATTTAATTCTTCTTGAGCATAATAAAGAATTGGCAATTTAGTTACACTGGCAGAATACATCTCCGTATCTTGATTGATTCCTGCCGTTTTTCCTGTATTCAACTGTTTGACATAAATAGAAAAGTCCGCCTGATTATATCGACTAGTTAAGATTTCTTGAACTTTTTCGATGCGATTATCTGTATCTGAAAGATAATCCGCTCTTACCCAACCACTATTTTCAATTTTTGCATATTGTGCTATTGGTGTTGTAGCCAGTTGAGTAATTTTTACAGAAGTATAGGCTGATTTATTACTATTAATTTTTTTGACACCATTTACATAAGCTTTTTCATAAACTGTAAAACCTGGTTTAAGCCACATTGTTTGATTTATATCTTCCAAAGCCAAGACAGTATCATCATAAATGGAACGTTTATCAGCAACTACAAACTGACCATTGGATAACTTAAAGAGAGGTAACCCCTGAGAGTTGACTACTAACTCAGTCAACTTGAAAGGCTGATTTGGAGATAGCTTCCCAGAAATCTTATCTAGTTCTGCAGAAGAAAAGGTTAAAACTTCTTCATAAACATTTGGATTGGTAGGAAGTGTTTGATAATAATTGCTGTAGCTTGTATTGGTCAATTCATACTGTTGACTTGTTGTCAATGGAATATCTTTTTCTGTGCTAATGACTATATTACTGCAAAAGAAAGCCGGTAACAACAATAAAGCTAAGTATTTTCTCATCAATCCTTCCTTTCTATATTTTTTTCTCTCAACTCTTGATTCTTTTGTGAAAGTTCTTCCAATTTCTCCTCTGAGAAAGTTAAAAATTTCTCCACTGTTTTAACGATATTATCCATGATTACTGTGGTAACAAATCTGGTATATTATAGATTGTTTCTCCTTCTTTGGCATAGAAATATTTTGCTCGAGCGTACTTAGCGGCATAGTCATCATCCTTTAAACGCTTAGACAAGTTTTCTTGATATTCTTTTTCCTTACTCAACTCATCATATTTTTCTTGTAATTCAACAAGCTTTTGCCGACGTTCTAGAAGAGTTTGATAGGATTGTACTAAATTATATGTTGGTAAAATGAACAAAAGCATAACTAAAATTAAAACCCAGCCCATAAAACGATTTTTTTTGCGACGTTCTTCTTCTAAATAGCGTCGACGCTGATTTTCATCCTGAATGTATTGATTATTTAATTGAACAATATTTTTAGACATCTTCTTCTACCCTTGTTTCACTGACAATTTCATACATACTTGCTGCATCTTCTTTTTTGGTACTATCTTTCATTTCTAATACTTTCACAGTGAGTAGTTTATTACCAAAACGAATCTCAACAATATCATCTGTTTTTAAGTCTGTTGAACTCTTGGCTAGAATTCCATTTACTTTTATTCGTCCTTTATCTGCAACTTCTTTTGCAACAGTTCGCCTTTTAATAATTCTTGATACTTTTAGATACTTGTCTAATCTCATATTCCTTACCTCAATTCTCTTAATATTCTACCATGTTTTAAAGAAAATGAAAAAACAAAATCCCTTTAATCATCTTTTCTTTGTTTTATCTCCACCAACTTTTGACCAAACTGAATTAAATTTTCTAAGATTTCGTAATCCTTTTTCTGACGAACATCAAAAATAACTTCAATTAGTTTATCGCTTTCTCCTATACGAGCTTTTAAAGTTGTTGCAGCCAAAGCTTCAAAATAATCCTGGGTCAAGAATAGTTGCTGAGACATCTTTTCAAATCTAACAACTACAGTCTGCTGTCTGCGTTCAACTAAAGAAACAAAGGATTTATCCAAATATGATTTCAACAGACCAATTTCCAATAAATAAGCAACAACATCTGGATATTCTCCAAAACGATCTATCAATTCTTCTTGTAAATCTTCATAGTTTACACGGTTGTCAATTTCACGAATACGTTTATAAATTTCAATTTTTTGACGTTCATCTGATATATAGTCACTTGGTAAATAAGCATCAATTTGGAGATTAATTTCTGCATTACTTTTTTGTCTTTTTTGCTCCTTACCTTGCTTCTTAGCGATTGCTTCTTCTAAAAGCTGAGAATACATTTCAAATCCTACAGAATCAATAAATCCTGATTGAGAAGCTCCAAGAATGTTTCCTGCTCCTCGAATGGATAAATCTCGCATTGCAATTTTAAATCCTGAACCTAGCTCTGTAAAGCCTTTAATTGCTTCTAAACGTTTTTCAGCCACCTCAGTCAAAGTTTTATCTGGACGGTACATAAAATAAGCATAGGCGATACGATTACTCCGACCTACTCGTCCCCTAAGTTGATACAAGGTTGACAAACCCATATGATCAGCATTTTCTATAAACAAAGTGTTTGCATTTGGAATATCAACTCCTGTTTCAATAATGGTAGTTGTAACCAAGACATCATATTCTCCATTTATAAAGTCAATTAGAGTATTCTCCAATCTAATTTCACTCATTTGACCATGAACAAAACCAATGCTTGCTTCTGGAATTAACTCTTTTAATTCAGCTACTTTTTGCTCAATTGTGTCAACTTTATTGTAAAGATAGTAAACTTGTCCTCCACGATCTATTTCTCTTAAAATTGCATCTCGAATGATAGTTGGATTACTTTCTAAAACATAAGTTTGAACTGGATAACGATTGGTCGGAGGAGTTTCAATGACTGATAAATCACGAATACCTAACATTGACATATGCAAGGTACGAGGAATAGGGGTTGCCGTTAACGTTAAAACATCAACTTTTGTTTTTAATTCTTTTAGTTTCTCCTTATGCTTAACTCCAAAACGCTGTTCCTCATCAATAACTATCAGACCCAAATCTGCGAATTCAACATCCTGCGATAAAAGTCTATGAGTCCCAATAATAATATCTACTTGACCTTTTTTCAAAGCTTCTAAAGTCTCACTCTGCTCTGCCTTTGTCCTAAAGCGACTTAGAACATCAACATTAACAGCAAAGTCATTAAAACGTTCTTTAAAATTTGTATAATGTTGCTGAGCAAGTACAGTTGTTGGCACCAAAATTGCAACCTGCTTATGATCATTAACAGCCTTAAAAGCAGCCCGCATTGCTACTTCAGTTTTACCAAAACCAACATCTCCTACCAATAGGCGATCCATTGGCTGCTTGCTTTCCATATCCTTTTTTATTTCTTGAATACTTCGTAATTGATCCTCTGTTTCAACATAAGGAAAATCATTATCAAATTCAATCTGATTTTCGTCATCACTAGAAAAGGAAAAACCTTCTAGCTGGCTCCTCTCTGCATACAATTTAATTAAATCATCTGCAATATCTTCCACTTGATGCTGAACTTTTTGTTTTGTCTTTTGAAAACGACCGTCATTTAACTTATTGACTTTTGGTGTCTTTCCATCACTGGCTACATATTTTGATAAGAGTTGGATTTGGTCAACTGGAATTGATACTCGATCGGCATTTTGGTATTGAATGGTTACATAATCTCGATGAATACCAGAAATTTCAATGGTTTCAATTCCTAGATATCGCCCAATACCATGTATGTTATGGACAACATAATCTCCTTTTTCTAACTCATTATAATCCTTTAATCGCTCTGCATTAGATACATTTTGTCGCCTTACACGTCTTTTAACTTTCTTTTGGAAAATTTCATATTCTGTAATTAATACAAGTTTTTGATCAACAAAATTAAATCCCTGGTTTAAATTTCCTTGTATAATTTGTACTGAATTTTTATGGATTTCTTTATCATTTATATACTCTGCTTGAATGTCGTATTCTTGTAAAGTTTTATGTAAAGATTGTAAAGAAGATAATGAAGATGCTTGCAGGATTACTGTAGAACCTGCTTTTTTATAACGATCAATTTCATCTTTCAATAAAGGAAATTGACTAAAAAATTCCTGCATAGGGTATTGATTAAATTGATAAAGAGAATCAAGTTTTAAGTTACCTAAGCCTTTGTGAAAATTTGAAAGAAAGGTGGCAGGTTTGTAATTTCTAAAATCTGGATAAGCATTAACAAAATATTTCTGATTTGAAACAGCTTTACTAGATTGTAAACCTTCTGTCAAAATAGTTGCAGCTTCCATTTCAAATTGTGCATTTCGCTCCATGATTTTTTGAAAATCATCAAAGAAAATAGGAGTATGTTTTGGAAGATAATCTAGAATAGTCCATTCTTTTTCATAAAAATAGGATAAGAATTTTCGAGAATCTGGATGAAGTTGGCGTTTTTTAACATCTTGTAAGATCTCTTCAAGATAAGATTTTAGACGGCTATCCTGACTTGCTTTTACTGCCTCTTCTATTTTTTTCTGAGCTCTTAAGTAATCCTCATCTGCTAACAATATATCGTTTGCAGGATGAATTAAAACTTGATTTAAATTTTCAATAGAAGTTTGGCTTTCTGAATCAAAAATACGTATTCCATCAATCTCATCTCCGAAAAATTCTAAACGGTAAGGAGAAATACTATCTTTATCAAAAATATCTAGGATATCACCTCTTAAACTGAACTCACCCTGATTAAAAACTTGTGATTCTTTCCTATAACCAATCTTAATCAAAAAGTTTACAAGGGTATCAAGGTTATATTCTTGACCAACTTTTAGTTCTATAATTGAAGATTTTAATTCATTTGGATTTGGCAAAAAAAGGCGACTAGCTGAAAGATTTGTGACTAGAATACCTGACTCATTGTCATCTAATAAAAAATTTAATGCTCCAATCCGAGTATATATTTTCTCTTGAGACGAGAAGATAAATTCAGCCATAGGTGCATCGTCAGCTAAAAAATTATATACTTTTTCCTCACCTAACAAAGAAATCAAGTCACTAGATAACTTTTCTGCTTCACTATAACCTGATGTCATAACGAGAATTTTTTGATGTTCATCAAGAGCAGAGGCTATTGCAAGTGCCTTAGTGGAACCAGACAACCCCATTAGTAACTGTCTAGTCTTTTGATTTAGATTTTTTTTCCAATCTAAAATTTGCTGGTTTTGACAAAATAAATCAATCAAGTTCATTTTATTATCCATTATACTTCTGCATTGCTTGTTCAAAATTGCCTGATTGTAAATAATAATTTACAGCATTGTCAACCTTATCAAGAGTGTTCAAAATAGTTATATAATCATCTCTATCGAATTTTCCTAAAACATGATGAACCACTGTCATACCTTCTTTGGGACGACCAATACCTATTTTAACTCGTTTAAAATCTTGAGTACCTATATGTTTAATAATTGATTTAATCCCATTATGGCCGCCTGCTGAACCTTTTGCACGTAAACGAATCTTACCAACTTCCATATCTAAATCATCATATATTACAAGTAAATCTTCAACTTCTAAACCGTAATATGTTAACAAAGCATGAACTGCTTTTCCACTTTCATTCATAAAAGTTGTTGGTTTGATAAAATATACCTTTTCACCATTTAAGAATGTTGAAGCAATTTCTGATTGAAAAATTTTATCGGCTGTAAACTTTAAATTTAAATCTTTACACAACTTGTCAACTAACATAAATCCAACATTGTGTTTTGTTTCAACATATTTATCTCCTGGATTTCCTAATCCAACAATTAATTTTGTCATTATTATCCTTTCAAAGCTTAAAAGGGTTGGAAAAATTTTTCCAACCTATTCTTTATTCCATTTATACTTTCTTTTACACATTAAATCGGAATTCCATAATATCGCCATCTTGAACGATATATTCTTTTCCTTCTTCACGCAAACGTCCAGCTTCTTTCACTGCTTTTTCACTTCCATAATGCAATAAGTCATCGTAAGACATGGTTACCGCTCGGATGAAACCTTTCTCAAAATCTGAGTGGATGATACCTGCTGCTTGAGGTGCTTTCATTCCACGTTTGAAGGTCCAAGCACGAACTTCTTTTTCACCAGCTGTAAAGTATGTTCCAAGTCCCAACAGGTGGTAAGCTGCTCTGGTCAGTTTATCCACACCTGATTCAGTCAAGCCAATAGCTTCTAAAAATTCTGATTTATCTTCATCATCCAATTCAGAAATTTCCTCTTCAGCACGCGCTGAAATGACTACAACTTCTGCATTTTCTGTAGCTGCGAATTCGCGAATTTGCTTTACATAGTAAATATTATCTGGATCAGCCACCTCATCTTCACTAACATTGGCCACATAAAGCACAGGTTTAGTCGTTAAGAGAAAGAGCCCTTTAACAATCTTCTGTTCTTCTTCTGTAAACTCAATTGTCCGAGCTGAGATACCATCTTCGAGAACTGGCTTAATTTTCTGTAATACATTAAATTCCGCCACAGAATCCTTATCTTTTTGAGTTCTTGCCATCTTCTCTACACGCACATAACGTTTGTTGATACTTTCTAAGTCTGCTAAAATCAATTCTAAATTGATTGTTTCAATATCTGCCATTGGATCAACAAAATCAGACTCGCGACCCTGTTCCCTCATGACATTTTCATCATCAAAAGCACGTACAACGTGGACGATAGCATCTACTTCGCGGATATTGGCCAAGAATTTATTCCCTAGTCCTTCTCCTTTTGAAGCACCTTTCACAATTCCAGCAATATCTGTAAATTCGAAGGTTGTTGGAACTTTTTTCTGTGGTTTGATGAGCTCTGTTAATTTATCAAGACGTGCATCCGGAACTTCCACTCTTCCAACATTAGGGTCAATTGTTGCAAAAGGATAGTTTGCTGCTTCTGCCCCCGCTTTTGTAATTGCATTAAATAAAGTTGATTTGCCGACATTAGGTAATCCGACAATTCCTGCTGTTAAAGCCATTTAGCTCTTCCTTTCATCTTTTCAATTCAAATTATTATACCATAAAACAGACTAAGTCTGTAGAGGAAAATATAAACAAAAAAACACTCAATTAATTGAGTGTTAGCGACTCCGGCAGTAGGACTCGAACCTACGACATCATGATTAACAGTCATGCGCTACTACCAACTGAGCTATGCCGGATAATATAGTCCGTACGGGATTCGAACCCGTGTTACCGCCGTGAAAAGGCGGTGTCTTAACCCCTTGACCAACGGACCATATATGTCTTGCAAGAAGACATATTTTATTATACCAGTTTATCTCGCTTTGTCAACAGTTTTATTTTTTATTTTCTTCTTTTTTACTTTTGGCTTTCAGTATTTCTTTCAAGTATCTGACACGTAATCGAGAAATTGGTGAACGATGACCATCATAATACAAAACATCTTTTGTCTTTTTGTCGTATCCACTAATGTTGCTAATATTAGATAGGTATGACTTATGTGGTGAGAAAAAATATCCAAGTTCTTTATCTTGTTCTTGAATTTCTGCTATAGTCCCATAAAATTCCTTAAAGAAATTTTTTCCAACAACTCTTAATTTATAAGGACTTCCTGTAGTCTCAATATATAGAATATCCCTAAAAGGAATTCGAATTTCGTTTCCTCTAAAACTATACTCAAAAAAGTCAACAATATCTGTATTTTCAATTAAATTATTTCGTGTATAAACGATACAATCTTTAACTCTTTTCTTAAAAGAATTATCATTTATGTCTTTATCTATAAAATCTAACGCTGATACTTTATACTTAAAAGTTAAAGTCGCAAATTCTGAATGACTCGTGACAAAAACAATGATAGCATAGGGATTATGTTGGCGTATAAATTGCGCCATTTCTAGACCTTTTTGTTCTTCTCCTTTGATATCTATATCTAAGAAATAGAGTTGATTTACCTCGTCTGACTCAACATATTCTTTAAATTCATGAATTTTTCCTGTTACTTTTGCTTTAATTTCAAGATTAAGTTCGCGAGAAATTTCTTCGAAGACATTTTCAATTCTCACTTGATGTTCAATAGTATCTTCTAGCACTAATACTTTCATATTTTTTCCTTTCTTTTAAATCTTACAACTTGTATAAAATAATTTGTTTCTATATCTGTTTCCAGAATAACTTCATCATATTTGTCAATAATTTCTTTGACATTATTTAAACCTAATCCTCGATTTTCTCCTTTTGTCGAGAAGCCTACTTCATAAATTTCTTCTAAATTAATGTAACGGCTTTGACGAGAATTCTGAATTACAAAAACAATTTCTTTATCTAGCTTTACTAAAGACACGTTCATTGTTTTTGAGGGACTTTCAGCTGCCCCTTCAACCGCATTATTGAGCAATACACTAGCTACTCGAACTAAATCTAAAAGTTTCATAGGTAATGTCTCAATAACATCCTTCATTTCAAATACGATCTCTACTCCACACTCTCGAGCCTTAAATATAGTTTGAATTAACACACTTCTCAAGGCAGTGTCTTGAACATTATTTAACTCAAAAAAAGTATAGTCATCTGATCGAAGGGAAATATTAGCTTGACTTAAAACATTATGAAAGATTCGCTCTACTTCTTTCATATCACCTGAGTTAATTCCGGTTTGCAAACTTGTTAACATACCAGCATAATCGTGACGAAAACCTCGAATTTCGTTATAAAGACCTACAATTTCATCTGTATAAAGTTGTAGTTGTCTTTGTTCTTCCTTTTTTTGCTGAATTTCTTTAGCTTTTTCATATTGTTCACGAGCAGACTTCAGATAAAATAAGGTCGACAAAAACATAATAAATCCTATAGTTGCA
Organism: Streptococcus sp. SG1; assembly: GCF_030439935.1. NCBI lineage: Bacteria > Bacillati > Bacillota > Bacilli > Lactobacillales > Streptococcaceae > Streptococcus > Streptococcus sp. SG1. The sequence goes on along the minus strand of NZ_JAQFJC010000007.1, from coordinate 150,528 downwards.
ATCATACTAGCAAAGCTATTAAGATGTGCATTTTCGCTGAACCAATGAGAAATATTTAATAAGATATGAATCGTTACATAAATTTTAATTACATTCATTATTTCTTTTTCAAAATCAAAATTTTTAAAATAACTAAATTCAAACTCAAAAAATTCAAAAGATTTCAAAACAAAAAATAATGCTAAGATATTTACTATAGTATAGTAAGAACCCCAGTATTGATTAACAAAATCATCTCCTGTCACTGAAGATATAATAACTGAGAAAAAAGTTTCAGAAGATGATACAGAAAGATATATAAGTAGGGATAAAAAGATAGATACATATCCTTTATATAATCCTTTTTTAGAAAAATATAAATGTAAGATTAGTGGTTGGAAAAATATAAGTAAGTAATGTAAGAAAGTACTTAATACATCTCCATATTCGGGTAATAAATTATAAAACTGTGCTAATATCAAACTACTAAAACTTATTGTTAAGTACAGAAATATGATAGAAATATTTAATTTTTTTATATCACATATTTTTTTGTATACAGTAACAAAAGAAATTGTTTGAACTAGTAAAGAGAAAATAGCAAATATTTTTTCAAAATTCATCATTCTAACTTCTTTTTAATTTCTAAAAATTTTACGGAACCAACTTGGAACAAATGATCTCTGACTGGCATAAACACCTTTTTGAGATCCCCCAATGACTGTTTGAAGTTTATTATCTGTCAAAATTTCAAATTGTTGTAACTCTTTTGGCAATAAATTTTGTTTGTTTTTCTTTTTCATAAAAATATCTCCTAATAATTTTTTGTAAAGTTAACTTACAAGATTATTATACAGGGAGATTTCCCAAATATAGAAAATCAGCTTCATATGCAAGTAAATATAACTGAAATGTCATTTTTAAAAATTTTATTAAAAAAAGAGTGCGCTTGAGCGCACCCTCAATCTTATCTGATCCCAGCAAGATTCGAACTTGCGACCGTTCGCTTAGAAGGCGAATGCTCTATCCAGCTGAGCTATGGGACCATACTTTATTATTGTAACAAAAAGACCGTATAGCGTCAAGATTCATTTATGATAAGGACTTCCTTGCTGAATCATAAAAGCACGATAAATTTGCTCCATTAAAACTAAACGCATTAATTGATGAGGTAGGGTTAATTGACCAAAACTCATCAAAAGATTTGCTCTTTCTTTTACTTTAGGAGATAAGCCTAAGCTACCACCAATAATAAAAGTGATATCTGAAAAACCTCGAACTGAAGCATCTTCAATAACTTTACTAAATTTTTCAGAAGGAAATTGCTGACCTTCAATAGCTAAAACAATAACAAATTCACGATCTAATACTTTAGATAAAATTCGTTCCCCTTCTTTCGACAGAATTTGTTGGTTCTCTAATGGACTTGCTTTATCTGGTGTTTTTTCATCAGCTAATTCAATTATCTCTACTTTCGTAAAACGACTGAGTCGTTTTGAGTATTCTGCAATCCCTTCTTTAAGGTATTTCTCTTTTAGTTTTCCAACTGTTACAAGCTTTATTTTCATAATTTCATTTTATCATATTCACACTTTATTCACACCATTTCAATGAGAAATTTTTACCTCATCTATAGATTTTCTAATAAAAATTAACGTTTTTTCTAAGTTTTCCACAAACTGTGGAAAAGTGATTATTTTTAAGATATAATTAAGTTATCGGTTCTATACTTACAGCAATTTGAAATATTAGGAGGAAGATATGAAAAACTCTTCAAATTTCTTCAAAAAAACATTGCAAATTTTCATTGTTTTGTTAGTTGGTTTTATAGGTGGTGTTGCTGGAACATGGGGATTTTCTTATTTTTCAACACCTCATTCAGCCACAAATAATAATCAGAAAACAGCGACTACAGTAACAACATCCTATAAAAATAGTAATTCTACAACAAAGGCTGTTGATAAAGTAAAAGATGCTGTTGTCTCTGTCATTACATATTCTGAATCTAATTCGGATACTATTTTTGACAACAATAATTCAGGAAATGAAAATGATCAGGTAGCTAGCGAAGGATCTGGTGTTATCTATAGAAAAGATAAAGACTATGCTTACTTAGTTACCAATACACACGTTATCAATGGTGCAAAAAAAGTTGATATCCGTCTTGCTGATGGGAATAAGGTTCCTGGTGAAATAGTCGGGACTGATACATATTCTGATATTTCTGTAGTCAGAATTCCTGCCGATAAGGTTAAAAATGTAGCAGAATTTGGAGATTCTAGTAAATTAACCGTTGGAGAAACTGCCATTGCAATCGGAAGTCCTCTTGGTTCTGATTATGCTAATACAGTAACTCAGGGAATTGTTTCTAGTCTAAGCCGTAATGTTTCTTCACGATCAGAAGATGGTCAGACAATTGCTACCCAAGCTATTCAAACTGATGCAGCAATTAATCCAGGTAACTCTGGTGGTCCTCTTGTAAACATTCAAGGTCAAGTTATTGGTATTACCTCTAGTAAAATTGCTAACACCAATAATGGTAGTACTTCTGTTGAAGGTATGGGATTTGCAATCCCATCCAATGATGTTGTAAATATCATTGAACAATTAGAAAAGAATGGTAAAGTCATTCGACCAGCTCTAGGAATTCAAATGGTCAACTTAAGTAGTTTGTCTTCTTCAAGCTCTGATCGATTAAAACTTCCAGACAATGTTAAAAATGGTGTCGTTGTTCGTTCCACACAAACTGGAATGCCTGCTGATGGTAAGTTACAAAAATATGATGTGATTACAAAAATTGATGATACAGAAATATCATCTGCTAGCGATATCCAATCAGCTCTTTATAAACATTCAATTAATGAAGAAATTAAAGTTACTTATTATCGTGATGGAAAAGAGCAAACAACAACTATTAAACTAACTAAATCAACTGATGATTTAAGTTCTGAATAAATACCATTTACAAGACTGTCAACACACCTTTACTCTTTCGTAAAGGTGTGTTATGCTATATACAAATGGAAAATTATCAATATATTTTAATTAAAGATATTCACACCAACCCCTATCAACCAAGAAAAGATTTTTCAATAGAGAAATTAAACGAGTTAGCAAATTCTATTAAAGAAAACGGATTAATTCAGCCTATTATCGTCAGGAAATCATCTATCATTGGATACGAACTTTTAGCTGGGGAAAGAAGATTTAGGGCAGCTAAAATAGCAGGCTTAACTGAAATTCCTGCCTTAGTCAAATCACTAAGCGATGATGAAATGATGAAGCAGGCTATTATTGAAAATCTTCAAAGAGAGGATCTCAATCCAATAGAAGAAGCTGAATCTTATCAACATCTTATTTACAAGGGGTTAACGCATGATGAAATCGCTCAGATTATGGGGAAATCAAGGCCTTATATTACAAATCTTGTTCGCTTGCTACAGTTACCTGATTTTGTCTTAAAAGCTGTAAAAGAAGGTCGTATTTCTCAGGCTCATGCTCGATTACTAATAAAACTTAAGGAAAAAGACCAGAAAAAATGGCTTGAAAAAATTATTTCTTCAGATATTTCTGTTAGAAAATTAGAGAAATTATTACAAACTTCTACTACTAAGCCTAAGTCTGAAAATGTCCAAAAAATTTTTATCGAAGAAGAAGAAGAAAATCTAAAGAAATTATTGGGAGTTGATGTAAAGATTAGTCTCTCTAAGAAACAAACTGGCAAAATCTCAATTTCTTTTTCTAATCAGGAAGAATATGAAAGAATTATTAACAGTCTTAAATAGTACTGTTATTTTTCTTTTATCATTTCACAAGCATTTCCACAAAATATAGTATCCAGAAAACTTTATATAGCAAGAAAAACCTTAACTTTCCACAACTTGTGGAAAACTTTGATAAACATTGTGGATTTCTATTCACAGTTGTGGAAAACTTTTTAAGTTTATGTTAAAATATTGAAGAATATTATAAGTAGAAGGGAGAAATAATGGCTCAGGAACAAGAATTTTGGGCGCGTGTATTAGAGTTAGCTCACACTCAGCTAAAAAAAACAACCTTTGACTTTTTTGTAGCAGAAGCCAAATTGATTAAAATTGAAAATAATCAGGCGACAATTCACTTAGATAGTCCTGTCAAAAAGCTTTTCTGGGAGCAAAATTTAGCAGATATTATCCTAACGGCTGGTTTCGAAATCTACAATGATCAAATTACTGCCTTATACGTATTTGAAACAGAAGACAGAGTTAAAGAAGAACCAGTTTATTTAACTTCACAGCAGCCTGATTTAACTGAAAAGAAAAAATCTCCTCCACTAGCTACTGGCTTAAAAGCAAAATATACTTTTGAAAACTTCGTACAAGGAGATGGAAATCAGTGGGCAAAAGCAGCTGCCTTAGCTGTCGCTGATAATCTGGGAGGTATCTATAATCCCTTATTCATTTATGGTGGACCAGGTTTAGGAAAGACACATTTATTAAATGCTATTGGAAACGAAGTATTAGAAAATACACCTGATGCTCGGATAAAATATGTTCCTGCTGAGACCTTTATTAATGATTTTCTGGAACATCTTCGCTTAGGAGAAATGGATAGTTTTAAGAAAATCTATCGCAGTCTTGATTTATTATTAATCGATGATATTCAAGCACTTAGTAAAAAAGTATCTACTCAAGAAGAATTCTTTAACACTTTTAATGCCTTGCATGGAGAAAATAAACAAATTGTTTTGACCAGTGACCGTAGTCCAGACTACTTAGAAAATTTGGAAGAAAGACTAGTCACGCGCTTCAAGTGGGGATTAACTAGTGATATCACTCCTCCAAATTTTGAAACCAGGATTGCTATTTTGCGAAATAAAATCGAAGAATTTGATCTTATTTTCCCAAATGAGACAATTGAATATTTAGCTGGACAATTTGATTCAAATGTACGTGATCTTGAAGGTGCTCTAAAAGATATCAATTTACTTGCTAGTATGAAGCAAATTAAAGAGATTACTATCGATATTGCAGCTGAAGCTATTCGCTCTCGTAAACAAGCAGGAAGTCAACTATTAGTCATCCCAATTGATCGTATCCAAACTGAAGTTGGGAATTTTTACGGAGTTAGTGTCAAAGAAATGAAAGGGACTAGGCGAGTTCAAAATATTGTATTAGCTCGTCAGGTTGCCATGTACTTGACCAGAGAATTAACAGATAATAGCTTACCAAAGATTGGACGTGAATTTGGAGGAAAAGACCATACAACTGTAATTCATGCCCATGGAAAAATAAAAAGTATGCTAGAAGAAGATGATAATCTACGTTTAGAAATTGAATCGATAAAAAATAAAATAAAATAGTTGTGGATAAGTTTTCAAAAATATGGAAATTAATCCACAAATTGTGCACAAGTAAAAATACTTGCTGTAACTATGATTGAACTATTTTTCCACATTATCCACATAGCCTACTATTACTATTAACCTTATAATCATAAATAATAAAAGGAGTTTTCATGATTAACTTTTCTATTAATAAAAATTTATTTTTACAAGCCTTGAACACAACCAAACGAGCTATTAGTCATAAAAATGCCATTCCTATTCTTTCAACGATTAAAATTGATGTTACTAACGAAGGAATTACCTTAATTGGTTCTAATGGACAAATTTCGATTGAAAATTTTATTTCTATAAATAATGAAAATGCAGGTCTCTTAGTTACTTCCTTAGGTTCAATCCTTCTTGAAGCTACTTTCTTTATTAATGTTGTTTCTAGTCTTCCAGATGTGACTCTTGATTTTAAAGAAATTGAGCAAAAGCAAATCGTACTGACTAGTGGAAAATCAGAAATTACTCTAAAAGGAAAAGATGCTGATCAATATCCACGTATTCAAGATGTACCAACTTCTAATCCATTGGTTCTTGAAACAAAGATTTTGAAGGATTTAATTAATGAAACAGCATTTGCAGCTAGCTTACAAGAGAGTCGTCCTATTTTAACTGGTGTACACTTTGTTTTAACGGATCATAAGAATCTTAAAACAGTTGCTACTGATTCCCATCGACTCAGTCAAAAGAAAATTATTCTAGAAAAAAATGGGGATAACTTTGACGTTGTTATTCCAAGTCGTTCTTTACGCGAATTTACAGCTGTTTTTAGCGATGAAATTGAGACAGTTGAGGTTTTCTTTGCTAATCATCAAATTCTTTTTAGAAGCGAAAATATTAGCTTCTATACACGTCTATTAGAAGGAAATTACCCAGATACGGATCGTCTTATTCCCACAGAGTTTTCAACAGTTGTTACTTTTGCTACATCTGCTTTACGTGCTGCGATGGAACGCGCTAGACTATTATCTAATGCCACACAGAATGGAACTGTAAAACTAGAGATTGAAGGTGGCGTTGTAAGTGCTCATGTTAATTCTCCAGAAGTTGGACGAGTGAATGAAGAAATTGATGCTGAAAATGTTTCAGGAGACAATCTAACTATTAGCTTTAACCCAACTTATCTTATTGAAGCTTTAAAAGCTGTTAATAGTGAAAAAGTAACTATTAGCTTTATCTCAGCTGTTCGCCCATTTACTCTTGTGCCTAGTGATCAAGAAGAAGATTTCATTCAATTAATTACTCCAGTGAGAACAAACTAATGTATGATAAAGGAAGTTATGTTGAAATGAAAAAGCCACATGCCTGTACGATTAAGTCAACAGGTAAAAAGGCAAATCGTTGGGAAATCACGAGAGTTGGAGCGGATATCAAAATTCGTTGCACTAATTGTGATCATGTTGTCATGATGAGCCGTTATGACTTTGAGAGAAAAATGAAAAAAGTCTTAAGTGATGAAACTTAAGACTTTTTATTATTCTTTTTATTTTTTTAGTTCTTCAAATTTACCATTTTCGACTTTTTTGAAGCCACTTTTTTCAAGCGCTTCTCCACTAGCTTTCATACTAATTTTTTTAGCATTTTTTTCGTTAGAAATCATCATACCTGGAAGAGAGGCTAATTCTTTTAAATCAGCTTTGTCGTAATCAATTTCTATATTTTCTTTAATACCGTTTTTATCAAAGGAGACTTTTTCTTTAATTCCTTTGACTGTTTGATATTGTTTTGAAAGTTCTTCTATTTTAGCTTTAGCAGCATTTTTTTGCTCTTCTTGGCTTTCATCGATTCCTAAAGACTTATAAGAAATGAAGTTTTCAGTAGTTTGTTTGGTAACTACGTCACCTTTATGATAATAGGTCAAACGCATATCAAATTGATTTGATTGATCAATTCTTTGGTAATAAGTAACTTCTTCTTTTTGACCACAAGCTACTAAAAGAAAAGCAAAACATACTGTAAGTATAGTAAGGGACAATTTTAATAAATGATTTTTTTTCATCATGGAAACCTCCTTCATATACAAATATTATAAAATAAATTCTTTAAAATTCAAATATTTTTTTTGAATTATCATCTTTTTTTGTAATTATAAAGTGTAAAAAGAGCAATTCCAAAAATAAAACATCCTATCCCTTCCTTAAAACCTCTAGGAATAAATTTTAGGATAACTCTTCCTGATCCTTTTTTTACATCAACCTTCATGAAGCCATCTTGAGCCTTATAGATAGTAACTGGATGACCATTTTGTGTTGCGCTCCATCCCTTATCGTAAGGTAAAGTTAAGAAGAGAGAGGAATCTTTTTGAGCATGATAATCTACAGTTATTTGGCTATTTTTTGTAGTAACTTCGACTTTTTGAGAATGAATTTTATCTATTGCTTCTTGAAAGTGATTGATATTTACTTTATAAAATTCAGGTTTATCAAAAGAAACTTGAGAATTATCAGGAAATGTAAAGCGAACAGTTACTGTTTGTTTATCCATAAAATGACCAAGATTAAAAAATGTAAAGACATTATTTGTTGTAAAGCGTCTTGTTTCGTTTCCTATCGAAATATCAACAACAGTCTGATCATCATTAGAAAAATGAATATTTGGAAGGCTGACATAAACTTGACTATTTTCAGGAACATCTAGTGTATAAGTCATACTAGCAAAGCTCTCATTATCCTCTTTGTCAACATTTACAGTGATATGATCATTATTTTCAATAATATTGTGAGAGTTTATTGGATAAATTTTTTGAAAATATTTATAGTTTAAACCTGATAATTGATTTAGAAATTTTGTTTGATTATCAAGAGTTAAATTATTAAACTTTACATCCTTGTAAACTTTATTAGTTAAAAAAGCTAAGGAAGTTGCATTTTTGTTTTGATATAGGGTTAAATTTTTTTCTGTTTTAATTGGAGTGAATCCATATTTTTGAGGATTTACTTCAGAAATATTATAAGCAAGTGAGAAGATAGCATCCATTAAAATGCTATTGTTTTGATATCGTAGATTAAGATTAGTTCCAGTTGATTTATAACCAAGTTTATCTAAAGTTGAACTTGTCATTGTATTTCGAACAGAAGAAAATTGTGAAATACCATTGTAGTTATATTTCATACTATCATTTCCTGTTTGAGGATCCAATGTCTCTGTACGAAAAAATTCTGTATTATTGTCTTTTGAATACTTTATAAGATTGTCAATTTGTTTTAAATTTTTAGCATAGGAAGAACGACTAGCAAATACCCATTCTTTAGCAATGCCATCAACTTGGTAAAAGGCATTTAAAGAAACTTCAAAGCAAACAAAAGCTAATGTTGTAATATAAAATACTCTTTTTGAAATAAAAGATTTAGTAAAAGTACCAAATATTAATAAGTAGGCTAGTAAAAATTCTAAAGTTAAAATAAAGTTTACAGGTCCTAAAAAATCATAATGTTTTCTAAAAACAAAAACTAAAATAAATCCAATGGATAAAATCGTGAAAGATATGATTAGATTCTTAAATTTAATTTGTTTAAGACGTTGTAAGGTTTCTGCTGCTAAAAAGATAATGAAAAGAGAGAAGAGCCAGGAATAGCGATGTAAAAACATATTAGGCGCGTGCATCCCTTGCCAAAACAAGTCTAATCTTTCAAGAGAAAAACTTGCAATAAATATTATAATTAGAAAAAAATAGGAAAGTTTCACGTGAAACTTAATCGATTTTAATGTAAAAAACAAGATAGCTAGCAAGAGTGGAACTATTCCAACATAAATCATTGGAATTGATCCATATTTAGTTGTATCAAAGCTTCCAATAAAATTTTTAGCAAAAATATCTAAAAACCAAGTTTTTTCTGTAAACAGTCTATCAACTGAAGTTAATTTTTCTCCATGAGTTTTTAAATCCAAAAATGTTGGCAAAATCATAATTAGACTTGTGACGCCAGATAATATTGACACAATTGTAAAGTCTAAAAAAGTTTTAATTCTATTTTTAAAATCCCATGTTGTTTGAACAAAAAACCAAAAAATTAAAAATATTGCCATCATATATCCAAAATAGTAATTCTGGATAAAGAGAATTGACAAACTCGTAAAGTATAATACTCGATTTCTTTTTATGAGTAAAAGGTGTAAACCATAGAGAATTAGAGGAGCAATAATAAAGACATCTAGCCAAGTTTTGATTTCAATTTGACTAGTTGCAAAACTCATAAGAGAATAGCAGGTTGACAGCATTAAAATAAGAAAGTTTGGTATTTTTTTAAATATCCCTTTTAAACTGATAGCAGCTGTTAATCCAATTAATCCAAATTTAATCAAGGTAAAGAGATAGACAGCATCTGGCATATTTTCTAGATTGAAGAAATAAACAAAAGGAGATAAAAAACTTCCTAAATAGTAACTAGTCAGAGCATAAAAGTTTAAACCTAATCCACTTGTAAAGGTATAAAAAAGACTATCACTGCCATGAAGAATATTTCTGAGCGTAGTATCAAAGATAACATACTGATGAAAGCCATCTCCTAGTAAAGGAGATGTATCACTATTCCAATAAATACCTTGGGAAAGATATACAATGAACATAATTAAAAAAGGAATTAAAAATGCTGCAAAGTAAACCCAATAATTTTTAAAATAATTCTTTATTTTTTTCATAAACTATATATAGCTAAAAAGCGAATATTCATTCGCTTTTTAGTCTTTCCATAATTCTTTTACTTTTTGCTGAATTTCTTGATTTTCTAAGAATTCATCATAAGTTTCATCAATACGATCAATCACACCATTTTTAGATAACACAATAATATGATTTGCTAATGTTTGAATAAATTCATGGTCATGGCTAGCAAAAATAATGGACTCTTTGAAGTTTTTCAATCCATCATTTAAGCTGGAAATTGATTCCAAATCTAAGTGATTTGTTGGATCATCCAATACTAAGACATTGGATTTAAGCAACATCAATTTAGAAAGCATAACACGAACTTTTTCTCCACCTGACAAGACGTTTACAGACTTGTTAACCTCATCTCCAGAGAAAAGCATACGCCCAAGAAAACCTCGGAGGAAAGTATTGTCATCTTCTTCTTTACTTGCAAATTGACGCAACCAGTCAAGGATTGATTCACCACCAGCAAAATCACGAGAATTATCTTTAGGTAAATAAGATTGACTAGTTGTCACACCCCACTTGACAGTCCCTTCGTATTCAATATCACCCATTAAAGCACGAATTAAGGCTGTTGTTTGAATATCATTTTGACCAATCAGAGCTGTCTTGTCACCTGGACGTAAGATGAAACTGATATTATCCAAAATAGTTTCTCCGTCAATCTTGACTGAAAGATTTTCTACTGTCAAGAGGTCATTACCAATTTCACGTTCTGCTTTGAAGCTGATAAATGGGTATTTGCGGCTAGATGGGACAATTTCTTCTAACTCTATCTTGTCAAGCATCTTTTTACGGGAAGTTGCCTGTTTTGATTTTGAAGCATTGGCAGAGAAACGAGCAACAAATTCTTGAAGTTGCTTAATTTTTTCTTCTGCTTTGGCATTTCGGTCAGCGAGTAGTTTAGCCGCTAGTTCGCTTGATTCTTTCCAGAAATCATAGTTTCCAACATAGAGCTTGATTTTTCCAAAGTCAAGGTCGGCCATATGAGTGCAGACTTTATTTAAAAAGTGACGGTCGTGAGATACAACAATAACTGTATTATCAAAATCGATAAGAAAATCTTCCAACCAAGTAATAGACTGAATATCTAAACCGTTAGTTGGCTCGTCCAAAAGCAAGACATCAGGTTTACCAAAAAGGGCTTTGGCTAAGAGTACTTTTACCTTGTCTCCGTTAGAGAGCTCACTCATATTTTGGTAGTGAAGATCTTCTGGAATATTTAGATTTTGTAAGAGTTGAGAAGCTTCACTTTCTGCTTCCCAGCCACCTAGTTCAGCAAACTCTCCTTCAAGTTCAGCCGCACGAACACCATCTTCATCTGAAAAATCTGGCTTCATGTAGATAGCATCTTTTTCTTTCATGATACTGTAAAGTAGGTCATTTCCCATAATAACAACATCAATGACTCTTTCATCTTCGTAGTCAAAGTGATTCTGGCGAAGAACTGAAAGACGCTCATTGGGTCCTAAAGAAATATGCCCCGTAGTTGGTTCAATATCTCCAGCTAATATTTTTAAAAATGTTGATTTTCCAGCACCATTGGCACCAATTAAACCATAGGTATTACCAGCTGTAAATTTGATGTTGACTTCATCAAATAATTTGCGGTCGCTGAAACGTAATGAAACATCTGATACTGTAAGCAATATAATTCTCCTCTTTAATATATCTAGTACTATTTTACTAGAAAAATCGCCATATTTCAAATGATTCAAGAAGAAACTCTTGTTTTTAATTGTAAAATTTCCGTCAACTTGTTGTCAATTAAATTGACAAAGGTGTAAAAGTTATTTTTATATAGAAATTTATCCAATCTCCTTTCTCATTTTTATTGAAAATGTTATAATGAATTCAACATTAATTGAGGAGAAATAGATGACAAAGCCTATTATTTTAACAGGAGATCGGCCAACTGGAAAATTACATATTGGCCATTATGTAGGAAGTTTACGGAATCGAGTTCTTTTACAAAATGAAGGAAAATATGATTTATTTGTTTTTTTAGCTGATCAACAAGCCTTGACAGATCATGCTAAGGACCCACAAACAATTATTGAATCAATTGGAAATGTAGCTTTGGATTATTTAGCTGCTGGTTTGGATCCAGAAAAGGTTACTATTTTTATTCAGAGTCAAATTCCTGAACTTGCTGAATTAACAATGTACTACATGAATCTAGTCTCTTTAGCTCGGTTGGAAAGAAATCCAACTGTCAAGACAGAAATAGCTCAAAAGGGCTTTGGTCAAAGCATTCCTACAGGATTTTTGGTTTATCCAATTTCTCAGGCGGCTGATATTACAGCTTTTAAGGCGAATTATGTACCAGTTGGGACTGATCAAAAGCCAATGATTGAGCAAACTAGAGAAATAGTTCGTTCTTTTAACAATGCTTATCAAAAAGATGTCTTAGTTGAACCGGAGGGGATTTATCCTGAGAATGAAGCTGCAGGACGATTACCAGGGTTGGATGGAAATGCTAAAATGTCTAAATCATTAAATAATGGAATCTACCTTGCTGATGATATGGACACACTTAAGAAAAAAGTGATGGGAATGTACACAGACCCTAATCATATTAGAGTAGAAGATCCGGGAAAAATCGAAGGTAATATGGTTTTTCATTATCTGGATGTTTTTGGAAGACCAGAAGATCAAGCAGAAATTGCTGCTATGAAAGAACATTATCAAAGAGGCGGCTTAGGAGATGTAAAAACAAAACGATATCTATTGGAAATTTTAGAAAGAGAGTTGGGCCCTATTCGTGAGCGTCGCATAGAGTTTGCTAAAGATATGGGACAAGTCTATGATATGCTTAGAAAAGGAAGTGAAAAAGCACGTCAAAAAGCTAGCCAGACTCTTTCTGAAGTGAAATCAGCGATGGGGATTAATTATTTTTAATAGATGATTGACAAATCATAACAGAGTGGTATTATATTATAAATTATGTTGGTCTAGAACATGGTTCTACTATATAGATGAAAATAGAAAAGAGGAAACTTCGAATGTCTAATTGGGACACTAAATTTTTGAAAAAAGGTTTTACCTTTGATGATGTATTGTTGATTCCAGCTGAAAGTCATGTGTTGCCTAACGATGCTGATTTAACTACGAAATTGGCAGATAATTTGACTTTAAATATCCCAATTATTACAGCGGCAATGGATACCGTAACAGAAAGTCAAATGGCCATTGCTATCGCGCGTGCAGGTGGTCTTGGAGTAATCCATAAAAATATGTCTATTGCGCAACAAGCAGACGAAGTCCGTAAGGTAAAACGTTCTGAAAATGGTGTCATTATTGATCCCTTCTTCTTAACACCAGAACATACAATTGCTGAAGCAGATGAATTGATGGGACGTTATCGTATTAGTGGTGTTCCAGTTGTTGAAACATTAGAAAACCGTAAGTTGGTTGGTATATTGACCAATCGAGATTTGCGTTTCATTTCTGATTTTAATCAACCTATTTCTAATCATATGACTAGCGAAAATTTGGTTACAGCTCCGGTTGGAACAGATTTAGAAACTGCTGAGCGTATTCTTCAGGAACACCGTATTGAAAAACTTCCTCTAGTTGATGAAGATGGTCGTCTTTCAGGTTTAATCACGATTAAGGATATTGAAAAAGTAATTGAATTTCCAAATGCTGCTAAAGATGAGTTCGGTCGTCTCCTAGTTGCAGGTGCAGTTGGTGTTACTTCAGATACATTTGAACGTGCCGAAGCCCTTTTTGAGGCAGGAGCTGATGCGATTGTTATTGATACTGCTCATGGACATTCTGCAGGAGTTCTGCGTAAGATTGCTGAAATTCGTGCTCATTTCCCAGATCGTACTTTAATCGCAGGAAATATTGCAACTGCTGAAGGTGCGCGTGCCCTTTATGAAGCAGGTGTAGACGTTGTCAAGGTTGGTATTGGCCCAGGTTCTATCTGTACCACTCGTGTGATTGCTGGTGTTGGTGTCCCTCAAGTGACTGCTATTTATGATGCAGCAGCTGTTGCGCGCGAATATGGTAAAACAATCATTGCTGATGGTGGTATTAAATACTCAGGTGATATTGTCAAAGCTCTAGCAGCAGGTGGAAATGCTGTTATGTTAGGTTCTATGTTTGCAGGAACTGATGAAGCTCCTGGGGAAACCGAAATTTTCCAAGGACGTAAGTTCAAAACATATCGAGGTATGGGATCTATTGCAGCAATGAAAAAAGGTTCAAGTGACCGTTACTTCCAAGGTTCTGTCAACGAAGCTAATAAGTTAGTTCCAGAAGGAATTGAAGGCCGTGTAGCATACAAGGGTGCTGCAGCTGATATTGTCTTCCAAATGCTTGGTGGGATTCGCTCTGGTATGGGTTATGTTGGAGCTGCAAATCTACAAGAACTACACGAAAATGCTCAATTTATTGAAATGAGTGGTGCTGGATTGAAGGAAAGTCATCCTCATGATGTTCAAATTACAAACGAAGCTCCTAACTATTCAGTACAATAAAAAATGCGCTATATTTTGGTGCATTTTTATTTTACAATGGATATAGAAATCTTTACATTATATGTAAAGGTTGTAAAAATAGAGTTTACAATATTGTAAACTCTATTTTATATTTCCATTTGAAATTTCAAAAATCTTGATATCTTTAGGTAGGTTTTTTAGGTGTTCCAAAGTAGTTGTGGTAATAAAAGTTTGTATTTCTTGAGAAATTGTTTCTAGCAATTTAAGTTGACGATCATTGTCAAGTTCACTCATCACATCGTCAAGCAGGAGGATAGGAGATTCTTTTGTTATATTTTCAATCAATTTTATTTCTGCTAATTTAAGAGAGAGTACTACACTTCTGTGTTGCCCCTGACTTCCATAATTAGCATCCATTTGATTGATAAAGAAAGCTATATCATCTCGATGAGGACCTACACCAGTATTTTGTTTAAATAAATCTCTTTTTCGATTTTTACTTAGGCTTTGTCTAAAACTTTCTTCAATACTGTCAATATCTTGTAAAGGTACAGAGGATAGATAGTCAATAGTTAGAGTTTCTTTTTTTTGTGAGATATCAAGGTGTTTTTCCTGGGCGAATATTTCGAGTTTTTTTAAGAAGTCTAAGCGATGTTTGACCACACGACAACCATATTCAATAAGCTGTTCATCTAAAACAGATAGAAAATTCTCATCAATTTTTTGACTGTTCTTTAGATAAGAATTTCTTTGTTTAAGAACATGATTGTAATTGGAAAGATCTGATAGATAAAGAGGCTTTATTTGCCCCAATTCAATGTCTATAAATTTTCGTCTTAATGAAGGCGAACCTTTAATAAGTTGTAAATCTTCTGGCGCAAACAGAACAACATTCATTGTCCCAATATAGTCAGACAGTCTATTTTGCTTGAGATGGTTGATTTTAGTAATACGTCCCTTAGCTGTCAACTCGATGTCAAGAGGAATTGTTCCTGTCTTTTTTTCAAGGATACCTGATACTTTGAGATCTTTTTCTTGAAAATGAATAAAATCTTTATCTGATCTAGTTCGATGACTACGAGTCAATGCTAAGAAATAAATTGATTCTAGAATATTTGTTTTTCCTTGTGCATTTTGACCAAGAAAAACGTTTAGACCAGAGTGAAAGTTGATTTCCGCGTCTTGATAATTACGAAAATGTTTAAGAGTCAGTGATTTTAGCCACATATTATGTTCCTGGGAAGCGTACAGGAGCTTTTTTCTCTTGCTTTATACCTGTTTGCTTTCTGTTATTCTTTTCGGGAGTAGTATTTTTTTTAAGATTTTTATTCATTTCTTTAACCATGTTAGCAATGCGTTGTTTTTCAGCTGTTTCTTCTGTATGCCGAACTTTTTCGTCTGGACTTGGTTCAAGAATGGATAGAGTTAGGTTTTCTCTAGGAATCGTTATTTGGTCTCCAACTCGGACTTTTTTTCCTCGTCTTGTTTCTAATTCGCCATTGAAAAAAACATCATTTTCAGCTAAAAATGCCTTAATAGCACCGCCACTTTGGATTACTCCAACCTCTTTCAGGAGAGCTTGCAGTGTGATATATTCATCAAATAATTTATAATCCATATTTCACCTCAATCCTTGTCATTATACCATATTTTAAGACTGAAAGTGTATAAAATATCCAGAAAAGAAAACGTTTTAATCTGTTATAAGGAACACCAATTTCACATCATTTCGTGATATAATAGAATTCATATTAGGAAGCAAGAGGAACCTTATGGAATTAGCAAAAGGAGTCAATCTCCATTTTATTAAATCAACGAAATTTAAAACAAATAAAATAAAACTTCGTTTTTCTGCACCAATGAGTCCGGCTACTGTTGCTGAGCGAGTTTTGGTTTCTAGTATTTTAGAAACGGCAAATGCTGTTTATCCAACTTCTCAGCTATTTCGTGAGCGTTTAGCTAGTTTATATGGATCAAATTATTCAACCAGTGTTTCAAAAAGAGGTTTGGTTCATTATGTAGATATAAATGTTTCCTTTGTTAGAGATTCTTTTTTAAGTAGGAAAAACGCCCTAACAACGGAGATGGTTGAATTTATCAAAGCAAGTCTCTTATCTCCTTTAGTTGACCAGAAAGGTTTTGATTCCTCTATCTTTGAAATTGAAAAGAAAAATATTATTCATGAGTTGGAATCTGAAATAGAAAACCATTTTTACCACGCTCATTTGGAATTGAATAAGTTATTTTATTTAAGTGAAGAAATGCAACTTCCTCGGGTCTCAAGACTTGACTTAATGAAACAAGTGACACCTGAGACTAGTCTTGCAGTTTTTCAAAAAATGCTGAAGGAAGATAAGATTGATATCTTTTTTATCGGTGATTTTAATGAAGTGGCTATGCAGGAACAATTTTCTCAATTTGGCTTCACGGATCGTGAACAGGATTTACTATTGGATTATCAGCAACCTTTTTCAAAAATTTTACGAGAAGGGATTGAACAAAAGGAAGCTAATCAATCCATTTTAGAAATGGGATATCATTTCCCTATTCAATATGGAGATACTAGTCATATCCCTTTGATTGTAATGAATGGTCTTCTGGGTGGTTATGCACACTCAAAATTATTTGTAGAAGTTCGTGAGAAAGCAAGTCTGGCCTATACTGTTTCTAGCACTATGGATATTTTTTCAGGAATGTTACGAGTATATGCTGGAATTGATAGAAAAAATCGTAATAAAGCGATGACTTTAATTAACCGACAAGTAGCTGATCTAAAAAGAGGAAAATTTTCTGAAGAAGAGCTTCAACAGACAAAAAATATGCTTAAAAACAGTGCTCTCTTATCTCAAGATCGTCAAAATGCTTTACTGGAAACAACTTATTTGTCGGCTGTTTTAGGCAAGAAATTTTTAAGAGTCGATGAATGGTTAGAAGTTATGGAAAATGTTAAGAAGGAAGATATTGTTTTAGCAGCGAATACCTTAAAACTTCAAGCGGTGTACTTTATGGAAGGGAAATAATGCAGAATTTAGCGCTGAAAAAAATAGAATATACAGCTATTGGAGAAAGTCTTTATCGGGTAATTTTACCAAATGGATTGCGACTTTTTTTACTTCCTAAAACAAATTTTCATGAGACATATGGTATTATGA
The DNA here is from genome assembly GCF_030439935.1 of Streptococcus sp. SG1. Classification (NCBI taxonomy): domain Bacteria; kingdom Bacillati; phylum Bacillota; class Bacilli; order Lactobacillales; family Streptococcaceae; genus Streptococcus; species Streptococcus sp. SG1. Next base: position 132,927 of record NZ_JAQFJC010000007.1, on the reverse strand, counting down.
CAGTGAATTTTGGGTCAGTGGATACTTATTTTGTACCAAGAGGGACCAAGCAAGCTATCCATTATCCAGCTGGAATTGCTCATTTTTTAGAACATAAATTATTTGAAGATGAAAATGGCAATGATCTTTTGCAGGAATTTGTAGACTTAGGAGCAGAAAGTAACGCCTTTACCAGTTTCACAAAGACAAGTTACCTGTTTTCAACAACTGAGAATGTAGAAGAATGTTTGGAATTACTACAGGATTTGATTGGGGAAGCTTATTTTACAGAAGAATCTGTTCAGAGAGAACAAGGAATTATCCAGCAAGAAATAGAAATGTACCAGGATAATCCAGATTATCGTTTGTTTTTTAGCGCTTTAGCAAATCTATACCCAGGGACAGCTCTGGCACAAGATATAGCTGGGAATCGCGAGTCGATTGCTGAAATCACAGTGGAAGATTTGGATGAAAACTTTGAAACTTTTTACCATCCGTCTAATATGAGTTTATTTTTAGTTGGAAATTTTGATCTGGATAAAACGGTAGCTACTATTAGTGAACAACAAAATTCGTATGAAATAGAGGATGAAAAATCATCCATCAAAAGGCGTTCATTAAAATTATCTCCTGTAGTTCCAACTGCTAGTATGAGGATGGAAGTCAGCCGACCTAAATTAGCTGTTGCTATGCGAGGAAATGACAAAATTTCAAAGAGAAAATTATTTCGCTATAAACTTATTTTGAAATTATTATTTGATATGATGTTTGGCTGGACTTCTAAACGTTATCAAAAAATGTATGAAAATGGGAAAATTGATGCTTCTTTGACTCTGGAAGTTGAAGTAGAAGAACGCTTCCACTTTGTTATGCTGACGATGGATACCCAGGAGCCAGTAGCCCTATCTCATCAAATCCGTACAGCAATTAAAGAATTCGCTCAAGATATGGATGTAACAGAAGAGCATTTAGATATTGTTAAAAGTGAAATGTATGGTGATTTGATGCATGGTCTAAATTCGTTAGAATATATGGCAACGCAGTATGAAACCCTTATAGATGGAGAAAATCTTTTTGACTTGCCAAAAATTTTACAGGATATTCACTTAGAAGATATTTTAGAAGTTGGTCATGAGTTTATTGATCACTGTGACATGATAGATTTTACAATTTTTCCAAAATAATCCTAACAAAAGAAGAGAAAAATTTGGTACAATAGTCTGTAAAAAAATGATAGAAGATGTTTTCAGAAAAGAGGATATAAAACATAAAAAATGAAACAAAGATCTAGTCCCTAGTATTATCTTTGTAAGGCTGATTCATGTTATTGGCTATGAAATCTAGATTTTATAAATATGATAAACTTTAAAGCTTGTGACATCTGGCTTGGGCACAGCTTTTTCTAGTATTTTTTAGAGGAATTTGAACGTATGAGAAAAAAAACGATAGGTGAGGTATTAAGGTTAGCTCGAATTAATCAGGGACTAAGCCTAGAAGATTTACAACAAAAAACAGATATTCAGTTAGATTTATTAGAGGCTTTAGAAGCAGATGATTTTGATAAACTACCTAGTAGTTTTTATGCCAAATCTTTTCTCCGTAAGTATGCTTGGGCAGTAGACTTAGACGAAAAAATCATTTTAGACGCCTACGAATCAGGTAGTATGGTTACTTATGATGAAGTAGATGTTGATGAAGAAAATATGGGGAGAAGAAGAAGCAATAGACAAAAAACATCTTATTTGCCACTTTTCTATTTTTCTGTCATATCGTTGGCAATCATTGCCTTTGTAACTTACTATGTCTGGCAATATGTTAATCAGATGGAAACGGAAACGGAGAATTCAGCTTCTTCTAGTTACAGTGTGGTTAAAAGCGAAGGGTCTTCAGAGGCCACTTCAACTAGCTCTAATCTGACGAGTTCTTCTTCAACCACATCGTCTAGCAGCAATGCTTTAACAGTTTCTGGTAGCGGGCAAAATCTGACAGCGACTTATTCTGGGGCAAAAGATCCTGTAACTATCAAATTATCCGTCACAACTGCAACTAGTTGGGTCAGTGTGTCGGGAACAGATTTAGACAATGGGGCTGTTTTATCTCCAGAAAATCCAAGTGTAACAACTACTGTGTCTCCTGGTTCATCTACAGTTATCACTTTAGGTGTTGTAGAGGGTGTAACGGTCTCTGTAAACGACCAGATCATTAATACTTCTGCAATCAATACCCAATCGGGAACGATTACTTTAACAATCAATAATTGAGAATGCTTATGAAAAAAGAAAATATTCCAAATGCTTTAACGCTCTTGAGAGTGGCGTTAATCCCAATTTTTATCTTATTACTGACCGTTGGTTCATCTAAGACTATTCATGTCATTGCTGCGATTATCTTTGCGGTGGCCAGCATTACTGATTATTTGGATGGATATTTAGCTCGTAAATGGAAAGTTGTCACCAATTTTGGGAAGTTTGCTGATCCGATGGCAGACAAACTTTTAGTTATGTCAGCGTTTATCATGCTGATTGAAATGAAAATGGCTCCTGCCTGGGTGGTAGCTGTGATAATTTGTCGAGAATTAGCTGTGACCGGATTGCGTCTTTTGTTGGTAGAAACGGGAGGAACGGTCTTAGCTGCAGCGATGCCCGGCAAGATTAAAACATTCACACAGATGTTTGCTATTATCTTCTTGCTGATTCATTGGACGCTTTTGGGACAAATCTGTCTGTATATCGCTTTAATCTTTACAATATATTCTGGTTATGACTATTTCAAAGGGAGCGCCTATCTCTTTAAAGATACCTTTAAATAAATGATGAAAAATATTATCGAAGTACACAACCTCAAATATAAATACGACAACGATACTGAAGAATACATTTTAAATGATGTAACGTTTCACGTGAAACATGGTGAATGGTTGTCCATTGTTGGTCATAATGGGAGCGGCAAATCGACCACGATTCGTTTGATTGATGGCCTTTTAGAAGCTGAAAGTGGAGAAATTATTATCTTAGGTGATCAGCTGACTCCAGAAAATGTTTGGGAAAAACGTCGTCATATTGGAATGGTTTTTCAAAATCCAGACAATCAATTTGTTGGAGCAACTGTGGAAGACGATGTGGCTTTTGGTTTGGAAAATCAGGGAATGGACCATGAGACTATGGTAAATCGAGTAAATGAAGCGCTTGAGATCGTAGGGATGCAAGACTTTAAAAATCGAGAACCAGCTCGTCTTTCAGGAGGGCAAAAACAGAGGGTGGCTATCGCAGGAATAGTGGCTCTTCGTCCGGATATTATTATTTTGGATGAAGCGACTAGTATGTTGGATCCAGAAGGACGTTTAGACCTGATTCAAACAGTGAAACGCATCAAAGATGAGAATCAAATGACGGTCATTTCGATTACACATGACTTGGATGAAGTTGCACTTAGTGACCGTGTTTTGGTCATGAAAAAAGGAAAAGTAGAATCAAGCAGTACAGCTAGAGAGCTGTTTTCAAGATCAGATTTACAGGAATTAGGACTTGATGAACCCTTTTCAAATCAAGTCAAGGCAACCTTGAATGAAGATTTTGATTTGCCAGCTGACTATCTAACAGAAAAAGAATTGCAGGAATCTTTATGGGAATTACTTTAAAGAATGTTAGTTATACTTATCAAGCAGGCACACCATTTGAAGGGCCTGCCCTTTTTGATGTGAATTTGGAAATTAAAGATGGCTCTTACACTGCTCTAATTGGTCATACTGGTAGTGGAAAATCTACTATTTTGCAACTTTTAAATGGCTTGTTGACACCTTCTGTAGGAAGTGTCACTGTTAATGATATAGAAATTACAGCTACTTCTGTTAATAAAGACATAAAGCAAGTAAGAAAAAAAGTTGGTTTGGTGTTTCAATTTGCAGAAAGCCAAGTCTTTGCGGAAACAGTTTTAGATGATGTGGCATTTGGTCCACAAAATTTTGGAGTTTCTAAAGAAGAAGCGGAACGTTTGGCGCGTGAAAAACTTCTTTTGGTAGGAATTTCTGAGGACTTGTTCTCACGTAGTCCTTTTGAGCTTTCAGGAGGACAAATGAGACGAGTAGCTATTGCTGGAATCCTAGCAATGGAGCCTGAAGTTTTAGTCCTTGATGAGCCGACAGCTGGGTTAGATCCAGCAGGTCGTAAGGAACTAATGGAAATCTTCCAAGGTTTACATGAGGATGGTATGACTATTGTGCTGGTAACTCATTTGATGGATGACGTGGCAAATTTTGCTGATACTACGTATGTTCTGGAGAAGGGACATTTAGTGAAAAGTGGTTCTCCAAAGGATATCTTTCAGGATGTGGAATTTATGGAAAAAATCCAACTGGGAGTCCCTAAGATTACAAAATTTGCTCAAGGTCTGGTAGAAAAAGGTTTAAACTTGCCTAATTTACCGATTACAATTACTGAATTTAAGGAGATACTGCATGGATAAGATGATTTTAGGGCGGTATATTCCGGGTAATTCTCTGATCCACCGTTTGGATCCTAGAAGTAAACTATTATCTATGTTCTTGTTTGTTTTAATTATTTTTTGGGCAAATAATTTAGCAACAAACCTTTTGCTTTTTGTTTTTACATTTTTTTTAGTTTTTCTTTCTAGAGTCCCTATTGGATTTTTTGTAAAAGGTCTCCAATCTATGCTTTTCTTGGTTGCCTTTACGACTGTTTTTCAGCTCTTATTTACTACAACGGGAAATACTCTTGTCCAATTTTCCTTTATTCGCATTACAGATATAGGCTTAGCACAAGCAGGCATTATTTTTAGTCGATTCGTTTTGATCATTTTTTTCTCAACATTGCTCAGTTTGACTACAATGCCTTTAAGTTTGGCGGATGCGGTAGAAGCTCTCCTAAAACCTCTGACTGTTTTTAAATTTCCAGTGCATGAAGTAGGCTTGATGTTATCAATGAGTTTGCGATTTGTACCAACCTTAATGGATGATACTGTTCGAATTATGAACGCTCAGCGAGCTCGAGGAGTGGATTTTGGTGAGGGAAACATTGTACAAAAAGTGAAATCCATTATACCGATTTTGATTCCTTTATTTGCTTCTAGCTTTAAAAGAGCAGATGCTTTAGCTATTGCAATGGAAGCGCGTGGTTATCAAGGAGGAGATCAAAGAAGTCGCTATAGACAGTTAAAGTGGCAAAATAAAGATTCCTATGCGATTCTTGTCTTATTAATTTTAGGAGCTATATTATATTTGCTAAAAAATTGATGTCAAGTCTGGGTTTTGTGTTAATTTCACATATTATTTAAAATTAATATGTAGAAATACGATGGATAAGGCAATGTTGGTGTTTAAATAAAATACATTTGTAATTTTTGTAATCCTATTTTAAATAACCTGTAATATTTAAAGTGTATGATGGAACTATCAGTGAAAAGGAGAACCAGAATTATAATGAAATTACAACCAATGAAAGGTGCCTTCGCATTTGTTGCTACAGCAGCTACCCTATTTTTGACAGGAGTTGTAGCTAAGGCAGACACATATACAGTAAAAGCTGGCGACACCTTGTCAAAAATTGCAAAAGAAAAATCTACAACTGTTGAAAGCTTAATTAAATTAAACAAGCTTGAAAATCCAGATTTAATTTTTGAGAATCAAGTGCTAGAACTTGGTGATACAAAAGCTAATAAAAAAGCTCCAGCTGTTGCTGCAGCACCAGGACCAGCTACACAAACTAATCAAGCAGCACCTGCACCAGTGGCAACTATTACAGTTCCTGCACCATCAGCTAACTATTCTACCTATAATTCTACACCTGTTCTTGCCAACGGTAATACAGCAGGTGAGACAGGTACTTATGCAGCAGCTCGCATGGCTGAGCTGACAGGAGTTTCTGCTTCAACTTGGGAAGCAATTATTGCTCGTGAATCAAATGGTCAAGTAAACGCCTATAATGCTTCAGGTGCTAGTGGATTATTCCAAACTATGCCAGGATGGGGTTCTACAGCAACTGTTGAGGATCAAATCCAATCTGCATACAACGCCTATAATGCTCAAGGTTTATCAGCTTGGAATTATTAATATAAAATTAAAAACGGCTCAAAGCCGTTTTTTATGTTATAAAAATCAATAGGTTTACACATTTGTCAATCTGTGTTATTCTCCAAATATCTCTTTTGAAAGTCTGCGACCTGTAGGTGTTGTAGCTAAGCCACCTTCAGCCGTTTCTCGGAATGCAGTAGGCAGACTTGACCCGACTTGATACATGGCGTCAATGACTTCATCAACAGGAATTTTAGATTCGATTCCAGCAAGAGCCATATCTGCTGCAATAAAAGCATAACTGGCTCCCATAGCATTTCGCTTGACACATGGCACTTCTACTAGACCAGCAACTGGATCACAAATCAAGCCCAGCATATTTTTAATAACAAAACAAATAGCTTGGCTAGCCTGAAAAGGAGAACCTCCAGCAGCCAGAACTAGAGCAGCTGCGCTCATGGCAGAAGCAGAGCCAACCTCTGCTTGACAGCCCCCTTCAGCACCTGAAATTGAGGCGTTATTGGCAATGACTAGGCCGAAAGCACCTGCAGCTAACAGAAAGTTCAGCTGTTCTTCTTCTGAGAGTCCTAATTTTTCAATAGCAGATGTAAGGACAGCAGGTAGACAACCAGCACTACCAGCCGTTGGTGTGGCACAAACCAAACCCATTTTAGCATTATGCTCATTGACAGCAATAGCATTTTTTGCTGCAGTCAGTACAGTGTGATCTGACAATGTTTTTCCAGATTGGATATAGTGGTCAAGTTTTGCTGCATCTCCGCCAGTCAATCCGCTGCGAGACTTACTTTCATCAAGTCCAAGAAGAACAGAGGCTTTCATGACTTCTAGATTGCGACCCATCAGTCTTAAGACTTCATCTCTTTCGCGACCAGTCAATTCATACTCAGTAGCAATCATTAGTTCTGCAACATTTCCTTGGTAATCCAAGTCAGCTTGCTCAACTAATTCTTTTATAGAATAAAACATATTTTCTCCTACTTAAAGAAATTTACATTATGCAGATGAGGAATGTTTCGAATTTCTTCAACAGCTTCTTCACAGCTACGGCTATCCACTTCAATAATCATTATTGCCTTCTCGCCAGCTTTTTCACGCGTGACATTCATTTGAGCAATGTTGATATTGTAGCGTGAGAGGGCCTCGGTAACGTGAGCAATCATACCAGGGACATCTTGATGAACAATAATAATAGTAGGTGTGTTCATGCTGAGGGAAACTGAAAAACCATTCAGCTCTGTTACTTGAATATTGCCCCCGCCAATAGATACCCCAGTAACACTAATTGTTTTATGATCGTTTTTTATTGTAATTTTCGTTGTATTGGGATGTGGAGCATTACTATCTTTTTGAATAGACCAGACAACTTTGATACCCCGTTTATGGGCTATTTCTAGACTATTGGGAATCTCTGGATCATCCGTATCCATTCCTAAGATTCCTGCTACAAGAGCTAAATCAGTTCCGTGTCCTCGATATGTTTTAGCAAAAGAATTAAAAAGCTGAAATTCCACTTCAGTAGGTTCATCGTTAAATATAGAATAGACTATTTTTCCAATACGAACGGCTCCTGCTGTATGGCTACTAGATGGTCCAATCATTACAGGGCCAATAATATCAAAAACAGATTGAAATCTTAATGATGTCATAATTTCTCCTCGTGTAAAGTTCTATCTTCATTATAACAAAGTTGAGGTGTATCTGCTTCATTTTTAAATAAAAAATTATAAAATAACAAATCCTATAAATTAGGATAATCATTTGAAAACCAAAATAAAATTTCTTATTTTAAGCCTTTTATAAGCTTTCTTTTTCTAATTTAAACAATTTTGTAACATTTATCATATACTTTAAAAATAAAGGTAACATAGAATCTGTATGATAGGAGTATAGCAAAATGATAAATATGAGACCAAGAAAAAATTATGAACTTCTTGTATCTCGTTTTGCTAGTTACAAGAAAAGGAGAATAAAATGCAAGTAAAGACATTTTTAAAAAATAAAAAAAATACAGTAAAGACAGGTGTAGTAAGCTTAGCAGCTTTAGCTTTATTCCTACCAGTAATAGCAAACGCTGATAGTTATACCGTGAAGTCAGGAGATACACTTTCTGCTATTGCGTCAGCTAATAATACAAGTGTTGAAAAGCTAGCTGAACTGAATAAAATTTCTGATGTAAATCTTATCCATGTTGGACAAGTCCTAGAAGTAGGAGGACAGAAGGAAAACAAGACAGAAACTGCACCAACTACAACAACGCCTGAGACTAATAATACAAGTACAAACACAGCAAATGCTTCTTCAGGTTTAAGTGCGGAAGATGCAGAAGCTAAAGAATTTATCGCTCAAAAGGAATCAAGTGGTAGTTACACTGCTCAAAATGGTCAATATTATGGTCGATATCAATTAACTATTACATACTTAAATGGAGATCTCTCGCCTGAAAATCAAGAAAAAGTGGCGAATGAATATGTAACGAGTCGATATGGTTCATGGTCAGCTGCTAAAAACTTTTGGTTAGCAAATGGCTGGTATTAAAAGGAAACTCTCAATTTTGAGAGTTTTTCTTTACACTATTGTAAACATTCTTGACAAAAAGTTAACTGGGCTAGTAGAAGGAAGCATTCTCTATTTGTTTGTTCTTATAAAAATTTCGTGCTATAATAGAGCTTGCTCAAGCGACCTTCAATCGTTGAAAGCACAGCACGACCTTCAATCGTGAAATAACGAAAAGATGGGAGAACACAATGAGTGATAACTCTAAGACTCGTGTCGTTGTTGGTATGAGCGGAGGTGTCGATTCATCAGTAACTGCCTTGCTATTAAAAGAGCAAGGTTATGATGTAATTGGCATCTTCATGAAAAACTGGGACGACACAGATGAATTTGGTGTCTGTACAGCCACAGAAGACTACAAGGATGTGGCAGCTGTTGCAGACCAGATTGGCATTCCTTACTACTCTGTCAACTTTGAAAAAGAGTATTGGGATCGCGTTTTTGAATACTTCTTGGCGGAATACCGAGCTGGTAGAACTCCGAATCCAGATGTCATGTGTAACAAGGAAATCAAGTTTAAAGCCTTCCTTGACTATGCCTTGACACTGGGTGCAGATTACGTTGCAACAGGTCACTATGCTCAGGTGAAGAGAGACCAAGACGGCCTAGTTCACATGCTGCGTGGCAAGGACAACAATAAGGATCAGACTTACTTTTTGAGTCAACTGTCACAAGAACAACTGCAAAAGACCATGTTTCCTCTGGGTCATTTAGAAAAGCCAGAAGTTCGAGCAATTGCTGAAAGAGCTGGTTTAGCTACAGCCAAGAAAAAAGATTCGACTGGCATTTGCTTTATTGGTGAGAAGAATTTTAAAGAATTTCTGAGTCAATATTTACCAGCCCAGCCTGGTCGCATGATGACCTTAGAAGGCCGAGATATGGGCCAGCATGCTGGGTTGATGTATTATACCATTGGCCAGCGGGGTGGTCTTGGAATTGGTGGACAACATGGCGGTGATAATGAGCCTTGGTTTGTGGTTGGAAAAGATCTCAGCCAAAATATTCTTTATGTAGGTCAAGGTTTTTATCATGACAACTTAATGTCAACCAGCCTTGACGCTAGTCAGGTTCATTTCACAAAAGAAATGCCAGAAGAATTTACTATGGAATGTACAGCTAAGTTCCGTTATCGTCAGCCAGATTCTAAGGTGACAGTTACTGTAAAGGGTGACAAGGCGGTTGTCAACTTTGATCAGCCTCAAAGGGCAGTTACACCAGGTCAAGCAGTCGTCTTCTATGATGGGGATGAGTGCCTAGGTGGAGGCTTAATTGACAAAGCTTATAAGAATGGTCAAGTCTTGCAGTACATTTAGATTGACAATTCAGTACAATCTGCTAAAATAAGATAAGCAATACCTATGATGGTCAAAGCTCATGGATGTTGCAGGCTTTTTTGTCCTGCACTTCTGGAGACTTGGCCTTTTTTGGTGAAAAAACGAAGGAAAAAGAAATGTCACACAATTTTACTGAAAGTTATGATATTATCGTGATTGGAGCAGGGCATGCTGGGGTTGAGGCATCGCTGGCTGCTAGTCGAATGGGTTGCAAGGTTCTTTTAGCAACCATCAATATTGAGATGCTGGCCTTTATGCCTTGTAATCCCTCTATCGGAGGGTCTGCTAAAGGGATTGTTGTCCGTGAAGTAGATGCATTGGGCGGAGAAATGGCCAAGAATATTGACAAGAGCTATATCCAGATGAAAATGCTTAATACCGGCAAAGGCCCTGCAGTTCGGGCTCTTAGGGCCCAGGCGGATAAAGAGCTTTATTCCAAAGAAATGCGGAAGACTGTTGAAAATCAAGAAAATCTGACCTTGCGGCAAACCATGATTAATGAAATCTTGGTAGAAGATGGTAAGGTCATTGGGGTTAAAACGGCAACTCATCAGGAGTATGCAGCTAAAGCCGTCATTGTTACGACTGGAACAGCTTTGCGGGGAGAAATTATTATTGGTGATCTCAAGTATTCATCTGGTCCAAACCATAGCTTAGCAGCAATTCCTTTGGCAGATAATCTGCGTGACCTAGGATTTGAAATTGGTCGTTTTAAAACTGGAACTCCTCCACGTGTTAAGGCGTCATCTATCAATTATGACGTGACTGAGATTCAGCCAGGTGATGAAAAAGCCAATCATTTCTCTTACACATCTCGTGATGAAGACTATGTGAAAGATCAAGTGCCTTGCTGGTTGACTTATACCAATCCAGAAAGTCATGAAATTATTCAAAATAACCTGCATCGTGCTCCTATGTTTTCAGGTATCGTTAAGGGTGTGGGTCCTCGCTATTGCCCGTCAATTGAGGATAAGATTGTCCGTTTTGCGGACAAGGAACGCCACCAGCTTTTCTTAGAACCTGAGGGTCGTGATACAGAAGAGGTTTATGTGCAAGGGCTGTCAACTAGTTTGCCAGAAGATGTGCAGAAGGACTTGGTTCACTCTATCAAGGGTCTAGAAAATGCCGAAATGATGCGGACAGGCTATGCCATTGAGTACGATATGATTATGCCTCACCAGTTGCGGGCAACCTTGGAAACCAAGAAAATTTCAGGTCTCTTTACAGCAGGTCAGACAAATGGGACTTCTGGCTATGAAGAAGCTGCAGGTCAAGGGATTATCGCTGGGATTAATGCGGCCTTGAAAATCCAAGGTAAGCCGGAGTTAATCTTGAAGCGCAGTGATGGATACATTGGAGTCATGATTGATGATTTGGTCACCAAGGGAACCGTAGAACCTTATCGACTTTTGACTAGCCGAGCTGAGTACCGTTTGATTCTCCGCCATGACAATGCCGATATGCGTTTGACAGAGATGGGGCGAAAAATTGGTCTGGTAGATGATGAGCGCTGGGCTCGTTTCGAGATTAAAAAGAATCAATTTGACAATGAAATGAAGCGTTTGGAATCCATCAAGCTAAAACCTGTCAAGGAAACCAATGCTAAGGTAGAAGAGCTTGGCTTTAAGCCTCTGACAGATGCAGTAACTGCCAAAGAATTTATGCGACGTCCGGAAGTGTCTTACCAGGATGTGGTTCAGTTCATTGGTCCGGCGGCAGAGGAGCTTGATGAAAAGATTATCGAGCTAATTGAAACAGAGATTAAGTATGAAGGCTATATTTCCAAAGCTCTTGATCAGGTTGAAAAGATGAAGCGCATGGAAGAGAAGCGCATTCCGGCTAATATTGACTGGGATGATATTGATTCGATTGCGACAGAAGCAAGACAGAAGTTTAAGAAAATCAATCCAGAAACAATTGGTCAGGCGAGTCGTATTTCTGGTGTCAATCCAGCAGATATTTCTATTTTGATGGTTTATTTGGAAGGAAAAGCACGTAGTATTTCAAAAAATAAAGAAAAACAAAACCACGTTTAATAAAAAACGTGGTTTTTACACTATATTTACAATATTGTAAATATAGTGTAAATAATATTCGCCTGATATGGATTGAGTTTAAAAGCTTGTGAAAAAAAGAATTTTTAATTATTAAACATGACTAAATAACTAGCTTCCTTGAGTGGAGTAACCAATATGTTTACTTTGCTGTAAAATTGTTTTACAACTATGACAACAAACAATTAACTAGAGGATGATGCAATCCATCGAGAAATAATTACTAATTTTACAAAAAGTTTAAACATCACAAATAAGCTTAGAACCAGTAGAAACTCGCTTTTTTCTTGAATTTATGGTAAAATGGCGGATAAGAGGTTTGTGATGAAAAAATTTCATTTTGCCCCAATTCACTTTGTAATGCTGGGCGTTATTTCTTTTGGAATCTTAGCAGTTTTACTGCGAGCGTTTGGTGAAGGAACGCTTGTTTTGCTTGCTGCCTTCTTGGTAGTGGCCTTTTTGGTTTCCCTTCTAATTTATCAACAAAAGTTTTTTGAAACAGCAGAATTTGAACAAATTCAGTATGTTAATCACCATGCAGAAAATAGTTTGGCATCTTTACTAGATAAAATGCCTGTTGGAGTCATTAAAATTAAAGAAGAAACTGGTGAAGTTGAGTGGTTTAATCCCTATGCTGAGTTGCTTTGTACAACAGAAGATGGGGATTTTGATACACAAATGCTACAGCAGATGATGGAGACAGGTTTAGAAGGTTCTGGTCGCTACATGACAATCGGTGACAAGAAATATTCGATTTATCTGGATCGTTCCTCTAATGTTTTCTACTTTTTTGATGCTTCTAATGAGTATGATGCAACTGCAGAATTAGCAACTACACGCCCTGTTATTGGTATTATATCTGTTGATAACTATGATGATTTAGAAGATGTTGTATCAGATTCGGATATCAGTCAGATTAATAGTTTTGTTGCCAATTACATTGCTGAATTCTCTGATCGCCATCGTATGTTTTATCGTCGTGTAGGTATGGATCGTTTTTATCTTTTTACAGATTTTACGGTACTTGATCAGTTAATGCAGGATAAATTTTCAGTTATTGATCAATTTAGGATTGAAGCTAAGAATCGTGAAATACCTCTGACTCTCAGTATGGGCTTCGCTTATGGAGATGGAGACCACGATCAAATCGGTAAAACGGCTTTGTTAAATCTAAACCTAGCTGAGGTTCGTGGAGGAGATCAGGCTGTCGTAAAAGAAAATGCTGATGGCAAGAATCCAATCTTCTTTGGAGGTGGCTCTGCTGCTGCAGTGAAGCGCACACGTACACGTACTCGGGCCATGATGACCGCTATTTCGGATAAAATCCGTAGTGTTGATCAAATTTTTGTTGTGGGTCATAAGAATTTGGATATGGATGCTTTGGGTTCGGCAGTTGGAATGCAACTTTTTGCAAGCAATTTAATTGATAAGACATATGTTGTCTATGATCAGTATCAAATGGCTGCAGATATTGAGAGAGCTGTCAATAAACTCCAAGAAGAAGGTCAGACCAATATGGTAACTGTTGCGGAAGCCATGACTATGGTCACAGGAAACTCTTTACTCATTATGGTTGACCATTCTAAGCTTAGTTTGACCCTATCTAAGGATTTTTATAAACAGTTTTATCAGACTATTGTAATTGATCATCATCGACGGGATGATGACTTCCCAGAAAATGCTGTTATTACTTATATTGAAAGTGGAGCCAGCAGTGCTAGTGAGCTTGTGACGGAGTTGCTTCAGTTCCAAAATTCTAAGAAAAATCGATTAAGTAAGATGCAGGCCAGTGTTTTGATGGCTGGAATGATGTTGGATACTAAGAATTTCACCTCTCGCGTTACTAGTCGGACATTTGATGTGGCTAGTTATTTACGGACACGGGGCAGTGATAGTGTAACCATTCAAGATATTTCTGCAACAGATTTTGATGAATATCGGGCGGTCAACGAGCTAATCCTACGAGGTAATAAGATATTACCAAACGTCATTGTAGCTAGTGGGCCAGAAGATAAAAGTTATCAGACGGTCGCAATCAGTAAGGCAGCGGACACTATGCTTGCTATGTCGGGGATCGAAGCAACCTTTGTGGTAAGTAAAAATACGCAAGGTTATGTTTCGATTTCAGCTAGAAGTCGTAGTAAGATTAATGTCCAACGTATTATGGAAAATATGGGTGGTGGCGGCCACTTTAATCTAGCAGCTGCTCAGATTAAAGACCTTACGGTTGCAGAGGTTACCCGAAAATTAAACCAAGAAATCATTGATGAAGTGATCAAAAAAGAAGAGGAGATAGTAGAATGAAAGTAATCTTTTTAGCAGATGTAAAAGGTAAGGGCAAAAAAGGGGAAGTAAAGGAAGTTCCTACAGGATATGCTCAAAACTTTTTGATTAAGAAAAATTTAGCGAAAGAAGCAACTGCTCAGGCTATTGGTGAGTTGCGGGGTAAACAGAAATCTGAAGAAAAAGCTCATGCTGAATTAGTGGCAGAAGCTCAAGCGATTCAGGCCAAATTAGCAGAAGAAGCAACTTTGGTTGAATTTACTGAAAAAGTTGGTCCGGATGGTCGGACGTTTGGCTCTATTACCAGTAAAAAAATTGCAGAAGAGTTAGAAAAACAATTTGGTATTAAGTTGGACAAACGCAATATCAAAGTGGATTCACCGATTCGTTCAGTAGGTCTGATTGATGTTCCAGTGAAGATTTACCAAGATATCACAGGTGTCATCAATCTGCGTGTCAAGGAAGGATAAGTAAGTAGGGGAGAGAGGAGTTCTTTATGGCAGAGATTGATGAATTACGAGCACAGCCTCAAGATATTTTAGCTGAGCAGTCTGTTCTGGGAGCTATTTTTCTTGATGAGAGCAAGCTCGTTTTCGTTCGTGAATATATCGAGCCAGCTGACTTCTTTAAGTATGCCAATCGTTTGATTTTCAAAGCCATGATTGATCTGGCTGATCGTGGTGATGCGATTGATGCGACGACTGTTCGCAATATTCTGGATAGCCAGGATGATTTACAGAACATTGGTGGACTCAGCTATTTGGTTGAAGTGGTTAACTCAGTGCCAACCTCTGCCAATGCGGAATATTATGCTAAAATCGTAGCTGAAAAAGCTATTTTGCGTCGCTTAATTGCTCGGTTGACAGACTCTATCAATCAAGCTTACGATGGAGCAAGCCCAGCAGATGAAATTATTGCTGGGGCGGAGAAGGCGCTCATTGATGTCAGTGAGAATGCCAACCGTAGTGGTTTTAAAAATATCAAAGATATCTTGAATATCAACTTTGAAAATTTGGAAGTTCGTTCCCAGCAAACTTCTCATATTACGGGGATTGCGACCGGCTATCCTGAGTTGGATAAGATGACTACAGGTTTACATGAGGAAGAATTGATTATCTTGGCAGCACGTCCTGCGGTCGGAAAAACTGCTTTTGCCCTTAACATTGCTCAGAATATTGGGACCAAACTAGATAAGACTGTCGCTATTTTCTCTCTGGAAATGGGGGCAGAGAGCTTGGTGGACCGGATGTTAGCTTCTGAAGGAGTTATTAATTCGCATTCTATCCGTACAGGACAACTAAGCGATGAAGAATGGCAGAAAGTAACCATCGCTCAAGCAAATCTGGCACAAGCCAGCATTTATATTGATGATACACCAGGGATTCGGATTACAGAAATTCGCTCGCGGGCAAGAAAGTTGGCTCAAGAAACAGGCAATTTAGGCTTAATTTTGATTGACTACCTGCAGTTGATCACAGGAACCGGACGCGAAAATCGTCAGCAAGAGGTATCAGAAATTTCTCGTCAGCTGAAGATTTTAGCAAAAGAGTTAAAAGTACCAGTAATCGCCTTGAGTCAGCTCTCTCGTGGAGTAGAGCAACGACAAGATAAACGGCCAGTGCTGTCTGATATCCGGGAATCTGGATCTATCGAGCAGGATGCGGATATCGTAGCCTTTCTCTATCGGGATGATTATTATGATCGTGCTGGCGAGGAAGAAGAAGGTATTCCAAATAACAAGGTGGAAGTTATTATTGAGAAAAACCGGAGTGGCGCCCGTGGTACGGTAGAATTGATTTTCCAAAAAGAATACAACAAGTTCTCAAGTATTTCTAAAAGGGAGGAAGTATAAAATGAGTGATGCATTTACAGATGTAGCAAAAATGAAAAAAATTAAAGAAGACATCAAGGCACATGAGGGGCAGATTGTCGAGATGACTCTGGAAAATGGACGGAAGCGTCAAAAGGATAAAAAAGGACGTTTGATTGAGGTTTATCCTTCTTTATTTATAGTAGAGTATACAAATGACAATGTTCCAGCTGGAGACTCTGCAAGTACTTATGTAGAATCTTATACTTACTCAGATATTTTGACAGAAAAGAACTTGATTCGCTATTTCGATGATGAAAGCGAAGAACAATAAAGAAAGGATACAAGATTGGGCTTGAGCTGCAATCTTTTTCCTTTTGTGTGATTACAGTCAGTTTTTGCGACGGTCTTTTATTTGTAGTATAATATTTGAAAAGATAAAGATATGGAGGCAATGTATGGATTTAACGAAACGTTTTAATAAGAATTTAGATAAAATTGAAGTATCGATGATTCGTCAGTTTGATCAGTCCATATCAAGTATTCCCGGGGTTTTACGCCTGACCTTGGGCGAGCCAGATTTTACAACTCCGAACCATGTAAAAGAAGCGGCTAAGGTTGCCATTGATGCCGATCAGAGTCATTATACCGGTATGAGTGGTTTGCTTGAGCTAAGACAGGCAGCGAGCGAGTTTGTCAAAGAAAAATATAATTTAGAATATAAACCAGAAAGTGAAGTGTTGGTGACTATTGGTGCAACAGAAGCTCTGTCTGCAACCTTGACAGCTATCTTAGAAGAAGATGATGTTGTTTTACTTCCTGCACCTGCTTATCCAGGATATGAGCCGATTGTTAATCTTGTAGGAGCTAAAATTGTCGAGATTGATACAACAGCAAATGATTTTGTCTTGACTCCTGAAATGCTAGAAAAGGCTATTTTAGAGCAAGGTGAAAAAGTCAAGGCTGTCATCCTGAACTATCCAGCCAATCCAACTGGTGTGACTTATTCTAGGGAGCAAATCCAGGACTTGGCAGCAGTGTTGAGTAAATATCCAGTCTTTGTTGTCTGCGATGAAGTTTATTCAGAGCTGACTTACAGAGAAGAGGCTCATGTTTCCATCGGTCAGTACCTACCTAAGCAAGCTATTGTTATCAATGGTCTTTCCAAATCTCATGCTATGACTGGTTGGCGATTAGGCTTTATCTTTGCGCCTGCTGAGTTTACCGCTCAGATCATCAAGAGCCACCAATATTTGGTAACAGCAGCAAATACTATGGCCCAATTTGCAGGGGTAGAAGCCTTATCAGCTGGAAAAGACGACGCTCTTCCTATGAAGAAGGAATACATCATAAGGCGAGATTATATCTTAGAAAAGATGAGGGACTTGGGCTTTAAAATTATAAAACCGGACGGTGCTTTTTATATCTTTGCTAAGATTCCGGATGGGTTTACGCAGGATTCGTTTGCTTTTCTGAAAGATTTTGCTGAGAAAAAAGCAGTTGCTTTTATTCCAGGTGCAGCTTTTGGCCAGTATGGGGAAGGCTATATTCGCCTTTCTTATGCAGCTAGTATGGAGGTCATTCAAGAGGCTATGAAGCGACTCAAGGAGTACATGGAAGAATATGATGCAGTCCATCACGAGTAAGGCGCTAGTACTCTATAATCGAAACTTTCGTGAAGATGACAAATTAGTAAAAATATTTACAGAACAGGCTGGCAAGCGTATGTTTTTCGTGAAACATGCCACCAACTCTAAGCTGAGTCCTGTTATTCAGCCCCTTACCTTGGCAAATCTGCTTATGAAGGTGAATGATGATGGTCTGAGTTATATTCAAGATTACCAAGATGTCCAGCCTTTCACTCGGATTAATAGTGATTTGTTCATCATGGCCTATGCGACCTATGTCGCTGCCTTGGCAGACGCTAGTATTCCGGACAGTCAACCAGATGCTGCTCTTTTTGCCTTTCTGACAAAAACCTTGGAGCTAATGGAAGAAGGTTTAGACCATGAGATTTTGACAAATATTTTTGAAGTTCAGATTTTGTCCCGTTTTGGTGTTTCTCTGAATTTCCACGAATGTGTCTTTTGTCATCGAACTGGACTACCTTTTGATTTTTCCTTTAAATTCAGTGGTGTCCTTTGTCCTGATCACTATCATGAGGACGATCGTCGCTGTCATCTCCATCCCAATATCCCATTCTTACTTGATCAATTTCAGGCAGTAGAATATAGCACTCTGGAAACTATTTCACTAAAAGCAGAAATTAAACAACAACTACGCGAATTTATAGATCAAATTTACGACGATTATGTTGGAATTCATTTGAAATCAAAGAAATTCATTGATTCTCTAGGAGACTGGGGAAGTATTTTAAAAGATAAAGAAAATAAGGAGTCAATATGAAAAAAATTGCCATTGATGCTATGGGAGGCGATTTTGCCCCTCAGGCCTTGGTAGAAGGAGCTAATCAAGCTCTTCAAGAGTTTTCAGATATCGAGCTGATTTTATATGGAGATGAGGCCAAGATCAAGCAGTATCTGACTGCAAGTGAGCGAGTTAGCATTGTCCACACAGATGAAAAGATTAATTCTGATGATGAGCCAACCAAGGCCATTCGTCAAAAGAAGAACTCTAGTATGGTCTTAGCTGCTAAGGCTGTTAAAGCAGGAGAAGCAGATGCTGTTCTTTCTGCTGGGAATACAGGTGCACTTTTAGCGGCAGGCTTCTTTATTGTAGGCCGTATTAAAAACATTGATCGACCAGGTCTGTTGTCAACTCTACCAACCGTTGATGGTCAGGGATTTGATATGCTGGATTTAGGAGCAAATGCAGAAAATACCGCTCATCATTTGTATCAGTACGCCAAGTTAGGATCTTTTTATGCTGAGAGTGTGAGAGGAATTAAGAAACCACGTGTAGGTCTTTTGAACAACGGGACAGAAAGTAGCAAGGGTGATCCTTTACGTAAGGAGACCTATGAACTACTTGCTGCTGATTCCTCTCTTAATTTTATTGGAAATGTGGAAGCGCGTGAGTTGATGAATGGTGTAGCTGATGTTGTAGTGACAGATGGATTCACCGGAAACGCAGTCTTAAAGTCTATTGAGGGAACAGCGCTCAGCATTATGGGGCAGCTTAAGAAGAGTATTTTAGGTGGTGGTCTCAAGGCCAAGTTGGGTGCCTTGCTTTTAAAAGATAGCCTGAAGGAACTAAAATCTAGACTAGATTATTCTGATGCTGGAGGAGCCGTATTATTTGGTCTAAAAGCGCCAGTTGTTAAGACTCACGGCTCAAGTGATGCAAAAACAGTTTGCAGTACGATTCGTCAAATTCGAACAATGCTACATACTGATGTGGTTGGTAAATCAGTTACAGAATTCTCAAAGGAGGAAACACAATGACGCAGGAAACAATCTACCAAAAGATCGTATCTATCATTCAAGAACGCCAAGGTAAAAGTTTTGAGGTAACTCCGGAATTAAGCTTTAAGGATAATCTTGGGGCGGATTCTGTTGATATGATGGAGTTTATTCTGACTTTAGAAGACGAATTTGGAATTGATATTTTAGATGAAGATATTGATCGTCTATGCAGTGTTGCAGATGTAGTAGCATATATTGAGAAAAAAACAAAGTAGGCCTTGACCTACTTTTTTCTATATTTTGATAAGGAAGGTAGTTTAAATAAAAAAATCAAAAGAAGTCAGGTTGAAAAATACGGATACAGCTTGTAAATATCTAGTTCATATGATAAAATGAAGGCATAAAAATTACGAAAGGCGAACATTAAAATGTCAAATAAATTGATATATTCGGGAAAAGCCAAAGATATTCTTGCTACAGATGATGAGGATGTGATTGTAGCACATTATAAGGATCAAGCTACCGCTTTTAATGGGGTTAAGAAAGAACAGATTGTTGGTAAGGGAGTACTCAATAATCAGATTTCATCATTTATTTTTGAAAAATTGAATGCTGCGGGTGTAGCCACGCATTTTATTGAAAAGATTTCAGATACAGATCAACTCAACAAAAAAGTAAAGATTATTCCATTAGAAGTAGTGCTTCGGAACTATACAGCAGGATCTTTCTCTAAGCGTTTTGGAGTAGAAGAAGGGATTGCACTTGAGACCCCGATTGTGGAATTTTACTACAAAAATGATGATTTGGACGATCCTTTCATCAATGATGAGCATGTAAAATTCTTGAAGATTGCTAACGACGAAGAAATTGCCTTTTTGAAAGAGGAGACTCGTCGGATAAATGAGCTTTTATCAGACTGGTTCCGCCAAATTGGATTGAAATTGATTGATTTCAAGTTAGAGTTCGGCTTTGACAAAGATGGCAAGATTATTCTAGCAGATGAATTTTCACCTGATAACTGCCGTCTCTGGGACGCAGAAGGACACCACATGGATAAAGATGTTTTCCGACGTGGTCTTGGTGAATTGACGGATGTTTACCAAGTTGTTTGGGAGAAGTTGCAGGCGATTAAGTAAGGACGGGTGTGAAAAGTCATGGACAAGCGTATTTTTGTAGAGAAGAAAAATAACTTTGGTATCAAGTCACAGAGTTTAATGAAAGAGCTGATATATAATCTCCAGTTAAAAACATTATCAGATCTTCGTATAATTCAGGTTTACGATGTTTTTCATCTGGCAGAAGACTTGTATACTCGGGCTGAAAAACATATTTTTTCTGAGCAAGTAACAGATAGATTGCTGACAGAAGAGGAAGTAGAGGTTGCACTTGCAGAAACAGCGTTTTTTGCTATCGAAGCTCTGCCGGGTCAGTTTGACCAACGCTCAGCTAGCGCTCAGGAGGCTTTATTGCTCTTGGGCAGTGATAGCAATGTAATTGTGAATACAGCTCAACTTTATTTGGTCAACAAAAATATTGATGCCAATGAACTGGAGGCGATTAAGCGTTACCTTTTAAATCCAGTGGATTCCCGCTTTAAAGATATTCTCTCAGGCCTCCGTCCTCAGGAATTTTCAAGCTCTGACAAGGAAATTCCAAATCTAGATTTCTTTGAAAACTATACGGCAGAAGATTTTTTGCTCTACAAGTCTGAACAAGGTTTGGCTATGGAAGTTGACGATCTCTTATTCATTCAAGATTATTTCAAATCCATTGGGCGCGTGCCAACAGAGACAGAGCTAAAGGTCCTAGATACTTATTGGTCTGATCATTGTCGCCATACAACCTTTGAGACTGAGTTAAAAACGATTGATTTTTCAGCTTCTAAGTTTGAAAAACAATTGCAGGCTACTTATGATAAATACTTGGCTATGCGCAATGAGTTGGGACGTGGGGAAAAACCGCAGACTCTCATGGATATGGCGACTATTTTTGGCCGCTACGAAAGAGCCAATGGCCGTCTAGATGATATGGAAGTTTCTGATGAAATCAATGCCTGCTCAGTCGAAATTGAAGTGGATGTCAATGGTGTGAAAGAACCATGGCTGCTGATGTTTAAAAATGAAACCCACAACCACCCAACAGAAATTGAGCCTTTTGGTGGCGCTGCGACTTGTATTGGTGGAGCTATTCGTGATCCACTCTCTGGTCGTTCTTATGTTTATCAAGCAATGCGGATTTCTGGTGCGGGCGATATTACCCAGCTGATTGCTGAAACGCGAGCTGGAAAGCTTCCTCAGCAGATCATTTCTAAAACAGCAGCGCATGGCTATTCTTCTTACGGTAATCAAATTGGTTTGGCAACAACTTATGTCCGTGAGTACTTCCACCCAGGTTTTGTAGCTAAGCGGATGGAGCTTGGAGCGGTTGTCGGAGCGGCTCCTAAAGAAAATGTTGTTCGTGAAAAACCAGTAGCGGGTGATGTGGTCATCTTATTAGGTGGAAAGACAGGGCGCGACGGAGTTGGTGGCGCAACAGGCTCTTCAAAGGTGCAAACTGTAGAATCTGTAGAGACTGCTGGTGCTGAAGTTCAAAAAGGGAATGCCATTGAAGAACGCAAGATTCAACGCCTTTTCCGTAATGGAAATGTGACTCGACTGATTAAGAAATCAAATGACTTTGGAGCTGGTGGTGTCTGTGTAGCTATTGGTGAATTAGCAGATGGTCTTGAAATCAATCTTGATAAGGTACCTCTTAAATACCAAGGGCTCAATGGAACAGAAATCGCTATCTCTGAATCACAAGAACGGATGGCTGTTGTTGTTCGTCCTGAGGATGTGGATGCCTTTGTTTCGGAATGTAACAAAGAAAATATTGACGCTGTTGTTGTTGCGAAAGTGACTGAAAAACCAAATCTGGTTATGCACTGGAATGGTGAAACAATTGTCGACTTGGAGCGTTCTTTCCTTGATACAAATGGCGTTCGTGTTGTAGTCGATGCCAAGGTGGTTGACAAGGATGTCAAGCTACCTGAAGAAAGGACAACATCAGCTGAAAGTCTTGAAACAGACCTATTATCTCTTCTATCTGATCTCAACCATACTAGTCAAAAAGGTTTACAGACGATTTTTGACAGTTCTGTAGGACGTTCAACTGTCAATCATCCTCTGGGAGGTCGTTATCAAATAACTCCAACAGAAGCTTCTGTTCAAAAACTACCTGTTCAGTCTGGTTTTACGAATACTGCATCTGTAATAGCTCAAGGTTTCCATCCGTATTTGGCTGAATGGTCACCTTATCATGGAGCAGCATATGCTGTGATCGAAGCAACTGCCCGATTAGTTGCCGCTGGTGGAGAATGGTCTAAGGCTCGTTTCTCATACCAAGAGTACTTTGAGCGGATGGATAAGAAAGCTGAACGTTTTGGTCAGCCCGTATCTGCCCTTTTAGGATCTATTGAAGCGCAGATTCAGCTAGGCCTTCCATCTATTGGTGGTAAGGACTCTATGTCAGGTACTTTTGAAGAGTTGACAGTGCCTCCAACTCTTGTTGCATTTGGTGTAACAACTGCAGATAGTCGAAAAGTCCTGTCTCCAGAATTTAAAGCAGTGGGAGAATGGATTTACTATATCCCAGGACCAGCCCTATCTCAAGAAATTGATTTCGAGACTGTAAAGGCAAACTTTACACAGTTTACAAGTCTTCAAAAAGAACATAAAATCAGTGCGGCATCAGCAGTTAAATATGGTGGAGTACTTGAAAGCTTAGCTCTTATGAGTCTGGGGAATCGTATAGGAGCAAAAGTAAACTTAACAGATCTGTCAACTTGTTTAACTGGTCAGCTAGGTGGCTTTGTCTTTACATCTAAAGAGGATATTCCAAATGTAGCTAAGATTGGACAAACAACTCAATTGTTTACATTGACCGTAAACGATATTGACATAAATGGTTTAAATGTGCTCAATGCTTTTGAAGGAAAGTTAGAAGCAGTTTACCCAACTGAATTTGAACAATCTAAAGTTTTAGAGGATGTCCCTGCACTAGTCTCTGATACAGTGATAAAAGCCAAGGATACAGTAGCTGAGCCACTGGTTTACATACCAGTCTTTCCTGGAACAAACTCAGAATACGACTCAGCTAAGGCCTTTGAAGCAGCTGGTGCAAAGGTTAATCTAGTTCCCTTTGTTACTTTGGATGAAGTAGCTATTGTCAAGTCTGTTGACGCAATGGTTGACAATATTGACAAGGCAAATATTATCTTCTTTGCAGGTGGCTTCTCTGCTGCAGATGAGCCAGATGGGTCAGCTAAGTTTATCGTCAACATCCTGCTCAACGAGAAGGTTAAGAAAGCCATTGATGCTTTCATCAGTCGTGGTGGCCTCATCATTGGTATCTGTAATGGATTCCAGGCTTTAGTCAAATCTGGACTTCTTCCTTACGGAAACTTTGAAGATGCAGGTGCTAGTAGCCCAACTCTCTTTTACAATGATGCCAATCAGCACGTGGCCAAGATGGTGGAAACTCGAATTGCCAATACCAACTCACCATGGTTGGCTGGCGTGCAAGTAGGAGATATCCATGCCATCCCAGTGTCGCACGGTGAAGGGAAGTTTGTCGTGACGGCCGAGGAATTCGCGGAGCTCCGTGACAATGGTCAAATCTTTAGCCAATACGTTGACTTTGACGGCAAACCAAGTATGGACTCTAAGTACAATCCGAATGGTTCTGTTAATGCCATCGAAGGAATTACTAGCAAGAATGGTCAAATCATCGGTAAGATGGGACACTCAGAACGTTATGAAGATGGTCTTTTCCAAAATATTCCAGGCCAGAAAGACCAGAAATTGTTTGAAAGTGCCGTTCGTTATTTCCAAGCGGGTCAAGATAACACTGGCTTGTAATAGAAAGTAATCAAAAAGGAGTCTACTTGGTCTGTCAGATCAGGTTTTCTCCCTTTTCAGGATAAAAGAATTTAGGTAAAAAAATGACATACGAAGTAAAGTCACTTAATGAAGAATGTGGTGTTTTCGGTATTTGGGGACATCCGGATGCGGCTAAATTGACCTATTTTGGGCTCCATAGTCTTCAGCACCGCGGTCAGGAGGGGGCAGGAATCCTCTCCAATGACCAGGGACAACTAAAGCGCCATCGTGATATGGGACTTCTATCAGAAGTGTTCAGAAATCCAGCTAATTTGGATAAACTGACTGGAACGAGTGCGATTGGGCACGTTCGTTATGCGACTGCAGGAGAAGCTTCTGCGGATAATATCCAGCCTTTCATTTTTCGCTTTCATGATATGCAGTTTGGACTTGCTCATAATGGGAACCTAACTAATGCAGAATCTCTAAAGAAAGAATTGGAACAAAGAGGCGCTATTTTCAGCTCAACCTCTGATTCTGAAATCTTGGCTCACTTGATTCGTCGTAGTCATAATCCTAGTCTAATGGGTAAAATTAAAGAAGCACTCAGTCTTGTCAAAGGTGGGTTTGCTTATATTCTACTTTTTGAAGACAAGTTGATTGCGGCGCTTGACCCAAATGGCTTCCGTCCGCTTTCTATTGGGAAAATGAGCAATGGAGCAGTTGTGGTTTCTTCTGAAACTTGTGCTTTTGAAGTGATTGGTGCTGAGTGGATTCGTGATGTGAAGCCAGGGGAGATTGTCATCATTGATGACAGTGGCATCCAGTACGATAGTTATACGAATGATACCCAGTTGGCGATTTGCTCTATGGAGTATATCTATTTTGCGCGTCCTGACTCCAATATCCATGGTGTCAACGTCCATACAGCCCGCAAGAGAATGGGGGCTCAATTGGCGCGTGAATTCAAACATGAGGCGGATATCGTAGTCGGTGTTCCGAATTCTTCACTAAGCGCAGCCATGGGCTTTGCGGAAGAATCTGGTCTGCCAAACGAAATGGGATTAATTAAAAACCAATATACACAACGCACCTTTATCCAGCCAACTCAAGAATTGCGGGAGCAAGGGGTGCGGATGAAACTGTCAGCTGTTTCAGGCGTTGTCAAAGGCAAACGTGTGGTGATGATTGATGATTCCATTGTTAGGGGGACAACCTCTCGCCGTATCGTTCAGCTCTTGAAAGAAGCAGGGGCGTCTGAGGTTCACGTTGCTATTGGCAGTCCAGCGCTAGCTTATCCATGTTTTTACGGGATTGATATCCAGACGCGGCAGGAGCTGATTGCTGCCAATCATACCGTTGAAGAAACCTGCCAAATCATTGGTGCGGATAGCCTGACCTATCTTTCTATTGATGGCTTGATTAACTCTATCGGGATTGAAACAGATGCGCCAAACGGTGGTCTCTGTGTCGCTTACTTTGACGGCGACTACCCAACTCCTCTCTACGACTATGAAGAAGAATATCGTAGAAGTTTGGAAGAAAAGACGAGTTTTTACAAATAGACGGATGAGATTTTCCATTATACAAAAGGAAGAGGAGACTAAATGACAAATAAGAATGCATACGCTCAATCTGGTGTGGATGTTGAAGCGGGGTATGAAGTAGTTGAACGAATCAAAAAACATGTGGCTCGTACGGAGCGTGCAGGGGTTATGGGAGCTTTGGGTGGCTTCGGTGGTATGTTTGACCTTTCAAAAACAGGTGTCAAAGAGCCTGTTTTGATCTCAGGTACAGATGGTGTTGGTACCAAGTTGATGCTAGCTATCAAGTATGACAAGCACGATACCATTGGTCAGGACTGTGTGGCCATGTGTGTCAATGACATCATCGCTGCAGGTGCGGAGCCCCTCTATTTCCTTGACTATGTCGCGACTGGCAAGAATGAACCAGCCAAGCTAGAACAAGTGGTTGCTGGTGTAGCAGAAGGTTGTGTGCAGGCAGGCGCCGCTCTTATCGGTGGAGAAACGGCTGAAATGCCTGGTATGTACGGTGAAGATGATTATGACTTGGCTGGTTTTGCAGTCGGTGTGGCTGAAAAATCTCAAATTATTGATGGTTCAAAAGTGACGGAAGGAGATGTTCTTCTCGGGCTTGCTTCAAGTGGGATTCACTCCAATGGTTACTCACTCGTGCGTCGCGTCTTTGCCGACTATACAGGTGAGGAAGTCTTGCCAGAATTGGAAGGCAAGAAACTTAAGGAAGTCCTTCTTGAGCCGACTCGTATCTATGTCAAGGCTGTCTTGCCTCTCATCAAGGAAGAGCTGGTCAACGGTATTGCCCACATCACAGGTGGTGGTTTTATCGAGAATGTCCCACGTATGTTTGCAGATGACTTGGCTGCAGAGATTGAGGAAAGCAAGGTTCCAGTGCTTCCGATTTTCAAAGCTCTTGAAAAATACGGTGAAATCAAGCATGAAGAAATGTTTGAAATCTTCAATATGGGTGTTGGACTCATGTTGGCAGTTAGCCCTGAAAATGTAGGCCGTGTCAAGGAATTGTTGGATGAACCAATCTATGAAATTGGTCGCATCGTCAAGAAAGAAAACGAAAGTGTCATCATCAAATGAAAAAAATAGCGGTTTTTGCCTCTGGTAATGGCTCAAATTTTCAGGTGATTGCCGAAGAATTTCCAGTGGAGTTTGTTTTTTCAGACCATCGTGACGCCTATGTGCTCGAGCGTGCAGACAAGCTCGGCGTTCTGTCCTATGCTTTTGAACTCAAGGAGTTTGAGAACAAGGCAGACTACGAAGCAGCTCTTGTTGAACTCTTGGAAGAACACCAGATTGACTTGGTTTGCCTAGCAGGATATATGAAAATCGTTGGGCCAACTTTGCTCGCTGCTTACGAGGGTCGGATCATTAACATTCATCCAGCCTACCTACCAGAATTTCCAGGAGCTCATGGAATTGAGGATGCTTGGAATGCTGGGGTTGCTGAGAGCGGCGTGACCATTCACTGGGTAGACTCAGGTGTAGATACTGGAAAGGTCATCAAACAAGTCCGTGTGCCAAGGCTAGCTGATGATACCATCGACAGTTTTGAAGCTCGCATTCATGAGGCTGAGTACAAGTTGTATCCAGAGGTGTTGGATAGTTTGGGAGTTGCACGAAAATAAGAAGGAAGTCATAGATGATTTTGTGGCAAGGATTAAAAGTCATCTGCTAAGGAGAATTTATGGGTTTATTTGATTTTTTTAAGAAGAAATCTTCTGGTGAGGAAAAGCCGATTGAAGATGGAGACAAAACTGTTGTTCAATCTGATAATACAGATGATAGCGCTCCAGGATGGGAAGCCATTGATGCAGAATTTGATCGTCTCTATCCTGATCAGCCCAATCCCCGGCATTATGGAACACTTATCAAATATATGTTTGGAGGTCCAGATCCTCTTGATGGTATCAGTGTTTATGATGCGGGGGAATTTTGGCATTTTGTTGGCTATGGCTTGTCGGAGTTATACACAAAAGAAAGCTCAGACCCTGAATACAGTGGTTATGGGATTGAATTGACTTTTAAGTTAAAGAAATCAGATAATGACGAAGAAGAAATCAAAAATGGCTGCGGTTTATTGCAATATGTGGCAAGATATATTTTTAAAACGGGTAAAGTTGTTTTACCAGAAGAATACATTTACACCAAGCAAACGGTAGGAATTGATGCCCATCAAAAATCAAAGTTGACAGGTTTTCTGACTGCTCGCGATAATCTAGCTAAGCCCCTAGACACTCCGCATGGAAAAGTAGAATTTGTAACCTTGATTGGTGCGACAGATGCAGAACTGCGAAGCGTGTATGAAAGTGAAACAAGTAAGCTTGAGGTAAGAAAATTATTGCAAGAACTTGGGAATCAGATTACAGACTATGATCGCCAGTCTTTAGTTTAAATGATGTGAAAGATACAAGGAAAGGAAAGAAAATGACTAAACGCGCCTTAATCAGCGTCTCAGACAAAGCAGGCATTGTTGAATTTGCCCAAGAACTCAAAAAACTCGGTTGGGAGATCATCTCGACAGGTGGAACAAAGGTTGCCCTCGATAGTGCTGGGGTAGAGACCATTGCTATTGACGACGTGACTGGCTTCCCAGAAATGATGGATGGTCGTGTCAAGACCCTGCACCCGAATATCCACGGTGGGCTCCTCGCTCGTCGTGATCTCGATAGCCATTTAGAGGCGGCTAAAGATAATAATATTGAGCTTATTGACCTTGTGGTGGTCAACCTTTATCCATTCAAGGAAACGATTCTCAAATCAGATGTGACATACGCTGATGCGGTGGAGAATATCGATATCGGCGGGCCATCTATGCTTCGTTCAGCAGCTAAAAACCACGCCAGCGTAACAGTTGTGGTAGACCCTGCTGATTATGCTGTAGTTCTTGAAGAATTGTCAGCCAATGGCGAAACTACTTACGAAACTCGCCAACGTTTAGCAGCAAAAGTTTTCCGCCACACAGCGGCTTATGATGCCTTGATTGCAGAGTATTTTACTACTCAAGTCGGAGAAAGCAAGCCTGAAAAATTGACCTTGACTTATGACCTCAAGCAAGCTATGCGTTACGGTGAGAACCCTCAACAGGATGCGGACTTCTACCAAAAAGCCTTGCCGACAGACTACTCGATTGCTTCAGCAAAACAGCTCAACGGTAAAGAATTGTCCTTCAATAACATCCGTGACGCTGATGCGGCCATTCGTATCATTCGTGACTTCAAAGGCCGTCCAACTGTTGTGGCTTTGAAACACATGAACCCATGCGGTATCGGTCAAGCTGATGACATCGAAACTGCTTGGGATTACGCTTATGAGTCTGACCCGGTGTCTATCTTTGGTGGAATTGTCGTCCTTAACCGTGAGGTGGATGCTGCGACAGCTGAGAAGATGCATGGTGTCTTCCTTGAAATCATCATTGCACCGAGCTATACAGATGAAGCGCTAGCCATTTTGACCAACAAAAAGAAAAACTTGCGTATCCTCGCCTTGCCATTTGATGCTCAAGATGCTAGTGAGGTAGAGGCAGAATACACAGGTGTTGTTGGTGGTCTCCTTGTTCAAAATCAAGACGTGGTCAAAGAGAGCCCAGCTGACTGGCAAGTGGTGACCAAGCGCCAACCAACTGAGACAGAAGCGACAGCTCTTGAGTTTGCTTGGAAGGCAATCAAGTATGTGAAATCAAACGGTATCATCGTGACCAACGACCACATGACACTTGGTGTTGGCCCGGGTCAGACTAACCGTGTGGCCTCTGTTCGTATCGCCATTGATCAAGCTAAAGATCGTCTTGATGGTGCTGTGCTTGCTTCCGACGCCTTCTTCCCATTTGCCGATAACGTGGAAGAAATCGCCAAAGCGGGTATCAAGGCTATCATCCAGCCTGGGGGCTCGGTTCGTGACCAAGAGTCTATCGAAGCTGCGGACAAATATGGTTTGACCATGATCTTCACTGGAGTGAGACATTTTAGACATTGATAATAGACCTGTCCATTTTCTATATATTTTTCCTTTTAAAGACTCTAGGTAAAGGAAGAAACGCCTTAGTTAAGTAGGAAATTTGTTTGTTTGACGAAAGTGAGTCAACATACTTTCCATAAAACAAAAGCTAAAGAAGCTATCGATTCAGTTAATCGATAGCTTTTTGTTTAAATAAGTGTTCATATTATATATTTTAGCAAACAAATTAAAGGTATCTAACAAAATAACTTTTCATTTTAGGTAAAACACGATATAATATAAACATCAATGAAAGCGCTTTTACAAAAGGGTGTAAATGCTTGATAGAGTTCGTTTTTTACTACTATTAACGACTTTTATCAGAGGCAATAAACTTAATCTTATAAAAGTCTCCGCGTTTGTAACTCTCAACATATTCCAGGATTTGTCCAGTACTTTCAAGCTGAGTAGTTTTCACTTGATGTACAGAAGGAAATTGAGGATCGATTCCTAGTTTTTCAGCTACATGCTTAGGTGTTGGGAAAACAATTTCGTTGATTTCTTCAAAGGGTTCATCGTTCATATGAATATGATAATCTGCTTTGAAGCGACCATAAATAGAACTATAGTACTCTAAGTTTGGATAGTTCGCATTTACATATTGTTCTGGGATATAGGATTGCTGATAGATATAGGTCACACCATTGGTTTCTCTGACCCGTTCGATCCTATAATAGAATTGGTTGCTCTTTAGACCGAGTTTGTCTAGAATGGCTCCATCGTTTCCACGCTCAATGGATAAGACAGTGACATGGTCACTTTGGGATGGAAAAACCTCTACATCAGAAAATTCGACTAGTTTATGCTTACGGGCTCTAGATACGAAGGTGCCTTTTCCTTGCTGGCGGATAATATATCCGTCGTTGGCAAGATCGTTTAGTGCTCTGACGACAGTGATAGAACTAACATCATACATCTGTATCAATTCAGCCTCAGTGTAAAACTTATCACCATTTTCAAATTGACCAGAAATGATTTTTTGTTTTAGTTCATCTTTTATGTATTGGTATTTAGGGATTGCCATTGTTATTTCACCTCACTTCTATTCCCTCTTACTAGAATTTTACCATATTTTCTAAAAAATAGTTCAAAACTATTGACTTTTTTTCAAAATATTATTATATTAATTAATGAAAGAGTTTTCTTTGAAAGAGGGTGGGCGTTTGGAAAGATTTGAAGTGTCTGATAATTTTCTACTAGATCAGAAGCCATTTAAGATTTTATCGGGTGCAATCCACTACTTTCGAGTGCATCCAGATGACTGGCATCATTCGCTTTACAACTTAAAAGCTTTAGGATTTAATACGGTTGAGACTTATGTTCCTTGGAATGTACATGAGCCCGAGAAGGGACGGTTCAATTTTCAAGGACAGTTGGACTTAGAAAGGTTCTTGCAGATAGCTCAAGACTTAGGACTTTACGCTATTGTTCGACCGTCGCCTTTCATCTGTGCAGAGTGGGAGTTTGGTGGCTTACCAGCTTGGCTCTTGACAGAAGACATGAGGATTCGTTCATCTGATCCCAGATTTATTGAGGCTGTAGCGGCTTACTACGATGAACTGCTTCCTCGCTTAACGCCTAGATTATTGGATCGGGGTGGCAATATTCTCATGATGCAGGTTGAGAATGAGTATGGTTCCTATGGTGAGGATAAAGCTTATCTCAGAGCTGTCAGAGACCTAATGATAGAGCGAGGCGTAACCTGTCCACTCTTTACCTCAGATGGCCCTTGGCGAGCAACTTTAGAAGCAGGTACACTGATTGATGAGGATTTGTTGGTTACTGGAAACTTTGGTTCTCGAGCAGATGAAAATTTTGCTTCGATGAAAGAATTTTTCCAAGAGCATGACAAGAAGTGGCCACTCATGTGTATGGAATTTTGGGACGGCTGGTTTAATCGTTGGAAGGAACCTATTATTACAAGGGATCCTGAGGAATTAGCAGAAGCCGTTCATGAGGTTCTCAAGCAAGGTTCGATCAATCTTTATATGTTTCATGGGGGAACCAACTTTGGTTTCATGAATGGTTGTTCAGCGCGTGGAACAATTGATCTCCCACAAGTCACTTCCTATGACTACGATGCCTTGCTAAATGAAGCTGGAAATCCAACACCCAAGTATTTTGCAGTTCAAAAGATGTTAAAGACTTATTACCCAGAATTCCCACAAATGGAACCTCTGGTGAAAGGCAGCTTTGAACAAAAAAATATTTCCTTGAGCGACAAGGTTAGTTTGTTTGAAACTTTGGCGGATTTGGCAGAACCTGTTCAAAGTCTCTATCCTAAAAAGATGGAGGAACTAGGACAGAACTACGGTTATCTACTCTATCATACAGAAGCTGACTGGGATGCAGATCAAGAAAAGATTCGTATTATTGACGGTCGCGATCGGATGCAACTTTTTGTAGACCAAGAACATATTGCTACCCAATATCAAACTGAAATTGGTGCAGATATCTTTGTCGATAGACAGGTCAAAACGAAGCATAGTATTGACATCCTCGTAGAAAATATGGGTCGAGTCAACTACGGCCATAAACTCTTGGCAGATACTCAGAGAAAAGGTATCCGAACAGGAATCTGCAAGGACTTACACTTCATGCTAGATTGGCAACATTACTGCCTTACTTTAGATCAACCTGAAAAGATTGACTTTTCAAAAGAATGGTACCCGGGGCATCCAGCTTTCTATGCCTTTGATTTTAACCTAGAAATGAAAGCGCTTAAAGACACCTATCTTGATTTGACAGACTTTGGGAAAGGCGTCGCTTTTATCAATGGAGTCAATATTGGGCGTTTCTGGAATGTCGGGCCAACCTTATCTCTTTATATTCCTCATGGCCTTCTAAAGGAAGGAGCAAACCGTATCATTATTTTTGAGACGGAAGGGGAATTTAAAGATTCTATTCATCTTGTTAACCAACCTACATTTAAAAATATAAAGGGGGAAAATTTATGACAATCGTAGGGAATCGAATCGACGGACGTCTGATTCATGGACAAGTAGCCAATCTTTGGACTACTAAGCTTAATGTGACACGCATCATGGTAATTGATGACGAAGTGGCACAAAATGATATTGAAAAGAGCGGGCTCAAGTTGGCAACACCGCCAGGAGTGAAGCTCAGCATTCTGCCAATCGCTAAAGCAGCAGAAAATATCTTGGCTGGAAAATATGACTCACAACGACTCTTTATCGTTGCTCGTAAACCAGACCGTTTCCTTCGTTTGGTAGAGGCTGGTGTGCCACTAGAAACACTTAATGTCGGAAATATGTCTCAGTCAGACGAAACTCGTCCAATCACTCGCTCCATCAATGTGGTTGATGCGGATGTGGAAGCTTTCCACAAACTGCATGAAAAAGGCGTGAAGCTGACAGCTCAGATGGTTCCAAATGATCCGGTTGCGGATTTTATGAATTTGTTAAAATAAGGAAAAATTTTTAGGAGGTCTTTGTCATGATACAATGGTGGCAAATTTTACTACTCACTCTGTACTCAGCTTATCAAATCTGCGATGAGTTGACGATCGTTTCATCAGCAGGCTCACCAGTCTTTGCTGGTTTCATTACAGGACTTGTCATGGGAGATTTAGGGACAGGTCTCGTTATCGGAGCTTCTCTTCAATTGACAGTACTCGGTGTTGGTACTTTCGGTGGAGCTTCTCGTATTGACGCGACTTCTGGTGCCGTTCTTGCAACTGCCTTCTCAGTAGCACAAGGTATCAAACCAGAAATTGCGATTTCAACTATTGCCGTTCCAGTAGCAGGTCTTTTGACTTATGCGGATATCCTTGGTCGGATGAGTACAACTGCCTTTGCACACCGTATTGATGCTGCAATCGAACGCTTTGACTATAAAGGAATTGAACGCAACTATCTCCTTGGTGCTCTTCCTTGGGCTCTCTCTCGTGCCCTTCCAGTCTTCTTAGCTCTTGCTTTTGGTGGTGCTTTTGTTCAATCTATTGTAGACTTTGTTGAACAATATAAATGGATTGCGAATGGTTTGACCCTTGCAGGACGTATGCTTCCAGGTCTTGGATTCGCCATCTTGCTTCACTACTTGC
Organism: Streptococcus sp. SG1; assembly: GCF_030439935.1. Lineage (NCBI taxonomy): Bacteria > Bacillati > Bacillota > Bacilli > Lactobacillales > Streptococcaceae > Streptococcus > Streptococcus sp. SG1. The sequence goes on along the minus strand of NZ_JAQFJC010000007.1, from coordinate 99,035 downwards.
CTGTGAAACGTCACCTTCACTATCTTGCTCTTGGTTTTGGCTTGACAGCAATGTTAACAGTGCTCTACAGCAACGTTCAAAGTGTTGGTACTGCCGTTTCAGCAATGCTTGGAACAGATGCTTTTGCAAAACTTCCAAAAGAACAAATGGTTGCCTTCACAAACAACTTCAAATCTGTATCTATGATCGGGGTTGCCATCATTGGTATCTTCCTTGCAGTGCAACACTTTAAAAACAACCAACGTACGGTTGTAGCTGCTCCAGCAAGCAATGTAGAAAGCGGGGAAATTGAAGATGACGAATTCTAAGAACTACAAACTCACTAAAGAGGATTTCAAACAAATCAACAAACGTAGCCTTTTCACCTTCCAATTGGGTTGGAACTACGAACGGATGCAGGCTTCTGGTTACCTTTATATGCTCTTGCCTCAGTTACGTAAAATGTACGGTGATGGCACTCCAGAATTGAAAGAAATGATGAAATTGCATACGCAATTCTTCAATACTTCACCATTCTTCCACACCATTATCACTGGTTTTGATTTGGCCTTGGAAGAAAAAGACGGTGTCAACTCTAAAGATGCAGTTAACGGGATCAAGACAGGTCTCATGGGACCATTTGCCCCTCTTGGAGACTCTATCTTTGGATCTTTGGTTCCAGCTATTATGGGATCTATCGCAGCAACAATCGCGTCACAAGGTCAACCATGGGGTATTTTCCTTTGGATCGCGGTAGCAGTAGCCTATGATATCTTCCGTTGGAAACAGTTGGAATTTGCTTATAAAGAAGGTACCAACTTAATCAACAACATGCAAAGTACCTTGACAGCTTTGATCGAAGCTGCTTCTGTACTTGGTATCTTCATGGTCGGTGCCTTGATCGCGTCTATGATCAATGTCGATGTATCATGGATGCCACACATCGGGGACAAAGCTATCGATATCCAAGACATGCTTAACTTGATCTTCCCACGTTTGGTTCCAGCTATCATCACAGGTGTAATCTATTGGTTGCTTGGACGTAAGGGTATGAACTCTACAAAAGCTATCTTGCTCATCATTCTTGCAGCAGTTGCTTTCTCAGCATTCGGTCATTTCTTCTTTGGAATGGCGTAATGGAGTAATTTATGAGTAAGCAATTAGTATTAATTAGCCACGGTCGTTTCTGTGAAGAGTTAAAACACAGTACAGAGATGATAATGGGCCCACAAGAGTCCATCCATAGTGTTGCCTTGCTTCCAGAAGAAGGACCAGACGATTTTTTGGCAAAATTTTTAGATACTATCAAAGATTTTGATGACTATCTGGTATTTGCAGATCTTTTGGGAGGCACACCATGTAATGTTGTTAGTCGCTTGATTATGGAAGGTAAAGAAATTGAACTCTATGCTGGTATGAATTTACCAATGGTGATTGAGTTTATCAATTCTTCCTTGATCGGCGCCGACAGCAACTATCAAGAAAAAGCGGCCGAAAGCATTGTTAAAGTCAACGACCTCTTAGCAGGACTTGCTGACGATGATGAAGACGAGTAGGCAGGTGTCGAAAAAAGTCTTGTAGACACCAGTCACTATTTAGGGTTTTATAGACTACAAATGAGGGGAGAGGGAGCTTTTCCTCTCCTCTTTTTTAAAAATAAATGTTTGAAAACATTCGAATAAAATAGAAAGGAAACAAAAAAGAAAATGCTTAATTATTCAAGAGAGCAATTAGTAGACTTAGGAGCTGAAATCACCACGCGCGAAATCCACCAACAACCACAAGTTTGGCAGGCAGCCTTCGATGCTTATAGAGCTCACCAAACTGAAATTGAGGCTTTCATAGACTCGATTGATGGTAAATACGACTATGTCAAGGTTATCTTTACTGGGGCGGGTACTTCAGCCTACGTGGGGGATACTTTGATTCCCTATCTCAGAAGTATTTACGATGAGCGAAAATGGAATTTTAACTCGGTTGCGACAACGGATATTGTAGCCAATCCTTTGACTCATTTGCGTAAGGATGTTCCGACAGTCTTGGTTTCCTTTGCCCGTAGTGGTAATTCTCCTGAGAGTGTAGCAACAGTCGATTTAGCTAAACAGTTGGTAGATGAGCTTTATCAGGTAACAATTACCTGTGCAGCAGAAGGGAAATTAGCCCAGCAGGCTCATGGGGACGATAGAAACCTGCTCTTGCTCCAACCTTCTCCATCCAACGACGCTGGTTTTGCTATGACGTCGAGCTTTACTTCTATGATGCTAACGGCTTTACTGGTCTTTGATAAATCCGAACTTGCAGTAAAAGAGGAAAAAGTTGCGTCTTTGATTGCCTTAAGTCAGCAAACTTTAGACCGAGTAGATGAGATTCAAAATTTGGTAAACTTAGACTTCAATCGTGTAATCTATCTTGGAGCAGGCCCCTTCTTTGGTCTAGCCCATGAAGCTCAATTGAAGATTCTAGAGTTAACAGCCGGCCAAGTGGCAACAATGTATGAAAGTCCAGTCGGCTTCCGACATGGACCAAAATCTTTGGTCAATGAGCAGACAATTGTCCTGGTTTTTGGATCGACAGATCCATATACCAAGCAATACGACCTAGATTTAGTCAGAGAAGTTGCTGGGGATGAGATTGCCCGCAAGGTCATTTTGCTGACAGACAAGGCAGAAGGATTGGCAAAAGTAGAAGAAGTAGAAATGGCAAGTGAATTACTGGATGATATCTATCGGACCTTCCCTTATATCATTTATGGCCAGCTTTTTGCTTTGCTTACTTCTTTGAAAGTTAAAAATCGACCAGATACACCTTCGCCAACTGGTACAGTTAACCGTGTTGTGCAGGGAGTTGTTATTCATCCCTTTGCTAAATAGGAAAAGAGGATTAGTTGTAGTGCTTGGCTCTACTCAATAGGATTTAAGCGAACAAGATTCTTTCGAAAAGTGCCCATTGCTGGTTTGATAAAGTAGAAGAAACTCTTTAATAAGTAGGTGTTTTTAGGATGGGTACTGTGTTATAGTAAAAGAAGTATGGGATAGGAATTGCTAAAGAAGATTCTGATTTCCCTCTTTTACATTTTCATCACAAGGAGTTATTATGAAATCGTATCAAAAAGATCTATTTGGAGAGTTTCAAGGGCAAAACATTTTTCGCTTCACCTTTGAAAACGATCTGGGCTATCGTCTCAGTGTTATGAACTATGGAGCGACGATCCTGGAATACCAAACACCAGATAAAAAAGGCCAGTTTGCTAATGTTATTTTAGGATTTGATCAATTTGAAGATTATATTGGCAATAGCCCTAAACATGGAGCCAGTATTGGACCTGTAGCTGGTCGAATTGCCGGGGCAAGTTTTGAATTGGGTGGAGAAACCTATCACCTGGAAGCCAACAATTGTCAAAACTGCAATCACAGTGGATCGACTGGTTGGGACAGTGCTGTTTTTCAAGTGGAAGAAGTCACTGACGAAGGCCTAGTCCTTTTTACAGAAAGAGCAGATGGGACTGGAGGTTTTCCAGGTCATCTCAAGGTTTGGATTTCTTATACACTTTCTGAAAAAGGGGAGCTGGAAATTTCTTATCAGGTACAAACTGACCGAGATACCCTTATCAATCCAACCAACCATAGCTATTTTAATCTTTCAGCTGATTTTGCTCAGACCATTGATGACCATGTCTTTCAGGTAGATAGCTTGGGGGTTTATCCAATTGCGGCGGATGGAGTACCAGCTAAAGAGGTAGAAACAAGTGATTTTGTAAAGCATCTGCAGCAAGCTATGCTCCTGAAGGACCTCTTTGCTGAAAAGGATGAGCAGGTTCGATTGGTGTCAGGCCTAGATCATCCTTTTGCACTGAAGCCAGGACATGAAACGGCAGGCTTCCTCTATCATCAGGAATCCGGGCGTTTCTTGACCTTTAAGACAGAGGCGCCATGTTTGGTAGTCTATACCGCAAATTGTGTTGATGAAGAAATTCGTTTTGCTGGTCAGACAATGAAACAGCACAATGGAGTAGCGCTTGAAATGCAGGCTCTTCCTGATGCTATACATAGCCATCAGAAAGACCAGGTCATTGTTAGGGCTGGTCAGGAGTTTACCAGCACAACCACTTATCATGCAATTGCTAAATAAAAAATAGGCAGGGATAGATATCCCGGTCTATTTTTTTATGTATTCATATCCATCCACAGACGGATGCAGTTTTTGGTGGAAGTGTTAAAATAATTTTACTCAGCAACAGACAGCTCGATACTTCCGGCGCTATCTCTTACAAAAACTTTTCCGCTACTCTTATCCAGTTGGCGTTTCAGTTTAGAACCAACCTCGTCATTTTCACCTGTGATAGATTGAAAATTGTGGGGGACAGTGATGCTACCCATGCTTGTTTCTATATCAAATGAAAGAGTTTCAAGGCTTTCTTTGACTAAGTTTAGCTGAATATCACCTAAGCTATTGTCAATATTGATATCACCTGACAGAGTGAGTTGCTGAGAGTTAATGCTACCTGATGAAAGCTTAATTGTGCTATCTGATAGCTTACTTTTATTTAGGTTGATATCCCCTAGAGAACTTGCTAAATACCCTTTTTCAACAGTAGTGTTATCGATAGTCACACTGCCTGATGAGAGCTTAAGATCCAATTTTTGGATGGTCAGATCAGATAAAGAGACATCTCCAAGAGAATTCGATAAGTCTCCCGTGGAAATCGTACTGTTTTTGACGGTTAGGCTGCCTGCTGAAAGACTAAGGTCTAATTTTTGAACGGACAAGCCAGATAGGGAAACGTCACCTAGACTGCTGTTGCCTTTAAGGGTTGAAAGTTTTGTTCCCTTAGGTAGGCTGAGGGTAACCGTTGAACGCCCTCCTTCGTTGTCAAAAAAGTTCAAGATAGAACGGATGCCACTGCTCCAGCCGAAAGTTATCAGGGGCCTTGGTTGCTGAATCTTTAAGGTTCCTTGATTGGCTGAGGTAACAATTCGCTCAGAAGCTTCCTTGCCTTGATAATAGGTCAAATGTGTTTTATCATCTTCTGATTCTTCAATGACTAGGTTTCGATTTCCGAGATCGATATCCAGAGCAGAAATATCGGAGAAGTCCTCTGTCTTTTTACTGTATTTGGTATGATTGGCTTGCAACAAGTGGTTTATGCCACCAGTTGCAGTTCCTGTAGCAATCAAAGCACCTCCTAGTAGACATGCTGAGATTCCGACAGTTAGTAATGTTTTTTTCCAGTTAGGCATGGCGTGCTCCTTTCTTTGAAAGTCGTTTCGCTAGCTTGATAAAGTTGTTTTTGGTGAACTGTATGAGCGGTGAAACACCTAAAGCGCAGAAAGCGGATAGTCCAAAACCTAGAAGGCTGATTCCAATAGTAAGTAGGAAACTAGGAATCGAAACTCCTAGTGAGATGGTCAGGCTGTCCCAGATCGAGCTGATACCAAAGACAAAAAAGGCGAAAGAGCCGATAGCTAGGACAAAAGCAAAAACTCCAATCAAGAAGAAGAAGACAAAGACTAAAATAGCGACGACCAGAGCCAGCGGAATAGCTAGAGGTGCTGCTAGAATAGATAGGATAGCAATTTGGATAACATTCTTAGTATTCTTTGGCTCGTCTTCTTCTATGATCTTATCTAAGAGGTTGACCATGATTTCATGTGCGGCTTCACGAGGACTGCCGAGTTCGGCTATGACTTGGGATTCATTTTCAGGACCTGCTTCATCAAAATACTCAACAAAGTAGTCCATAGCTTCTTGATAATCGTGTCTGGGGAGTTTCTTCAGATATTTATCTAACTGAGCGAGATATTCAGTTCTTGTCATGATGGATGTTCCCTTCTATAATATTGTTGATTGTACTAATATACTGATTCCATTCTTCTCTGAGCTTGTTGAGCTGGTCGAGCCCCGAACCTGTGAGAGAATAATATTTTCTTTTACGACCTTGAAACTCTTGTGAGTAGGTGGTTAGGTAGCTATTCTTTTCTAATTTTTTCAGAATTGGGTAAAGAGTGGACTCTTTGATATTGGCTAACAATTTAATGGTCTGGCTGATTTCATAACCGTAGGAATCTTCTTTTTCTACGAGAGCCAAAATGAGAAACTCAATTAGGGCTGATGAGGTTGGGAAGTAATACACATTTTTTCCTCCTTTATCAATATAAAAAATATTTATATATAATTATTTTATATATAAATTATATACATAATAAAATGACTTGTCAAGAAAATATATAAAAATTTTATATATAAATTTTTTCACTTAGAAACAAAATAGATTTAGGATTGAAAACTGAGTGAATAAAATGGTAAAATAGAGTATATTTATTGAATGATTTGGAATGAAGAATGAAAAAACATCAAACAATTTACACTTTTTTGTGGAGAACCCTGCTTTATTTTGTTATCTTTTTAGCACTTCTCTATTTCTTTAGTTACCTGGGCCAAGGCCAGGGTGGCTTTATTTACAATGAATTTTAAGATTAAAAGAGGTATCCTTTCGTGACGAATACGACCATTAACGATATGATCGAAACAATTGAGCACTATGCTCAGACACAACCAGACTTCCCTGTATACAATGTATTGGGGGAGGTTCATACATACGCTGACTTGAAGGCTGATTCAGATTCGCTAGCAGCTAAGATTGACAGTCTAGGTCTACCTGCTAAATCTCCCGTTGTGGTCTATGGGGGCCAAGAGTATGAGATGCTTGCGACCTTTGTAGCCTTGACCAAGTCAGGTCATGCTTATATTCCGATTGATAGTCATTCAGCTTTGGAGCGCGTGGCAGCAATTGTAGAAGTTGCTGAGCCAAGCTTGATCATTGCAATTGCAGACTTTCCTATGGAAGTAACTGTTCCAAGCCTGAGTTTAACAGAATTACAGGCAAGCTTTGCTCAAAAGATAGCTTATGAAATCACTCATTCTGTCAAGGGAGATGATAATTACTACATCATCTTTACCTCTGGAACAACAGGAAAACCCAAAGGTGTTCAAATTTCCCATGACAATTTGCTGAGCTTTACCAACTGGATGATTACGGATAAAGAGTTCGCAACGCCTGCGCAACCGCAAATGTTGGCTCAGCCACCTTACTCTTTTGACTTGTCTGTGATGTACTGGGCACCGACTCTGGCTTTGGGAGGAACGCTGTTTGCACTTCCAAGTGCTATTACGCAAGACTTTAAGCAACTCTTTGAAACTATTTTGAGCTTGCCGATTGCTATCTGGACCTCAACACCATCTTTTGCAGATATGGCCATGCTCTCAGATGATTTCAATAGCCAAAAGATGCCAGGACTGACTCATTTCTACTTTGATGGAGAAGAGTTGACGGTTAAGACAGCTCAAAAACTGCGTGACCGTTTCCCAAATGCTCGTATCATCAATGCCTATGGACCGACGGAAGCGACAGTGGCTTTATCAGCTGTAGCTGTTACAGATGAAATGCTAGCTACCATGAAACGTCTGCCAATCGGCTATACTAAGGAAGATTCTCCAACCTTTATCATTGATGAAAACGGCCAGAAGCTTCCGAATGGTGAGCAAGGAGAAATCATCGTATCTGGTCCAGCAGTTTCTAAAGGCTATATGAACAATCCAGAAAAAACAGCAGAGGCTTTCTTTGAATTTGAAGGCTTGCCTGCTTATCATACTGGAGATGTGGGTTCCATGACTGATGAAGGACTCTTGCTTTACGGCGGTCGGATGGATTTCCAAATTAAGTTTAATGGCTACCGCATCGAGCTGGAGGATGTTTCACAAAATCTTAATAAATCAAAATACATTGATTCAGCAGTGGCTGTGCCTCGCTATAACAAGGACCACAAGGTACAAAATCTTTTGGCCTATGTTATCTTAAAAGATGGGGTGGCAGAACAGTTTGAGCGTGAGATTGATATTACAAAAGCTATTAAGGAAGACTTGGAAGATATCATGATGTCTTATATGATGCCATCTAAATTCCTTTATCGTGAATCTTTACCTCTGACACCTAATGGTAAGATCGATATCAAGGGCTTAATCAGCGAGGTCAATAACCGATGATGGAAATTTTAAAACAACTTCCTCACCTGGAACCTTATGGCGATCCCCAATATTTTGTTTACATTATTTTAGCAGTTCTACCTATCTTCATCGGGCTCTTCTTTAAAAAAAGATTTCCGCTTTATGAAGTATTGGTCAGCCTGGCCTTCATCGTCTTTATGTTGGTAGGCCCCGACCTGACTCAGTTTCTCGCCTTTATCTTTTACGTAGTTTGGCAGACCTTCTGGCTCTTTCTTTACAAGTTTTATCGGAAAAGATGGGATAATAAGTGGGTCTTCTATCTGCACGTTTTCTTGGCAATTTTGCCCTTAACGATTGTGAAAGTCACACCAGCTATTCAAGATCACCATCAATCTTTGCTAGGTTTTCTAGGGATCTCCTACCTGACCTTCCGCTCTGTTGGTATGATGATGGAGCTACGAGATGGGGCTCTGACAGACTTTAGTCTTTGGGAGTTTTTGCGCTTCATGCTCTTTATGCCCACCTTCTCTAGTGGGCCGATTGATCGCTTCAAACGTTTCAATGAAGATTATGTTCAGATTCCTGACCGAGAAGAACTTCTTAATATGCTTGAGAAAGCCGTGCACTATATCATGCTAGGTTTCTTGTATAAGTTTGTCCTGGCTCATATCTTTGGACATTTGCTTTTGGGACATGTCAAGACCTATGCACTTTATACAGGCGGTTTCTTCAACTTAGGAGCACTGGGCGTTATGTATGTCTTTGGTTTGGATCTCTTTTTCGACTTTGCAGGCTATTCTATGTTTGCGGTGGCCATTTCCTATCTAATGGGGATTAAGAGTCCGATTAACTTTGACAAACCCTTTCTCTCTCGGGATTTAAAGGAATTTTGGAATCGTTGGCACATGAGTCTGTCCTTCTGGTTCCGTGACTTCGTCTTTATGCGAATAGTCATGGTCCTGATGCGCAATAAGGTCTTTAAAAACCGAAACGTTACCTCGGGAGTGGCTTATTTGATCAACATGACCATCATGGGCTTTTGGCATGGTGTAACCTGGTATTATGTGGCTTATGGAGTTTTCCATGGCTTTGGTCTGATTATTAATGATGCTTGGATTCGCAAGAAAAAGACCATCAATAAAGAAAGAAAGGTCAAAGGCTTGGCACCTTTACCAGATAACAAATGGACTCAAGCTCTTGGTATGGTTATTACCTTCCATGTTGTTATGCTGTCATTCTTAATCTTCTCAGGATTTTTGAATGATCTTTGGTTTAAAAAATAAAAATAAATGAGGAAAATACAATGGATGTAAAAGCAGAAGTAATCGAAATTATCGATGAATTATTTATGGAAGATGTCTCTGACATGATGGATGAAGATTTGTTCGATGCAGGTGTCCTAGATAGCATGGGAACAGTTGAATTGATTGTAGAATTGGAAAATCGTTTTGATATTCGTGTACCTGTTTCTGAATTTGGTCGCGATGACTGGAATACGGCCAATAAAATCGTTGAAGGTGTAACGGAGCTTCGTAATGCTTAAACGATTATGGCTGATTTTGGGGCCAGTTTTTTGTGCGCTACTGATGGTAGTTGCCTTGCTATTTTTCTATCCGATTAACTACAATCATAATTATGAGAGTGAAAAGCGTTCAGCCGTCACTTTAACGGCAGAAAATTTCAAAAATCGAACCCAAAAGAGTAAGGCTTTGACTGATGAAGAACATCGTTTTGTCCCTTTCTTTGGTTCGAGTGAATGGCTACGCTTTGACAGTCTGCACCCGGCTGTTTTAGCAGAAAAATATGACCGTTCTTACCGACCTTATTTCTTAGGTCAACGTGGAGCGGCCTCTCTCAATCAGTACTTTGGTATGCAGCAGATCCTGCCACAACTGGAAAATAAAACAGCTGTCTATGTGGTATCCCCCCAGTGGTTTACCAAGAAGGGATATGATGCTTCGGCTTTCCAGCAATACTTTAATAGTGATCAGCTGACCAGCTTTTTGAGGCAACAGAGCGGGGATCGTGCCGCCCAATACGCAGCGCAGCGTCTACTGCAGCTTTATCCTAACATTGCTATGAAAGATAATGTTCAAAAATTGGCCAATAGGCAAAAATTGACGAGTTTTGATCGTTCTTTTATCCGTTTTATGGCACGGATCAATCGGCGAGAGGATGCTTTTTTCAGCAATTTTGTCGCAGCTAATAACGACAATTATGAAAAATTTGTATTGTCTAAGCTGAAGAATCTGCCAGACAAATTTTCTTATGATGCCTTGGAAGAGGTCGGAACAGAAGAAGCTAAGAAAAACACTAGTAGCAATGATCTTGGAATTGAAAACAAATTCTATAAGAATCGTCTAAAAAGAGCCTTGAAACGTCTCAAGGGTTCTCAGCGGAATCTATCCTATGTGCAATCTCCTGAATACAATGATTTGCAATTGGCTCTGGATCAGTTTGCTAAATCTAAGACCAATGTTCTCTTTGTGATTCCTCCGGTCAATGCCAAATGGATGGAATATACGGGGCTGAGTCAAGAAAAGTATCAGCAGGCTGTTGAGAAAATCAAATATCAGCTGACCGAACAAGGTTTTAATAACATTGCTGATTTTTCGAAGGATGGCGATAAGTCTTACTTTATGCAGGACACCATCCATATGGGTTGGCTAGGTTGGCTTGCTTTTGATAAGGTCGTGGATCCATTTGTGGCAAATCCACAGCCTGCGCCGGCTTACAAGCTCAATGACCGTTTCTTTAGTCCGGAATGGGCCCAATATACTGGTGAACCAGAAGAATTTAAATAGTATTCTTTCAAGATGGGGACTGGGACAAGAATGTTTCAGTCTCCTTTCTTATAATGTAATGATTGGAAAGGATCAAGAAGCTAGCCATCATTCAATAAAGGAGGAAAAGATGAAGATACGTCTATCCAAAGAAGAAGATTTAAAAGCTATCATGGAGATTTATGATCTGGCTCGCAAGTTTATGAAAGAGCAAGGAAATCCAACTCAGTGGGGAGAGGATTATCCTAGCAAACTTTTAATAGAAGCAGATATAAGCTCTCATCAGTCCTTTGTTGTAGAGGAGGATGGAAAGATAGTTGGGACTTTCGCTTTTATCATAGGAGAGGATCCAACTTATCAAGTCATTGAAAAGGGAGCTTGGCGTTCGACAGCGTCTTATGGAACGATCCATCGTATCGCTTCAAACGGCCAAGTCAAAGGTATAGCTCATCAGGTTTTTGATTTTTGCTATCAGGAGATCCCCCATCTACGTATCGATACTCATGCAGATAATAAGCCCATGCAAGCAGCTATCTTGTCTTATGGCTTTACTGAGTGCGGCATCATTTACGTCGCAGACGGAAGTCCTCGGTTAGCTTATGATTACTATCGGTAAATGAAGGCATCTGCTGAGGAGCAGATGTTTTTTTCAAGAAAAGGACTTGGCGATATTACTAGCTTTCTGCCTCTCAAATTTTTTCATACCGGTTTTTGGGTGCTCTTTCGTCTTACCTCTTTTAAAAAATTTGCCGACTTATTTGAAGATAGGGTGAGAAAATGATGTTATTTTAAGAAAGAAAATAGGATAAAAGGTAGAGAAAATTCGGAAATAATACGGATGAAAAGTATATTTTCAAAAAAAATGTATAAAATTCACAGAAAAATGTTGCAAGCTACAATTTCTTATGATAGAATATACAAAACAAATAAAAAGGAGAACGTTATGGCTCGGATTAAATTAACTCCAGAAGAATTGCGTGCTTCAGCGCAACGTTACACAGATGGTGCAGAAAATGTGAATCAAGTTCTTTCATCTCTTACGAATGAACAAGCGATCATTTCTGAAAACTGGGAAGGTTCAGCCTTCCAAAGCTTTGAAGAACAATTCAATGAACTGTCTCCAAAGATTAAAGAATTTGCACAATTGCTTCAAGACATTAACGCTCAGTTGGTGAAAGTTGCTGATATCGTGGAACAAACTGACCAAGATATTGCAGCACAAATTCATTAATTTTGAATAAGTGGCTTTAGTAGGAAGGCGAGGGCCTTCCTCTTTTTAGTATCAGAAAGAAAATTAAAAAGCGAAAGAATGAAGAATAAAAAAATCTTTAAATATATCGGCAATAGTCTCTTAGTGGTTTTGCTGTTTACGATCGTTACAATTTTAAATATATCTGCACAGAATAATACGACAAGCAGCGATAAAACAAAACAAAAAACGAGTCAACAAACTAAATTAAACGTAGCCATTGTCAATGAAGACCAAGCTGTACGTGTAGATAAGAAAGAGTACAATCTTGGGGCTAGCTATGTAAAAAATATTGAACGAGATAATTCCCAAAATTGGTTTGTCGTGACACGCGGGGCAGCCGATGCAGGTTTGGAAAAAGGAACTTATCAGCTAGTCTTGACCATTCCGAGCGATTTTTCAGAAAAAGTATTGGATGTGAACAGCATTAATGCGGATAAGACAACCGTGACCTACAAGGTTAATGCGGCTGGAAATCTGCAGGTGGAAAATGAGGCAAACAAGCTAGCGAAAGATATTGTGGCAGATTTGAACAGCCAGTTGGTTGATATGTATATGGCTAGCATTTTAAGTAACCTTTATACTGCCCAGAAGAATGTTCAAGCAAGTTCACAAGTTCAAGCGACCAATATTGGCAAGTATAAGACCAATCTATTGGATACAGCTATTAATTCAAAAAATATTTTTCCGACGCTTTACAGCATGACCAATTCATCAGTAGATGCTAATAACATGCTGAAATCAAATTTGGAGAATTTTACACAGTCATTTGATACTCTTGGAACGTCTCAGACTGCTTATGACAATAATTTTAGCAGCTTGCTCAAGCAAAGAGGTGAAGATCAGATTAGCTATGCGGCCTTTATGGACCAGCTGATGTCTATGAGCCGTGATTCATTGAGCTCAGAAACAAAGAAACTTTATGATGACTTGCAAAAGCAACAGGAAACACTTGGTAAGCAGATTGGCTCGTCAGAGAGTAAGGATGCAGCTGATGCAAAAACTTATACAGGTCTGGCAACAAGTGTTTCTCAGAAAATTGAAGATTTAGAAAAAGATCTCAAAGCTGAACGTGATAAATTCAAAGAACACCAAGATAATATAAAGGACTTTATCACGAAAAAACTGGCTAGTTACTATGGGGTTGAATCTGGGGACAAAGTCACTCTAAATCAAGTCTTCGAAAAAGGGGGCTTAAAGGATTTAGAGAACTCTGAGAGCTCAATCAAGGCTGAACTGGCCAATGCTATCGCTGCTTTGCCAGCAGAAGATTTCAGTGGAAAGACGTTTAATGCTTTTGGCTTGTCTATTACTGTGCCAAGTATTAACTATGCGGAGCTTAAGGAATACGGGACTCCTAGTGACGGGACAAGTTCTGACACTCTCAACCAATTGGCAGCTAAAGCAGTGACAAGCACTGACGCAGTTGATGGCGCTGTAGCCAAGGCTAAGGTTTCTTGGCAAGCGCCAGATGGTGTGACAGTAGATTCAGTGTCGTACAATGGTAGCACTGTAACAGATGGTCAAGAAATTAATCTTGTAGAAAACGCTAAGTTTGATATTCGTTATAGCGTCAAAAGTGCATCATCTGATACAAGTGATAGCGATGCCGCCTCTGCGACAAATACTCAGATCTCAATCACCCTCAATGGTGTACAGTCGGCTACTGCAGCAATTGATATTCAAGGAGTTCAGCAGGCGGCGGCTAGTTATGGTATGCAGGCTCAGAGAATTGCCTCAGCCTATCAGCAGGTAGATTCTCTTCTTAAGGTTTATTCTACAATAGAACAATTGAAAAAAGGGGACATGGCAGATGCCTTGACTCAGCTTCTCTCAGAAGCGATCAATGCTAACTTGAAAGATTACAACGATAGTCTTTCTCAAGCTAACAGTTCCTCAGATGACAAGGATCATAAAGAAACAGGTGTTCGTCAGAAATTAGACGAGACCTTGAAAGATTTGAAAGAAACAGCTCCTGAATTGAAGGAAAACCTAGAAAAAATTGCACTTAGCAATAAGGAATTAGGAACAGCCATCGATGGTCAGCTGAAACAATATGAAAAGCTAAGAGAGAGCTTGTCTGAAATTGCGACATCTCAGACTGCTAGTACAGCAGCTTTGGCCAAAACGGACTCTGAACTGTCTTCACTTAATTCTGAATTCAGATCTTTGTTAAGTACGACTTCAGGCGTTAAGGCTTCATCTCAAAGCAATGTTCAGGCGGCTGAATCTGCGAATCAGATTTTCAGTAATTTCCATCGGGAATTGGCGAATGCTCAGGGTAACACAGAAAAATTGTCTAGCGATGCAGAAACTTTGATGGCAGAGTTTAATGAAGAATTAGCAGCGAATGGGAACTTTGTAGAATCCTTTATCAAGGTACTCAATAACGCTTATGAAAATGGCGTGCCAAATGAGGTTCTTCTTAAATTCTTATCTAGTCCAGTAGCGCAACGTTCTTCATCAGTGAAAGCAACAGTCAATGTCTATCGTCCATTCACTTGGATATTGCTCCTAGAAATTGTGAGTCTCTTTACAGCTTATCTTTTTGCGACACAGAATATCGTTCGCAAAGTCAAAGACAAGTTCAAGCTAGACAAATTGCACGATACAGATATTACGACAGTTGGTGTCCTATCCAGCTTAGCCTTGACCATTGGTTTAGCAATTGGGATTATCTCAAGCATTCAGCTCTCAGTTGGTCGTGAATATGTGCCATCTTGGGTACTCTTGCTAGTATTTGCCAGTCAAATTCTTGTCCAAGGGCAGTATTTCTTATTGAAACATCTCCGTGTTGTCGGTATGGGTCTTGCCTTCTTTATGATGATTAGTTTTGTTTATCTATCCAATGCTATTGGAACAACGGCTAGTCTGACAGGCTTCCCAGCCTTCATCAAGGACTTGAATGCACTGTCTGTTTTGGAAAATCTACTCTCAGCTTACTTTGACGGGCAAGCAGCAGGCTTCTTTGTCTTCTTTGCTCTCTTAATTGTTTTGGGCTTATTAGCAGCAGCTAATATCTTTGTCAAACCCAGAAGTTTTCAAGGAACAATCAGTCAAACCCAGAAAGTATAATAGGATATGAAAAAATTAATTCTCTTGCTTTTTACCGTAGGGGTGTGTGCAGCAGTCTCAGTGGCTGCTGCGGACGACCTCCAAGATAATAGTTTGCAAATCGATAACTCCAGACTTGAGAGAGAAGAGGAGTTAAATTTTGGTGCGCAGTCGGAACGGATTAAGGCGCTTTTTAATGCCGCAGATCAAAAGAAACTGCAGGAGATACAGCATGATCAGAATAAACAGTTGGCCACAGAAGGGGGACAACTGTTTTCTGCTATACAGGGGCCAGTTAAGGAAGCCAAAGAAAAGCAGTTATTTCAGTCAAGAAGCCAAGCGGTTTCGAAGTTAGAAATTAGCCAGAGAGAAGATGGAACCACTAGCTGGGGAGATTTTTTGCCAGGGGTTGTCTATATTGGCCTAGTCGTCCTGTTGGTTGGGATTACAGCCTTTATCAGCTATAAGGTGGCTACGGACTGACTTTCATAAGTGGACCTTTAAAAACTAAAACTCATGACCAGATATGAGATTGTAAATTAGGAGAATTGAGAGAATGAAGCAGCATATCAATATAACCCTACGCCTATCAGATAGGGATGTCGATATTCGAATTCCTCGACGGATTGAAGTACGTCGGCTGATTCGAGAAATAGATAGCATTTTTGGGCCAGAAGTAAAAAGGCCAAAATACCAGTTGAGAATTATTAATAAAGGCTTGCTACTTGATGAGGGCAAGTACCTATCAGATTATCCAATTACAACAGGAGATTTAGTAGAGATAGAGGAGGCATCAGGTGACTGAGGAAAAATTTGTATACGGAGAACAAACCTTTACCTATGAGAAAAGTGACAAGGAATGGAAATTAAGTTTACGCCGTTCAGATGTGGCTACGCAAGACTTACGAGAGTTACTGATTTTGGATTTACACCATCCGCTCTTTTTGGAGCAGACCATGGATGCGGATGAAGATGGCTTAACTTTTACCTACCAGCTAGAGCCACATAGTCTCAGCTATGAAGAGGTTAAATCTCGTCCAATCTCAGAAAGAATCCGCTTGGCTCTCAATGTCTTTGCTCTTGAAGCTGCTTTGGAGCTACCAGTGACTTTTCTTCTTCATCCGAGCAACCTCATGATTACCAAGGATGCTCAGGCTAAGATTGCCTATCGTGCGGTTCCAGGTATTATGACACCGGAGGCACTGACTGCTGAAGATTTCTTGCGCCAGGCCAAGTGTTTTGCTGCGACTTTGTTTGCGGATGTGGACTTTATGGAACTCTACAATGGATCTTTGGAGTTGGAAACCTTACCAGACTTTTTGGTTGAACTCCGTGAAGCAGAAGACCAGACCGCTGCAGTGGCAGTTCTAGAAAAGGCTTATCTAGATAAGACCAAGGAAGAAAAAGCGACTCTGATTCAGGTGTCTAGCAGATGGCATCGGGTTTTCAAGTTGGCATCTATCTGGCTGTCAGTAGCTGTTGTTCTTTTGATCATTCCCTTGATTTATCTCATTTTCCTGCAAAATCCTTTTAAAGAAAAGCTTCTGCAGGCAGATACTGCCTTTATCAAGGTCGATTATAGTGGTGTTATCACTGAGTTAGAAGGTATTGCCCCTTCTAGTCTTCCAACGACTCAAAAGTACGAATTGGCTTACTCTTATATTCAAGGACTAGAATTTTCATCTGATCAAAAGAAGGTCATCTTGAATAATGTGAGTCTTAAATCGGATGAGCTCTACCTGATTTACTGGATCCAAATCGGTCGCAACACATTTGAGGATGCTTTGGATACAGCCAAGCGGATTAATGATAATGACCTCATCCTTTATGCTTTGGCACAGGAAATCAAGCAAGTACGAGAAGATGACAAGCTATCAGGTAAGGATCGAGAAAGCAAGCTTAGCTCGCTGGAAGGTGAATACAAGAAGTACTGGGATAGTCGGAGCGAACTACTGACAAGCGATTCAAGCTCAAGCGACTCTAGTGAAAAGGAGGCTTCATCTACAGAAGCTTCAAGTTCAACTGAAACCAGTGCATCTAGCAGTCACTAAGCAGGTCAAGGAGTAAAAGATGACAAAACAAGTAATTTTCTATACCCAGGGCCTGCGTTATGAGGTTGAACCCACAGAAGGACGCCAGCTTCTTCTTGGGGCCAGCGAAAAGGCTCAGGTCTATCTGCCTCAGCAGGAGGAGGACATTCGACTCAAGGCTGATGGAGACGAGGTTTTCTACCAGTTTGGGGAGGAGACAGGCCTCTTGACAGATGGACTGGTACTGAATCAAATCCGTTTTTGCCTTAGAGATAAAACTCCGACAGTTTATGATCTTTTGGACCAACAAGAGCTACGGATCGGTGCTCAGAGTGGCTCTAGCCTTCAAGTCTCTGATGATTCAGAATTGCTCTTGCAAAAAAACGGAGAAAACTGGCATTTAACCAAGTTCAAAGGAACCTTTTATCGAAATAACATTTTAGAAAAACAAGACCAGTTGCAGCTTTCTTTTGGAGATGAGCTCAGCTTTGGCGCTGTAACAATCAAAATCTATCCAGATGAAGTCTGGCTGAGTGGTCCCGTCCAAGCAGCCAAGGTTCTATCTCTGCGAGGAGCATCTCGCTACGGCTTTTACCCGGACTATCCAGACTATCATCGTTCGCCACGGATTATCTATCGTGGATCTGAAGATAAGATGGTCATTAATCCTCCAGGTAAAGAGCCCGGCAAACCAAATGATGAATTGCTTAAGCTCATTGTACCGCCCTTGCTGATGATTGGGGTTGTAATCCTGATTACCCTTATCCAGCCTCGGGGGATTTATATCCTCGCGACGATGGCCATGTCTGCAGCTAGTATCGTCTTTTCTGTCAGGACCTTCTTTAAAAATCGGAAAAAATACAAGGCAGACAAGAAAGAGCGCGTGGATCTTTACCGTCTCTATCTAAAAGACAAGGCTATTGAGCTGACTGACTTGGAACGCAAACAGCGTCAGGGCATGCTTTATCACTTCCCTAAGGTGGAAGAGCTGACTGAGTTAACTCAACGTTACAGTCACCGTATCTATGAAAAAACACCGCTCCACTTTGACTTTTTGACTTATCGTCTAGGCTTGGGGCAGGTTCCGACTTCTTATCAGTTGACCTATGGACAGCAGGAGAGAAGTGGGAAGAAAGATGCGCTTGAAGAGGAGGGCTTCGCTCTTTATACCAAGCATAAAAAAATCCCTGATTTGCCGATTGTAGCAAATCTTAGCCACGGGCCAGTTGGTTATGTCGGACCTCGCAATCTAGTCCTTGAACAGCTCCAGCTCTTGGTTATGCAGTTGAGTGTCTTTCATTCGTATCATGATGTGCAGTTTATTACCATCATGCCAGAGGAGGAACGGGACCAATGGAACTGGATGCGTTGGTTACCACATGCAAGCTTGCAGGAAATGAATGTGCGAGGCTTCGTATACAATCAGCGTACTCGTGACCAAGTACTCAACAGTCTCAATCAAATCCTGAAACTCCGTAAGACTCAAAGAGATGAGGCAAGTCGCCAAGAGACGACTCTCTTCAGCCCTCACTATGTGGTCTTAATTACTGATGAAAAGCTGATTTTGGATCACGTCATCATGGAGTTTTTCACAGAAGACCCGACAGACCTAGGCTGCTCACTTCTCTTTGTCGAAGATGTGATGAGCTCCCTATCTGAAAATGTCAAAACCGTCATCAATATCAAGGACCGCAATATCGGACAGTTGGTTATGGAGGAAGGGATTCTCAAGGAGACCAACTTCCGCTTGGATCACTTCCCAGACGGCTATGATAAGGAACAAATTGCACGGACCTTGGCACCGCTCAACCACTTGCAAAATCTCAAGTCTTCTATCCCTGATACAGTTACCTTTATGGAGATGTATGGGGCTGAAAGCTTTGCGGACTTGAAGGTCTTAGACAGATGGAAGAGCCATGCTCCTTACAAGAGCTTAGCCGTGCCAATCGGCCTTCGAGGCAAGGATGACCTAGTGCAACTCAACCTCCACGAGAAGGCTCATGGACCGCACGGTTTGATTGCGGGGACGACTGGTTCTGGTAAGTCTGAGACTATCCAGTCTTATATCCTGAGTCTAGCCGTCAATTTCCACCCGCACGATGTGGGCTTCCTACTCATTGACTATAAGGGTGGAGGAATGGCCCATCTCTTTAAGAAACTGCCTCACCTGCTAGGGACCATCACCAACCTAGATGGGGCCCAGTCTATGCGGGCCTTGGTTTCGATCAATGCGGAGCTAAAACGCAGACAGCGTCTCTTTAACCGTTATGAAGTAAACCACATTAACCAATACCAGAAGAAATTTAAAAATGGCGAAGCTAAAGAACCTCTGCCCCACCTTTTCCTCATCTCAGATGAATTTGCAGAGCTTAAGGTCAACCAGCCAGACTTTATGAAGGAGCTGGTTTCTACGGCTCGGGTCGGGCGTTCCCTCGGTGTTCACTTGATCCTTGCCACTCAAAAACCATCTGGGGTCGTGGATGACCAAATCTGGTCCAACTCTCGTTTCAAGCTAGCCCTCAAGGTGGCAGACCGAAGTGACTCCATGGAAATGCTCCATACACCAGATGCAGCAG
Source organism: Streptococcus sp. SG1 (assembly GCF_030439935.1). Lineage (NCBI taxonomy): Bacteria > Bacillati > Bacillota > Bacilli > Lactobacillales > Streptococcaceae > Streptococcus > Streptococcus sp. SG1. The sequence goes on along the minus strand of NZ_JAQFJC010000007.1, from coordinate 79,363 downwards.
AAATCACGCAGGCTGGTCGTGCTTACCTGCAAGTCGGCAACAATGAAGTTTATGAGCTCTTCCAATCAGCTTGGTCAGGAGCAGATTACCAGCCGGACAAGGATGAACTGGGGATCGAAGATCACACCATCTATCGTATCAACGACCTAGGCCAATATGAAGTCCTCAATCAAGACCTCTCTGGACTGGATCTAGCAGATGAAATCAAGGAAGTACCGACAGAGCTTGATGCCATCGCCGAAAATATCCAGCTCTTGGCAGAGAACCAAGAGATCGCTCCCCTACCACAGCCGTGGTTACCACCGCTCCGTGAGCGCATGACACTAAATGAGCTTGAAGCGGTTGATTTCCATAAGGAATGGAATAAAAAGCCAAGTGATCTCGAACTTCTCATCGGGATGGCAGATATCCCACAAGCACAAAAGCAAGAGCCGGTTACGATCAATCTATCTAAGGATGGAAACATCCTCTTGTATGGTAGTCCAGGGACAGGGAAGACGACCTTCCTGCAAAGTACAGCGATGGATCTGGCTAGAAAGTACAGTCCCAAAGATGTCACACTTTACTTAATGGACTTTGGTACGAATGGGCTGGCGCCTTTGAGCCATCTACCTCACGTAGCAGATACCCTGCTTCTAGACCAAACGGAGAAAGTGGCTAAGTTTGTCCGGATCATGGAGCGAGAGCTCAATCGGAGGAAGAAACTCTTGTCTGACTACGGTGTGGGGACCATAGACCTCTACCGTCAGGCTAGTGGCCAAGAAGAGCCGACAATTGTTATTCTCTTGGATAGCTATGAAGCGATGAAGGAAGAGCCATTTGAAGCAGAGCTCTTCAAGATCTTGATGCGGATTTCCCGCGAAGGTCTCAGCATTGGTGTCCACTTAATCATGACAGCTGGTCGCCAGTCCAACCTGAGAGCTACGCTCTATGCCAACTTCAAGCATCAGATGACTCTCAAGCAAAATGATGTCGGTGAAGTCCGGACCATTCTAGGGAGCACACCGCTTGCGGCGACCATGGAAGATATCAAGGGACGCATCCTCATGAAACGGGATGAAGTTGATGTCGTCCAGCTTGCCTTGCCAGTCGCAGGTATCAGTGATGCACAAGTCATCAACAACCTACGTGCAGAAGTCGCTCGAATCCAAGAAGCCTGGACAGGTGAAACACCACAGGCGATTCCGATGGTACCTGAGGAGTTGACAGAGAAGGACTTCTATAGTCGGACAGACGTTTTGAAGCTTCTATCGCAAGAAATTATTCCTTTAGGGTTAGATATAGAAACTGTCAAACCAATGGGTTGGAATCTAAAGCAAGGGTCTTTTGTATATGTAGCCAATAGTGAGGAGCAAATGAGAACAATGACGAAACAATTTTCTATTGTTTCATCAAAAATTAATTCTAATGTTTATATTATCGCTCCAAAGTATAACTTAATACCTGATCTTGATGGTTATACAATTATATCTGACCCCGAAAATGTGAAAGATTTTATAGAGGCAGTTGAGTTATTAATTTCTGAACGTATGGAGGATCAAGAAAAAGATTTACATACAATCATAGTTATATATGATATGTCTACTTTAGTAGGAGATTTAAATCACCAGCTACAAGATAGTCTAGCTAATATTATTAAAAATGGTCATAAAGTGGGCTATCCGGTATTTGTTGAAACCGATAATCAATTAAGTAAAAAAATTGATTATGCATCCAAAACGGTTCTTCGCATAAAACAAGGTTTAGTTGGATTGAGACTAAATGATCAGTATGTCATAGACGTTTTATCTAAACCTCTTAGAGAGGTGGCATTAGATGAGCAGATTCACTATTTTGTATCACATGGACAGGCAAATAAAATTAAAGTATTAATGGAATAGAAGGAGAAAAAAATGACAAGTAAAGAAGATAGGGTAGCAAGTATTAAAGCAAAATTAGATGCTCTTGATGGAGAAATCGAAGCTCTAAAAGCAGCCCAAAAAGCTTTAAATGATACGAATACTAAAGTAAGTTATAAACCTGACAAGACGAATGTGGATAATTTAAAAGGAAAAAAATATAAAGAAGAAACTGCAGATGAGAAAGATTATTTAGAAGGGCTAGAAAAAGACTTTTCAGCAAAAAAGAGTGAGGTCGATGCAAAACTAACTACTAAAATCAGCACATTAGAATGGGACAAGACTTGCGTATCATTCGAATATACATTAGCAAAAATAAATCCATTTTAAGAAAACGGAGGGAAATGTCATGACAGATAAAATTAAGGTTAAGGGCAAAAAGTACATGTCAGAGAGTTCAGAACGCAAAGAACTATTTGCGACAGAGTATGAGGCGGCAGTAAAGAAGGGCTATCAAGAATTCATGTTGAAGATAGAAGATTCAGAAGCTGATGCTGTCACGGCTTTCTTAAATCTACTAAATGAGCTACAAGAAATGGTTTATGAAGTTTATCCGCAAACTGTTAAAAAATATGCTAAAGTTTTAAGTAACTATGTATCAAGTCTTGAATCTGCTGGATTTAATGATGATGAATTAATCCAGTCTATCAAGGGAGATAATGATAGCGTTCAAGCTAAATTGAAAAAAGAACAATATGACGAAGCAGAAACAGTCAAAAAAGATTTACAAGCTAAATTAGATGCTGCGTTAGATTTGCTGAATGAACCTAAGAGTGATTTTAAGGGATTTGAAGATGGGTTAACTACATCGCTGAATAGTTTAGCAAGTAATAGAAATCAAACTCATGTCGCACTATCTGGTGCTCAAGATACTGCGATTAAGGCGCTTCAAGAGTTAGCGGGTATTTTCACGAGATTGAGAGATGCGATGGCAAATGCGAAGCATATTCATGTAGTTAGTGTTGATGAGATTGCTGGCTATATGGAACTTAAAAAATTGACTGCTGAAAACATGGGAGATCTTGAAGCAATCCAGGATGAAAATGATGGGAAAATGCTTGCAGCTGCATATTCTAAAGACCCCTTTAACGAAATGGCAAAAGTACCATCTAAAGGTGTCAGTGTATCTATGATGACAATCGTTAATAGAACCCTGTTTGGTACGATGAAAGGAGACTTAGATCAAACAACTCCCGAAGAATTAAATGATATAAAATCTTTCGTAAATACTTTATTGAAAAATAATTCAGTAGAAGATGTTCAAAGTTATATGGATAAATTAATGGAAGCAGGAGATCGATTTGGCATATCATTAACAGCTGTTGGTGTAAGTAAGATGCCTGGTTTTCCTAAAAGAAAGGAGAACGAATCAGATGCCTCTTATCAAAAACGGATAGATGATTTTATAGCTACTCAGGAAAAAATGACGCCTGAATTAAGAAAAATACAAAAGGATGTTGAAAAAGCGAATGCTTTGACAAATCTGTATTCGGCAATCTATGTCAGAAAGATGGGACATGTTCCTCATAAGATGCCGCATGGGGGGACTTATGAAGAAAAAAGTTCCATTGATAATCTAAAAATGGGGAATGGAAATATCACTTTTGATGAAATTAAGAAAAGCCAAACAGAATGGAGAACATTTCCTGATAAGCGTGAAACAGTTACTGTAGGGGTCTTTGATACTTATGGAGAAGGTAAAGGACGTGAAATGGCTGCCGAATTGGATAAAATAGAAGAGAAACGTCTAAAAGCCAATCTGAAATTTGTTAGTGATGTAATAAAGACAGGCGGATACTTAGGTGGACCTGAGACTGTAGCGGTTACTCAAGCTATAGGGGCGGTGTTAGATACCGCTGCAAACTCTGATGGCCCTTCTAATGCTAGAGATGCTGCAGCTGGTTCTACTGGTTTATTACCTAAAAAATATCAAGCTCCAGTTCGTTCTGGTGCAGGTCTTGTCAAGGCATTTGCTACCTATCATTCTGCTTTAGAACAAATTGACGAAGATAAGGAAAATTCCGAAAAAGAAGCATTCAATACGTTTAACGATGTTGGAGGAGGAAGTGTGTCAACTGGACTTGAAGGAAACCAAAAGGTAATCTCGACACGTTTTTCTTCAGCTTTTGATTTGCAGTCTGCTCTATCTTATGCAGACTATCAAGAAAATGGCTTGCGAAACATCGTTTATCAACAGGCTTTGGCTGAAACGGGTAATAAGAAACAAGCACTAGACAGTTTAAAAGCCTTTGATAAAAATATGAAAGGCACCAATATTTATAATAGTACGGTGACAAACTTTATTAAAGGAGAGAACGTTATTACACCGAAGCCGTCTGAGCTCCAAAATGCGTTTAGTCAAATTCAAGATAAAAAAATGATTCCTTCGAAAGAATATTGGAATGAGTATCAGGAATTAAATTTAAATGGTAAACCTAATGATAAAATAAGGTACCGTACAGGAGAGGATATCCGAATCCAACATAATCAGCTGTTTGATCGTTTAGTTGGTTCAGGAGGACAATAAATGAATAAAAGAAAACAAATTATTTTAGTGATAGCTATCTTACTAGTAGCTTTCTGTAGCTTTGTTTATCTAAAAAAACAATTCTTTTCTCCTTCCAAGCCAAAGGAGGAGTCCAGAAAGGAAACGCTTGTATATGATTCTTCGCTGAAAGATATCACTCTAACAAAAGATGGGCGCTATGTATTAGTTAGTCCTAAAGATGTAAATTGGCAATCCAATGATTTAAGGATGAGTCGTAACTACGTAGTCTCAACATTTATAACTTATGAGCACTTTTATGCAAAAAAGAATACCTTACCATCCGGTAAACTCAAAAAATTTGATATTATCACTTATGATTTACGTAAAAAAAATTTCGTTGAAAAGCGCATAGACCTCAAAAAGGCCGTAGAAGAATATGATTCAGATTATGTTTTGAGGGATGATGGGGCCCTCCAAGAAGTTGGTTTCAGCTTTTATTTTGAGGGTAAAGATTATGTACGGATTTATGTGTCAAAAAGAAAAAATTTGGAAGAAACAAAAGGCTTAGTGCTAAATTTGGAAAATGGGAAATTGACAGAGCTTAGTGAAGCGATGGAAGAGGTGCTTCTCGCACAAAATAATTTCCCTTCCCTATCCAGAACCAATCTCGATGATATTCTATATTTTAATGGATTTTCAGCTTTAAACAATTTAGGTTATATTAATGATAAAAAGGAGAACAAGATTGGGCAGGATATTAACTTTAGCCATGAGTTTCCTGACTTGGTCAAGCGTTTAAAGAAAAATAGAATTACAGAAATTCTGTATCGAAGAGGCTTGGTTTCTCCTGCAGATTACTATGAAGATCTTCGCCATTGGTTTGCGCCAGTTGGTCAGGATAAGCTAGATATAATCGCAAAGGATTATGAGACGAACGAAGAAACTCCTTTAAATAATTACCAAGAATTCATTGATTGGTCCAAAGCGGAAGCTCAAAAAGCACAGGAAAGCATAAACGCAAATAGGAAAAAAGAGACAAATTAATATGCCACAAATTTGCGAAACATCGTTTATCAACAGGCTTTGACTGAAACGGGTAATAAGGATCTAGCACTAGATAGTTTAAAAGCCTTTGATAGCGGAAGCTAAAAAATCACAGGAAAGGATAAAAGCAAATGGGGAAAAAGAGACAGATTAATACAGATCAAATTTACGAAACATCAGTTCGCTTAGATGCGGCAGTAGCGTCAGGAGGTCAAAATGATGCTTCAGAGTGGGTTGATGATGAGTCTACAGAATTATTTTCAGACTGCAATACCTTATTGGATGAGGCTTCAGCAGATATTCATACTACGGTAGAGAATCTTAATAACTATTTAAATTCTGTAGCAGCAGAATTTGAGAAAGCTGATTCAAAAATGGCAAAATTAATTTCTGCAAATAATGGATTGGAATCTATCCCAATGGAAGATAAAAATATTGCAGAAAAGAATAAAATTCGCTCGAATGATTATTATAATCAATTGAAAAAGAGCAAATAATCGTTATACTTTTATCCTATTTTATCTTTCATATCGTAATCGGATACAGGAACGATTTCTTTTAGGTTGAGCGATTCTTCTCTAGCGCTTATTGGCTGTGCAGTCAGCTATTCTTCACGAGATGCATACAATGGAAAAAGATAGTCTATCGAAGAAATAGTATGCCTGGGGCTTTTTGTTCAGGCCTATTTCTATTTGAAGTTGCTATTCCACCTGAACATCAATTCAGGTGGTTTTCTTTTACCTACCATATCTCAGTCTCTATCTAGCACCTATTTTTCATTTAGTATCATAAAGAAAATTTCAGGTGATGCACTAAGCCTAAAACAAAAAACAAGCTAAAAGGACTTAGTCCTAGCCAATGTAGAACTAAATCCTTAATACAAATTATTTTGCTGATTTTTAAGGTTGGGGTATCTGAGCCATTTCGCAAACTCAGCCGAGGACATATTCTTTGATGGCTTCTGCGACTCCGTGCTCATTGTTGCTTTTGGTGACGGCTTTGGCCTCGGTTTTGACTGCTTCAGGGGCATTGCCCATAGCGACGCCGAGTCCTGCCAGTCGCAACATAGGAAGGTCATTGAAGTTGTCTCCGATTGTCATGACCTCTTCTAGTGGCACTTGGTAGTGCTGGGCAATTTCGTACAAGGCTTGCTCCTTGGAGACATGCTTGGCCGTGACTTCCATATAGTTGTCCTTAGAGAGATAGAAGGCTGTCTTGGGAAAGTCTAAGGTCTGCAGGTAGTCATGGAGTTTCTGGATGACAGGCGCTTCATCAATGAGGAGTAACTTGTGAGCAGGCATTAGAACATCCAGCACTGGCATTAGAACATTCTGAATTATCGGCTGCTCACCTGTAATAGAAGCCTCTATCTGCACCCACTTATCCAGACGGTCAGCAATCCAATCCTTGCCAGAGTAGAGATTGATGGACACACTAGGAAATTCAGACTTGACCAGTTCTAGAAAAGTGCGGATCTCTTTCTTGTCCAGAGGGTGCTCGATAATGGTCTCGTAAGCTTGCGGATCACCCTTGATGACCAGAGCACCGTTGTAGCAGGCCAGTGGATTATCTCCCAGCCCCAGCTCACGGGCAATGGGCTCCATACCCAGAGGAGAGCGGGCAGAAGCCAGTACGAAGGGGATTTGTTCTCGGTTCAGTAGGGGAATGATGTCTTTGAGCTCAGGATCTACTTGGTGCTGGTTGTCCAAAATGGTACCGTCAATGTCGCTGATAATCAGGCGAATCGCTTGTTTTGTCATGAGGCGTCCTCCTATGTGTCTAATGAATTGATTTAATAAAGTATTTTAACCTTGTCTCCAAGCAGTTCTTGAACTTCAGGGCTGGGCTCTTGGTCCGTGATCCAGTAGTCAAAGTCGCTGATAGGCCCCAGGATGTACTTAGACTCTTTCTGCCACTTGTCTTGCTCAGCCAGCAGAATCTTAGTCTTGGCATGCTTCAAAGCCAGTCTTTTCAGGTGAGCATCAGCCTCGTCTTCAAAGCTGACTAGGCCATCAGAAACACTAGCTGCCCCGATAAAGGCAATGTCAAAGGAAACTTGCTCTAACAGCTCTGCTTCATTGAGCGCGTAGTAGAATCGGTTTTTGGGATAGAATTTTCCACCTAAGAGATGAAAGTCCACTTTGTCCTGACTACTCAGCATGATCGCATTATCCAGCGAGTGAGAGTAGATTGTCATAGGCTCCTTGATGCGCTGTGCCAGATGGAGAACGATGGTTGAGACATCAAAGAAGGCAATCTGCCCCGGCTTGAGAAAGTCGTGCGCTTTTCGCGCTATATCCTTTTTTTCTTGGCTCAGCTGCTTGAGACGGTCGTTAAAGGAAGGGATTTGCCGGCTAGTGTCCAGCGGGATAATACCTCCATGAGTGCGTTGCACAAGCTTACGCTCGCTCAAAATCGAAAAATCTCGTCGGATGGTATCTTTAGAAACCTGAAAATGCTCAATCATATCCTTGGCTGATAGCTGTTTTTTCTCAGCCAAGAGCTCTAAGATTTCAGCCAAGCGTTGTTCTTGGTACATACTAGTCCCTCCCTGTTTGTCTAAAAAGAGTATAGCACAGAGATTAAGTGTTTTCAAGTTTCTTTAATGCTTTGTAAGTCTTTTGGCTCGGAGTATAAAATGAACAATCAAAAAAACCAAGCAGTGCTTGGCTTTTTTGATATTATAATGTTCGAAATAGCTTTATGATTATGGAGTTTGGACGTTAACTGTTCCGTCGCTTCCAACTTTAACATCGACACCGCCACCTTGTACATGAACGCCGTCTTCGTTTACGTTAACATTTCCATTGCTATTAGCATTTTCATTGCCAGCTTCAACAGTAGCTGAGCCATCGCCGTCAGCTTCTACTTTAGCGTCATCAGTTTCTACGTTAACGCTACCACCGTTTTGGCCTCCGTTAACCTTAACTTTAGCTTTGCCGCTTTCAGAGGATGCTGAGCTTTCTTCTTTGCTTGAAGAGCTGGCCTTAGATGAAGAAGATACGCTTGAGCTTGAGCTTTCTTTTGTATTCTTGTCTGCAGAATTTCCGCAGGCAGCCAAAAAGAAGAGTGAAACTAGTGTAATTAGAGATAAATAAATTGTTGATTTTTTCATCATATCCCTCCTTCTACTTACATAGTATATGATTCAAGCTTTTGGCGCAATAAAAAAATGAATATGACATTGAATTATCATACCCGCTTAATAGTTTCGTTACATAAAATACAGAGGAAAAACAGAGAAAAGACAGCGCTATCAAGAGTTTGGCTTGTTTGCTCTTTGTTTGTCTATGTAATATTCTTGTAACAGATATAAATATTTATCAGGGTGCGAAAAAGTCGTTTGGAGCGTTGAGAGATAAGTGTTGGCTGGTAACTTAGTCTAGAAATTGTAAAACCGCCTAGGTTTGCTAAGCGGCTTTAGATGTTACAAAATCTTATCGAATTTCTCAATATAGAAAAGAGAAGCAGTCATAATCACCGTTAAAATCAAAAGACCGATAATGGCAGGTGTCCAAGACTGGAAGAGGTCAAAGCTGAAACCAAAAAGACTAGGCCCTAATGCTGCAAGGATATAACCACCTGTTTGAGCCAAACCAGATAATTGAGCTGTTTGTTCAGGAGTGCTGGTCTTAAGAGAGAAGGTTACCATAAGGTAAGGGAATAGGGCGCTGACTGCAGCTCCAAGAAGGAGATTGAGGATCAGCCAGTAAAAGAAATTGCTGGTCGGAATTAGCAACATAGAGACACCAATGAGTCCAGAAGCTGCAACGCAAGATATCATGATGAGGCGTCCACGAGCGGATAAACGAGCTGTGAGGCTTGGTATTGTCATAGAAAATGGCAGGCTAATCAATGAGAAGATCGAAGCGAGGATACCCGTTGCATCTTTTGATAGGCCAGCTTGCAAGGCCAAGGTTGGTAACCAAGTTGCTGCTGTGTAAAAGAGTAGGGATTGTAAGCCACAAAATACGATGAGGGCCAGGACTTTTTTATTCTTTAGCAAGGAACCGATTGGATGACTTTTTTCTTTTCTTGCTAGGAAGTGATTGTGTTTCGTATTAGGGAGCCATACCAAGAGTGCTGCGAGACAAATGGCAGTTAAGGCCAAAATCAATCCCTGCCAAGAAGTAGCCCTGACGATCGGAACAACCAGAGCAGAAGCTGCTGTAATTGATAAACTCATAGCAGAAATATAAATGGTTGTTAAAAGACCGATCCGCTCTGGCTGATTGGCTTGAATGATGCTAGGCAGCAGAACGTTTAGTAAAGCAATAGCTGCTCCTAGGATAATAGTTCCTACATAAAGGAAGGGGAGATTAATGATCCGGATAAGAGATCCGATTGTCAAGATGATTAGGACCATTGTAAAGAGTTTTTCAAGCCCAAATTTTTGTGCCAAGCGAGGGGAGAAAGAGGAACAAAGGGCAAACATGACTAGAGGTAAACTGGTCAAGAGCCCGAGTGAGCTGAGTGAAACGTGGAGGCCATCAGCGATATCCGATAGGACAATCGGCAAAACGGCAAAAGGTGTCCGTAAAACAAGCCCAACCATAATAATGCCTGGGACAAAAAATGCAGAATGTTTTTTCATAAAATTCTCCTCAAACAATAGTTTTCTAAGTTTTTAATACAAAGTTCTTACTTCATCAAGTCTAAAAAATATTGGCTAATTGTGGCCTCATCGATGGGATTTCTTTGCTGCAACCACCAGGATACAGTTTCAACAAAGGTAGCTGTTACGTGATTTTTCAAAAAATCTTGCGGCAGATGGGCCTTGTTCATCAAGCCTTTTTCCTGAATTAGAGGGAACAGGTAATGTTCCAGTTCAATTTTCAGGCGATTGATAAAGTAGGTGTTTTTTGCTAAAAGTAGTGTAGCGATTCGATCCTGATTTTTCCGAAAATGATAGAAAATATGGGCGGTCGCTTCAAATAGGTCCTTTCCATCAGGACGCTCAAGAAAGGTGTGCTGGAATAGTTCCTGACAGAGCTCCTCTAGCAGGGCTTCTTTGGTCTCGAAATGAGCATAAAAAGTCGACCTTCCCACATCGGCCAGGTCGATGATTTCTTGAACAGTGATGGCTTCATAGCTCTTACGATGCAAGAGGCTGAGAAAGGCTTGGTAAATGGCTGCGCGTGATTTTTTTACTCGTCTGTCCATAGTATTTCCGAACAAAATCAGTCTTTTGTCTCTTATCTGACAAAGCTCGTGATTTGCTTCTTGTTTCCTTTTCTAAAAAGATGGATAATAGAATCGAACAAAGTGTTTGCTTTTGAATATATTATACTATAAAAATGTCAGATGTCACAGGGGGTTGCCATGAAATCAAGTCAAAAAATGATGATTGCTTTTCTTTTGAATTTGTCTTTCGCCATTATTGAAGTTATTTTCGGTTTGGCCTTCAATTCCAGTGCTGTCTTGGCTGACGCCGTCCATGATACAGGGGATGCATTGGCAATTGGCCTGTCAACGCTTTTAGAAAAGATTTCCAATAAAAAAGAAGATAGCCGTTATACATTGGGCTACAAGCGTTACAGTTTGCTGGGAGCCATTCTGACTTCCATTATTTTGATTATAGGTTCGCTCTTGGTCCTCTGGGAAAATGTTCCCAAGGTCTTCGCCCCAGAACCTGTCGATTATAACGGGATGCTGGTCCTAGGAATTGTGGCTATTTTGGTCAACTTGGCAGCCAGCAAGGTGATCAGCCACGGCCATAGTCACAATGAGTCTATTCTCAGTCTGCATTTTCTAGAGGATATTCTGGGTTGGCTAGCGGTTATTCTAGTGTCTATCGTCTTACGATTTACGGATTGGTATTTCCTAGATCCCTTGCTATCTCTGTTGATTGCTGTCTTTATCCTCAGTCAGTCTCTACCTAAGTTTTGGGATAATATCAAGATCTTTCTGGATCATGTTCCAAGCGATATTGATCTGGGTCAGCTCTATCAAGAACTGGGGAGTCTAGACAATGTTCAAGCTGTTGCTCAACTCAACGTTTGGACGACAGACGGTATTGACAAATACGCCATGATTCACATTTGTCTAAAAGAAACCGAGAAAAGCCAAGAGACCAGACAGGCAGTTCACCAGCTGGTCAAGTCTTTTGGCATCGTTCGAGCCACTATTGAGTGCGATGAAAGCATGGACGAACATCAGAAACATGGAGAACTTTAGTCTGTCCTTGGCCGAATAAGAAATTCCTTATCCTAGCATTTTAAGAAGGAAGTCCGTCATTTGTTGCGGGCTTTCTTTTTTTCCTCTTGCAATCCACATTTGCACGACGCCAAACAAGGCGTTGGTCAGGTATACAGTGCTGTATTCTTTTTCAATCTGACTGAATTCCTTATTACTGAAGCGTTCTTGCAACTCTTGGTGAAGCATCATTTGAAACTTGTGTCTTAAAAAGGTTTGGATTTCCCTTGTTCCATTTTCCGACAGAAGGGCAGAGAAAAGGGGTTCGCTTTCCAGGAAGTCGAGGACATTTAAGATGGCCTGCTGTCGGTCATTGTAATATTCCTCAAAAATCGTTTCAAGTTTTTGAAAGAGGCCTTGCTGATAGCGTTCGATCAAGTCGTACTTATCCTTATAATGAGTATAAAAACTGCTCCGGCTGATACCTGCAGTTTTGGCAAGCTCAACAGTTGAAATATATTCAAAGCTTTTTTCTTTCAGTAGTTGGACCATAGCTTGTTCAATGGTCATCTTGGTTTTCTTTCTTTTATTACTTTCCATTTTTTTCATCCTTTCGAACAAATTTGTACAGTATGTCTAATTTTCGAATTCTTTAGCTTGTAATAATTTTGGATTGGTGTATAATCTAGTATATCAAAATTTAGACAGTATGTATAATTTTTTGGAGGTAAATATGTTAAAAGAGTGGAAAGCTATTTTAAAAAAACCAAGCTTTATCATTGTAATGTTAGGTGTTTCTCTGATTCCAGCCTTGTACAATGTAATTTTCTTAAGCTCTATGTGGGATCCTTACGGACAGGTAGAGAACTTGCCGGTGGCAGTTGTTAATCAGGATAAGGCTGTGACAAGTTCAGGGAAGACCCTAGCGATTGGTGACGATCTTGTTTCCAGCCTCAAGGAGAATAAAAATCTGGATTTCCACTTTGTTAGTAAAGAGGATGCCCAAAATGGCTTGAAGAAGGGTAACTACTATATGGTGGTCACTCTGCCGAGTGATTTGTCAGAGCGGGCAGCCAGTGTCCTAAGTGGCGAACCTAAGCAAATGAAAATCGACTATCAGATCTCGAGTGGTCGGAGTTTCATTGCTGGTAAGATGAGTGACTCAGCCATGACTTCTTTAAAGCAGACGGTAGCGCAAAACGTAACCAATACTTATACAAGTGCTTTATTTAAAAATATGGGAGAGCTAAAGACGGGAATGAATAAGGCCTCAGATGGAGCCCAGCAATTAGCTTCGGGTAGCCAGCAGTTGGGTGCGGGTAGCCAGACCATTACGGATAACTTAAAAACTCTGAATCAGGCCACTATCAGTTTAGCAGATGGAGCAGGTCAATTAAACTCAGGTTTAGAAACCTATACAGGAGCTGTTGCACAAGTATCAGCAGGAGTTAATCGCTTGTCAGAAGGGTTAACAACTTATGCAAATGGGGTAGCCACTATTGCATCGGGTGCCAATCAGCTTTCGGAGCGTTCAGCTGATCTAGTAGGAGGTGTCCAACAACTCACTCAATCAAGTGCTGGTGTCCAAGCTTTGGCTAGCGGAGCGTCCAAGCTCAATACTGGTTTAACTGCTCTGAAGGAATCGGTAGATATGAGTCTTACTAGCAATCAGGAAAATGTCAGCAATTTGACAGCTGCTCTGAACCAGTTAAATGCAAGCATTCAGGCGTCTCTCTCAGGAACTTCAGCTTCAACAGAAAATATTGAGGCATCCTTGACGAATATAGCAGCATCTGCTCAAAATATCATCAATGACAATCAAGCTGTTAAAACAGCTGCCCTAGCCAATGTCCAAGGAACAAGTGCATATCAGAGTCTTTCTGAAGAGGCCAAGGCGGAGATTGATGCGGCGGTTAGTGGTAGCCAAGCGGGTAGTGATCAATCTGCTCAGACCATTTTATCAGAAGTGATGACCATGAAGACCAGTCTGGAAGCAGGAAAGACTGCCAGCCAAACACAGTTAGCTCAGCTGGGGGCTGTCTCTAATCAGGTATTGCCACAAGCAGCCAACATGATCAATGGTCTCTATGGTGGCTTGTCTACGGTTAGCGCTGGGCTTGAAACAGCTAGTGGAGGAGCCGGTCAAATTGCTTCTGGTGTAGATAGCTTAAATGAAAAATTATCAAGTGGCGCCGGTCAATTAGCTCAAGGAGTGACGGATTATACAAATGCTGTCAATAAACTTTCGGAAGGAGCTAGTGGATTAGCCGCTAATAATTCTAGCTTACTAACAAACTCAGCAACTCTATCAGCTGGAGCAAGTCAATTGGCCTCTAAATCACCTGAACTGACAGCTAATTTCGGGAAATTAGTAGATGGTGCAAGCCAATTGGCTAATGGATCAGGAAAACTGGTCGATGGTAGCAGTCTGTTGACGAATAAACTATCATCCTTAACCAGTGGGAGCGAGAGCTTGGCTAGTGGTCTGACAGAAGCAGGTGATAAGCTATCAACAGTCACAACTAAGGAGGATAATGCCAAGATCCTAGCAGATCCACTCAGCCTTCACAAGACAGACCGAGATAAGGTTGAGAAAAACGGAATAGGGATGGCTCCTTATATGATTTCTGTAGCCCTCTTTGTAGCTGCTATTTCAACCAATATCATCTTTAGCACACTTCCTTCAGGAAAAGAACCAAAGACCAAATGGGAATGGTTCAAAGCACGCCTAGAAGTAAATGGTGTAATTTCAGTTGTAGCTGGGGTGTTGGTTTACGCTGCTGTCCATTTGATAGGATTATCTGCCAACCATGAATTGGCAACTCTTGGTTTGATTATCTTAACCAGCATGACCTTCATGGCTCTTGTGACGGCCTTAGTAACATGGGATAGCAAACTCGGAGCCTTTGCTTCTCTGATTCTCTTGCTCTTGCAGCTGGCTTCTAGTGCAGGGACCTATCCGCTTGAGCTGACCAATAAGATCTTCCAAGCCATCAATCCTTGGCTACCGATGAGTTACTCGGTATCTGGTCTTCGTCAAACTATTTCTATGGGGGGACAGATTGGGGGACAAGTCGGCTTCCTGATGATAGTCTTAGTGCTATTTATGGTTGCTGGAGTCTTGGTCTATCAAACAGATAACAAAGAAAGAGTCTAGTCTTTTGACGGAATCTTAAGAGGAAAAGAGAGATCTATCTTTCTTTTCCTTTTTATCTAAGCAACATCTCCTGAAAAGGGAGATGTTTTGTTTTCTTTAAGTTTTTTTTAGATTTCTTTTAAGCTTTGCTACTTAAAATAACCAAGTAAATAATCAAGCAGCGAGAAAGGGAGATGTCCTATGGCTAAAAAAACATTTAAAGATAAATTCCAGCGATTTGAAACAAAATACGTTATTTCAAAGGAGGTTCTAGCAAATTTGCTGACGGAGTTTGAGGAACACATGGTAGAAGACGACCATGCATATTCAACCATCAGCAATCTTTACTACGATACTCCTACCTTCCAAATGATTCGTGAATCTCTAGAAAAACCTTATTTTAAAGAAAAATTGCGGGTACGGACTTACGATGAAACACCATCAGAAGACAGCCAGGTTTTCTTGGAAATCAAAAAGAAAGTGCGAAAAATCGTCTATAAGCGCCGGATTTCAACAGACTTGCTGGCGGCGGAGTCCTATCTAGCGGGTAATCGAGGTCAGACAGATGATTCACAGATATGCGAGGAGATTGACTGGCTCATGGCTCGTTATCAAAAGGTTCAGCCCATGATGTATATCTACTATAATCGCTATTCCATGAAAGGCATAGAAGATCCAAATGTTCGGATTACCATTGACTATGATTTGACTTATCGATCAGAGGATTTAAGTTTATTAGATGGCAAGCATGGGGACAAGCTCTTACCAGAAGGCTATGTCATTATGGAAATCAAGGTTTCAGGAGCTTATCCGCTTTGGCTGAGTGAGATTTTGGACCATCATCAGGTCTTTCCAAAATCCTTCTCTAAATATGGCGTAGCCTATAAAAAAACCACAGACCACAAAGGAGTTGTAAACCATGCTAAATCAATTATTTAATGACGTTTTTACCAGTACGGCTGTAAAACCATTGACCATGCTAGAAGCAATTGGAGTTGCCTTAGTCTTAGGTTTGGTTGTGGCCAAGGTCTACCAGTATAAAACGGTCTACAGCAAGTCCTTTGTCATGAGTCTAGCCCTATTGCCGGCCTTGATTGCCGTTGTCATCTTCTTGGTAAATGGTAGTCTGGGTGCTGGGGTTGCTGTGATGGGGGCCTTCAGCTTGATTCGTTTCCGTTCGGCTCCAGGTGGCGCCAAGGAGTTGGTCTCAATTTTCCTGGCTATGACGATCGGGATTGCGATTGGTATGGGCTACCTGGTCTTTGCAGGAGCTTTTACCTTGATTATGTCTGTAGCGATTATCCTTCTTGAAACCATCAACTTTGGTCAAATGAAACACTCTATCCGCCAGCTGACCATTGTTATTCCTGAAAGTTTAGATTATGAATCTATCTTTGATGATATTTTTGATAAAGCGACCAATCATCTGGAATTAGCCTCAGTGAAAACATCAGACATGGGTAGCTTGTTTAAACTCAAGTATATCATCCAACTCAACGGCAAAATGACAGAGAAAGAGTTGATGGATGCTCTGCGGACCCGCAATGGAAATCTAGAGATTGCTATCAGTCGATTCATCACAAAAGAAAATGAATTATAAAAGAAATAGAAAGAGGCCTATCATGAAAACAAGTAAAAAAACAATATTTCGAAAAGTAAAGCTGATGGTCCCACTGGTTCTGTTGACAGCCAGCTTGGGAGCCTGTAGCTTGATTAGTAAGTCCAGCGCTGCTAGCACTAGCACAACTACTAGTTCAACCACTAGTAAAACGTCCTCAAGCAAAGCCTCAACAGCTTCAACGAGTTATTTCACTGATCGGGACCAAGACGCCTCATATGACGAATCTAGTGCTACAAAGGTAAGTCTAAGTGGCTCAACAGCTAAGGTGTCTGGAGACGGTGCGAAAGTATCTGGGTCAACTGTAACAATCACAGCTGCTGGTACCTATGTCCTGTCTGGAAGTAGCGAAAATGTCCAAATCGTGGTGAAAGCAGGAGACCAAGACAAGGTCCAAATCGTCTTGAATGGTGTGACCATGAAAGGGACTGACGCAGCGATTGTTGTTGAAAGTGCGGATAAGACCTTTATCACCCTTGCGGAAGGAAGTAAGAATAGTATTGCCGACTCTGCCAACCACACCAATACAGACTATGATGCAGCCATATACAGTAAGGATGACCTGACTTTCAATGGTTCTGGTAGTTTGACGATTGAAGGAAATTATGGCAATGCAGTCGAGTCGAATGATGATTTGCGTATTACTGGCGGAACCTATACAGTCAAAGGCTATAAAAATGCTCTTTCTGCCAATGACGCGTTGAATATCAAGGATGCGACCTTGAATCTGACGGCAACCGAAGATGCTCTTCACGCTGACAATGATGAAGATACGACACTTGGAAATCTTTATATCCAGTCCGGTACGATCACCATTAATGCTGGTGACGACGGGATCCACGCATCTAATACAGCAGTAATTGACGGTGGTACGATTACAGTTGAGTCAAGTGTTGAAGCACTGGAGGGAACCAACGTGACCATTAATGGTGGCAAAGTAAATCTTTACTCTTCCGATGATGGGATCAATGCCTCAAGTAAGGTAACAGGAGCTGACATCTTTATTAAAATTACAGGTGGTGACATCAAGGTCGAGGTTGGTCAAGGGGACACCGATGCTCTTGACTCTAACGGTGATATCATCATGACAGGAGGGAATCTAGACATTACTTCTACAGTCTCTGCCTTTGACTTTGACGGCACGGCTACCTACACAGGTGGAACCATTACAGTCAATGGTGAAACTCGAACTGAAATCACAGCTGATGGCCCTGGCGGAGGTGGCGCCCCAGGAGGTCACTAAACTTGTAGCTTCATTCTAGCATCCCTCAAAACAAGAACTCCTCATTCCAGTTGGAATGAGGAGTTCTTACTATTCATCAATTCTAATCAACATCGTCTCCGTATCCACGGTCACTTGAGCGCCGATGGTAATGGTAAAGAGTGGCTGAGTATGGGCAAAGTCCAAGTCATAGAGGACGGGAATCGTCTTTAGAATTGGATGTTTGTCCAAGATATAAAGGAGCAGCTCCTCTGTCATCTGACATTCTTTTGGAAAGCGACCGATGAGAAGGGCCTGTGGGTTAGGATAGGCCTGAAGGAGGGCTGCTAGATTGCGTTCAAACTCCACATAATCATCTTCCTCCGCCTCTTCAACAAAGAGGACATAGTTGTCGTCTGTCGGAGCATAGGGTGTTCCACGCAGGAGCGAGAAGGTGGAGAGATTACCGCCGATAACAGTGGCTTGGGCTTGTCCGTGATGATAAACTTTCCACTCCGTCTCACGGAAGGTCAGTGGGGCATCGGGCAGATACCAAGCATTGTCGCCCCATTTTTCACTAGGAGTCAATTCATAAGAAGTCTGGCTGACGGCCTTGAGCCAGCTCTCGGTCTGATAGTCCTGCAGGGCTTCCATCTTAAAGCTGGAGTAGGACGGTCCCATGTAGGTTTTCATGCCAGTCTTACTATAGATAGCGCTGAGCAAGGCTGTTGTGTCCGAGTAGCCACAGAAAATCTTAGGATTTCTAGCAATCAACTCAAAGTCCAGATAGGGCAGGAGCTCATTGCAGTTGAAACCGCCGATAGTAGCCAGAATGGCATCAACGGACTCATCTGCGAAGGCAGCATGGATGTCTGCCACTCGACTTTCAATGGAGGCAGAGCCTAGCATATCATTTTCCAGATAATGTTCCGAAAAAGATACGGTAAATCCTAACTTTGCCAAGCGCTCCTTGGCGGCTAGATTGGCCTCAAAGCCACCGATGTGTTCGATTGACGACGAGGGGCTGACGACCCGAATGTGCATACCAGGTGTGAGTTTTTTCATAGAAAGACCTCCTGTTTAAAATGACTATATTATACAATAGAACGTTCCGAAAGACAAGGCCAGCTAGGACAAGAGGATGGGCAGTAAATCAGTCAGTTTTTCGACGGTCCAGTCCGCTCCTTCTTCAAGATTTTTGACTTGAGCTAGGCGACTGAAGCCTTGTTTGATCCAGATGGTTTTCATGCCTATTCTTCTGGCAGGAACGATATCATTATCCAAGCGGTCGCCAATCATAATAGCTTGATGAGGTAGGCAGTTAGTCTTTTGTAAGGCCAGCCTGAAAATAGCAGGGTCGGGCTTGGCCAGTCCAAGATCAGCGGACGAGAAGATAGCGCTAAAGTAGTCTAAAATTCCAAAAGCGTTCAAGCGCTGTTCTAGGCCAGGTAATTGATTAGCGATAATTCCCAACTTATAATCTTGCCCTAGTTGCTCTAATATTCCTTTGGTTTGCGGATAGAGAGTCTCTAAGTCCGTTCTCCAAGCTGGGCGTTCAAGTCCATAGAAGCTGAGTGCTTCTAAGTCACCTTTTTTATTTTCCTTAAAATAGCTGAGCATCTTGTCATAGAAGAGTTGATAAGAAATATTCTTTCCAGAAATGGCAGTTTTTATTCTGGCTTCATAAGCTTTTTCTTCATCAACTAGAGTTGAACCTATATCAAAAAAGAGCCATTGGATCTCTTGGTAATCTCGTTTCATAGCTTTATTCTATCACAAAGCCTTTCTTTTCAAGCTAGAAGGCTGTGATTTTTTGAAAAAGAGGCTTTTGAAGAAGAATAGGAGGCATTTTAGAAGTTTTAGTGCATCTTTTTTTAAAAGCTATTTATAATGAATGTATAGAAATCCGAAGGCAAGAAAATCTTTTTAGCATTACACAAACTATTTTAAGAGTATGCCTGTCTCCTGAAAATGCAATCTCTAAACTTCATTCAGTTTCCCCTTTCGATGGTCTTCGGATTCTATTATTTTAGAAGAAATAGAGGGTTAATATGAAAAAGAAAGCAATTTATTTGTACGTGTGTTGGTTGATTTCAGCCTTTGGTGCTCTACTTAGTCTCTGGGACCTTCTTGCAGGAAAAAGACTAGAGAATCCCGCAGAAGTTATGCAGCTAAAAGGTGAGGTAGCCCAGCAGTATAATCGGTTTTATAATGTGGTTTTTGATCTGAATCATAGTATGAGTCAAGCTCTGATTTTATTTGTGGGTCTTCTTTTATTGGCGGCAGTACTTGTATTGTTGATCAAAAAGAATCTTCTTCTAGCCAACATCCTATACTCTGTCTACTCGGTCTTTACCATTCTTGTCATGGCTTATGATTATCTATCTTCTCAGCCACTCTATCATTATTTTAGTGATCCAGCGATTCGCGAATCAATCATGATGATCCCTAAGGCTGTAACCATAGTCGGACTCTTACTGAATATCCTCTTTTTAGCTATTGTCCTCTTTTATACTTGGCGTCAGCAGAATGACTTGGAAGTGAAAAAGGAACCTATTTAAAATTTGACAAATAACATTTATCGTCTTACAATTTTAAGAAAAGGATAGATGTTATTTTTAGTTTTAGGAGGATAGAATGGCAAAGGTTTCCTTAGTGTATATTAGTTTAAGTGGGAATACAGCGAGCTTTATCAAGCGTCTGACGGCCTATTTGCAAGAAGGTCATGTGGATCTTGAAGTAGAACAGGTCAATATTAAGGATTTGGTCAAAGAAGGCCGGGATTTCTTTGCTATGGACAATCAGTTTGTAGCCTTCCTACCGACTTATTTAGAGGGTGGAAACGGAGTGGACTCTGGTGATGTTGAGATTTTAACCAATGATTTAGCAGCCTTTATTGAATATGAAGAGAACTATAAAAAATGTTTCGGTATCGTAGGCAGTGGCAACCGTAATTTCAACAACCAGTATTGTTTAACAGCAAAGCAATATTCTCAGCGTTTTGGCTTTCCTCTGTTAGATACTTTTGAGCTTCGTGGTCTGCAAAATGATATCAGCCGTGTCGGTGATAAGATCGCAGAACTCTATCAGCTTTAAATTAGCTCACATCAGAAAAGTCAAAGCACGTCTCTTAGATTGAGACGTGCTTTTTATTTATTTTAGGACTAGGACTTGCTTAGCAGGAACAACATAGCTGTCAGCTAAGGGAGCGATAGCTTTGTGGCTACTAATGGCTGGGTAGGATAGAAAGACTTCCTGACCTAGTTCGTTTTGGTAGGTCTGATCTTTTGAACCAAAGTTGATCAAGATGGTCATTTGTTCATCTTGCTGTGAAATCTGATACCTGACCAGTGAATCATTGAGCCACTCAACTTGGCAAGCTTCCAAGATTTCTTCTCGACTTTCGAGGCTGAGTAGAGGGTGTTCTTTTCGGAAGCTGATTAATTCACGAATGAAGTCAACATCTTCTTCGTAGTTGAGTAAGCTTTGCCAGTCCAGACGATTAATAGTATCTGGGATGTTGTAGCTATTATCTAGCAAGTCTTTGTGGCGGAAGAATTCTTGCCCACTATGGAGGAAAGGAACTCCCTGAGCAAGCAAGACCAAGTGTAAGGCCAAGCGAGCACTTGCCAAACGTTCTTTTTGACTGATGTTTGGATCTTCCATTTTAAAGTAGTCAAAGATAGTTGCATTGTCATGACACTCAGTGTAGTTAATGGCCTGTTGAGGACTTTGGAAATGGCTTGCTGTTTCTAAACCGACATTAGCTGTTAGGATATTAGCCATGCTGGAAGTCCATTCGGATCCAGTCAGTCTTTGCTTATTTAAGATGGTTTCTTTGATGGTATCACGGAAATTATCGCTAAAAAAGCCATAATCAGTCAATTCTGCCGCATTATACTGGTGGGCTAGGAGGTCTGATTCCAAACCAGTCGCCATTTTCCAGCCTTCTCCGTAGAGATAGACATTTGGGTAGCTCGCTTTTAGCTCTTCTGCTAGCTCATTCATAGTTTGGATATCTAAAATACCCATGAGGTCAAAACGGAAACCGTCAAAGCCATAGAGATTCACCCATTGCTTGACCGAATGCTTGATGAAGCGACGGACCATGGCCCTTTCACTAGCAACATCGTTACCACAGAAAGTTCCGTCGGTTCGTTGTTTTTGTTCATCCAAGCGATAGAAATAACCAGGAACAATCTTTTCAAAAGCAAAGCTATCCGCATCGTAAACGTGATTGTATACGACGTCCATGATCAGACTCATATCTGCCTCATGGTAGGCAGCGATAGATTCCTGCAATTCTAGAATGCGTGCGTAAGGGTCCTCAGGGTCACTGGCAAAACTACCTTCAGGAACATTATACTGAACAGGATCATAGCCCCAATTGTAGACTTGTTCAGGGTGTTTCTCATCTACACTACCAAAATCATAAACAGGCATAAGCTGGATATGGGTGATTCCCAGATCTAGCAAGTGCTGCATACCAATTTTACGTTTGCCTAGCTTGGGAGACTCTGTCAGTGCTCGGAATGTTCTCGGTTCTTTAAAGCCAGCCACCTTTTGGCTAGAGAAGTCGCGAACACTCATCTCGTAAATGACGGCTTTAGTCGGGCTTATCTGGGTTTTAGCCCGCTTAACTCCAGTTGTATTGAGTAGTTTCTTTGGATCAATAATAAAGCTAGCACCAGAATTGGCTTCAGAGGAAAGGGCATAAGGATCATGTACTTCCAGCCACTGACCATTGACCTTGTGAAGATAGGTGTAGCTAGCTCTCTCCCAATTACCAGGAATCGTTGTTTTCCAAACGCCTTTTTCCTGGCGAAGGAGAGGCCAGACAGTTTCTTTGCCATCTTTTTTCAACTTGATAAGGACTTGTTCGGAAATAGGAGCCCAAAATGCAAAAGAAGTAGCCTTCGAAGAATAAGTTGCACCAAGATCATCCTGGTCGTAGTCGAAGATTTGATCAAAAATCGGTTCTTGGACAATATGTCGGAATGCTAGAACAGTTTTATTGCGGTCCTGGTCGTAGACGAGATAATGCTGTTCCAAATCGATATCTTCTTCCAAAGTCAGGCTGTAGAGGCAATGTTCGGTAGAAGATTTGCATGTTTGAATAGTCAGAGGAATCACCTGGTCGTCAGATTCCAAAGTAAAGGACAGGTCCTTAGCATCATAAATGATGGGTAACTGAAGATTAATCAGTCGTGTATTATCTAAATAAGCTTGAAAGGTTCTAAAAGACATAAATCTCCTTTATACAAGATAAGCTAGCCCCAGAAGCGCATGTACCATCAGAGGCTGCCAGTAAAAAATTAAATAGTAAGTCTAAATGATTGCCAAACATAAAAATGCAAGGCCAAAGAGAAGTACAACCGTAGTTTAACTTGAATGTAACTACGGTTGTTATTTTTTATCTGGGATTGAGGTCCCATTTTCGTGTTTTTAGTATTTCGGTTTACGTTCCGATGAGAATACCAATTTACCGTTCGATAATTTTATGAGAAATCAGCTGGCGATAGCAGATTTTCCGATTTTCCTTGGTATCATTGATGATCTGTAGGATGGTTTGGAAGGACACTCTACCCAGTTCTAGGGTATTGATATCAACATAGGCAGCCAAGTCTAACTTTGGATCCACCGAATCAAAAGAAAGGACTGGGATAGTTAAGTTTTGTGAAGAGAGAAAATCACAAACACCAGATGCCAGCAAGCTATCTGTAGTGATGATGGCATCAATATTTGGATTTTTTGCTAGCAAGCGCTTGGTAAACTGGTAACCTTTTTCTTCCAAAAATTCTGTGACAAAGACAGTGCTCTGAGGATCTAATTCCAGATGATGTTCTTTTAAGGCATTTTCGTAGCCGGTATAACGGTCTTGGGTTACAAAGAGCCTTTTAGTTCCTCCGATAAAAGCAATATGACGGCAACCTTTTTTAATGAAATATTCAGTTGCATCAAATCCTGCTTGGATGTTATCATTATCAACCAACGGAATAAAAGGAGAAAGAGATTTTCCTAGAATAAGAAAAGGAAATTGTTCCTCATAAACCATCCGAACCAGAGGGTCGTTTTCTTCAGCATAAAGGAAAATAAGTCCGTCTACCCGACGACCGTGTACCATTTGGGAAATAGCTGTCATCCGTTCTTTCTCGTCTTTACCAGTAGCGATTTGAATAGCGTATTGGTGCTGAGAAGCTACTTGTGAGATTCCTCGCAGAACGGATGGGAAAAATGGATTTTGGTAGAAAGCATCTGAATCATCTGGCAAGACGAGGCCGATAACCTGAGTATAACTGCTAACCAGACTGCGGGCATTCAGATTTGGATGGTAATTCAGTTCCTTCATAGCCTTGCGAACCCGTTTTTTTGTCTCATCACTAATTGTAGACTTGTTCTGGATAACACGGGTTACAGTTGAGGGCGAAACCTCAGCTAGTTTGGCAACATCTTTAATAGTAACAGGCATGATGACCTCCTAATTTTCATCACGGAAATGCGTACGATAAAAGGTGATAACAAGGAACAACACAAAGAGAATATTTTGAATCATAATCATGGTTGTCAAAGGCTGGCCCAAGATGCCAAAGAAGACAGCAATGAGAGTCGGAAGCCCAAGACAGTTTAGAGTGAAATGATAACATTCCTTGAACTTTTTAAATGAAAAGAGTTTAGATTTTTTAGTTAGATAAAGGAAGAGACTGGCTCCAAAGGTCACAATGAAGAAGTTAAAAGTCAAGAGCAGGCCAGATACCAAGAGTAAAAAGAGGCTAATAATCAAACGGTTTTGCTGGAACCAATCTTTGGAAATGGCCTCGCTCAAGCTTTTCTTATCCTTTAAAGCTTCCTGGTTGATTGCCTGGTAACGAATGGCTGCTAACTCTTTCTTGCTTTTACTGATCAGGAGATGATCCTTATCAAAATAAAGCGTTAACTTGTCCCCTGGTCTGGTATCCTTGTGATGTCCGATAATAACCTGGCCGGCTTTATTTTTTTGTACACCAAAGTGACTATCATAAGTTAGTTGGCCGTCTTTGATCTGAACATGATTGCTAAGCTCTCTCATAGCAGACTCATCTAAAGGCTGAAAAACTTGATCGATAAAGGTATCTAATGGATAGCTCTCTTTGGCAGCAGTCTGCAATGCCAAAGGAATCAAGGTCAAAGAAATTAAGAAAAGACTAGTAAAAATCAGTTGGAACCAAGACAAAAGTTTGCGGTTAGTAAAAGCTTTTTTAAATTGAAAAATACTTGAAAAATAATTAAAAGGGTAGGGGTACATAGTAGCTCTTTCTAATTTTTATAGTCGTCCGACAAAAAACAGGGTGGGACAAGATTATCCCTTGTCACCACCGCTTGTTAAACCAGATACAAAGTTCTTTTGTAGGAAGAAGAATAAGATACAGATTGGAAGAGCTGTTAAGATAGCTCCTGCGGCAAAGAAGGCGATTTTCATATTTTTAACATCGCTGACAAATGTTCTCAGACCGACTGCAACTGTAAAGAATTCTTTATCCCGAAGGAGGAAACTAGATAAGATATAGTCTCCAAATGGTCCCATGAATGCCCAAAGTGCTTGTACAGCAACCATTGGACGAACCAGAGGAAGGACGATTTGCCAGAAGCGTCGGAAATGACCGGCACCATCTAGTTTAGCTGACTCATCAAGAGAGATTGGAACGGTATCAAAGTAACCTTTCATCAGCCAAGCATTCATTGGAATTCCTCCACCAACATAAAGGAAGATGAGGAACCAGTTTTGGTTCAAAGCATTCAACATCAAAGCCATGACGAAGAAGGCGGTGAGGGCAGCAATGGTTGGTACCATCTGGATAATCAAGAAGAAGACCAAACTTTGCTTGCGGGCGATAAAGTTATAGCGGCTGTATGCGTAACCAGCTAAAACTACTATACTGGTTTGCACAATCATTGTCAAGACAGCAATGATGACCGTATTGAGGTACCAGGTTCCGTAGAGTGTCTCAGAGAAGAGCCTGCTGAAGTTGTCAAAACTCCAATCGATATTAAAATCAAGTTTGAAGGCGACAATGTTACCAGTTTTAAAGGCTGATGTAATCGTAATTAATAGAGGATAAATAATGATTACTGACAGAGCTACGAGATACAGGTAAGTCAGAAAATGATTAAAGTGACGTTTTAATTTTACAGAATTATTCATCTTAGACGTCCTCCATGTCAAATGCGTGTAGTTTCTTGAAAGCAATCATTGAAATACCGATAACGATAATTGAGATAATCAAGGTTACGGCTGCGGCCATTGAGTACTGAGGTGCAGTACCAGTAGTTAAACGATAAATCCAAGAAATCAAGATATCTGTTGAACCAGCGCCTCCACCGACACTACCAGGTCCACCCGCATTAAAGAGGTAGATGATAGAGAAGTTATTGAAGTTGAAGGTATACTGACTGATAAGAGTTGGCGCAGCAACAGCTAAAATCATTGGTAGCGTAATGTTGCGGAATTTTTGCCAAGCATTTGCTCCATCAATATAAGCTGCTTCATATAAATCATTTGGAATGGATTGCAGAATTCCCAAAGTTAAGACGTAGATGTATGGGAATCCTAGCCAACCTTGCATCATAATCAAGGCAACCTTGGTCCAAGTAGGATCTGTTTTCCAAGGGATGAGGGTATTGTTCAAGAAAGGCAATACCTTGCTAAGCAAAGGAATAACTTGGGTGTTGATGGCACCGATACTATCATTAAACATATTTGAGAAAGTCAAGATTGTAATGAAAGCTGGTACCGCCCAAGGAAGTAGGAAGATAACACCGAAGATGCGTTTTCCTTTGATGAAAGGCTGGTTAGCAATAATAGCTGTGAAAATACCGATAACAATTTGTAAAGTTGAAGCACATAAAGCCCAGATGATAGTCCAAGATAGGACAGAACCAAAGGCTGAACGGAAGGTGCTGAGACTCCAAATGTTGCTGAAGTTTGTCAAACCAACCCAGTCAAGCAATTTAGTTGGTGGCAAATGTTTGAAATCATAGTTTGTAAAAGCAATCAGAAGAGTTACCAATACAGGGAAAATGATAGCAAAGGTCATAGCTACATAAGAAGGGATGATCAGCAAGTATGGGAAACCATTTTCATAGATGCTGTGAATCATTTCTTTCAGAGTCGTATGAACCGGAATACCGTTATTCCAGCGTTTAGCTGTTGTGTGAGCGTCCTTTAAGTTGAAGGCATAAAATAGGAAATAAACCAGCACGATAATTAAGTGGAAGGCACCACGGATCAACATAAAGAGGGAGTTGTCGCGTCCGCGCATTTCACCAAGTGTGATAAGATTTCCTAGCTCACCAGAAGCGATCGCAAAGAAATAGATTAGAAAGGCCAGTGTCACACCTAAGAAGATGAACCCCTTGGCTTTCTGTTTGTTATAAATTTGTCCAAGTCCTGGAATCAGGGACAGCAACAAGGCTTTACTTGGGTTCTGTTGTCTAGTCATATTTGTCTCCTGAATAAGATTCAAAGAGGGGCTAAAAATTTTGAAAGCAGAGAATATAAAACTAAATATTAGAAAATATTTCTCTTTTTTCAAAATTTTTAAGAAACCCGTAGTTGTTTTAATAGCTTTTTTAATAAAGAAGGGGTAGGGAAAATTCCCACCCCTAGAGTTCTTTATTATTTGTCAGCGTATTTTTGAGCGATAGTATCTTTGATTAATTTCACTGCATCGTCAGCAGCAGTTTTAACATCTTTTTTACCGCTTACAGCATCGAACAACATAGTTTTAGCTGGATCCCAAACTGTACTCATTTCAGAGATGTTTGGCATTGGTTGAGCTGATTGGAACTGTTTAACAACTGCGTCTGTCAGTTCATCTTTCTTGCTTACTGCGTACTCGCGAGCTTCTGTGTTAGCAGGTACTTCGTTAGTAGCATCGTAAAATGCTTTTTGTTGATCAGTTGAAGTCAAGAAGTCAACGAATTTTTGAGCAACTTCTGGGTTTTTAGCACCAGTTGGGATAACCCAAGCTTTACCACCACCGAAAGCAGCGTATTCTTTTCCGTTTGGAAGAGTTGGGATAGTTGAAACACCATAGTTTACTTTAGCTTCTTTCAAAGCAGATGCTTTCCATGGTCCATCGATGATAGCAGCAGTTTTACCTTCTTGGAATTGTGATTGGATCAAGTTTCCAGCGCCTTCAGTATCTTGCATTCCTTTAGGCCATTTTGCATACCAAGTTTTAGCGTATTCGATACCTTTAATTGCACCTTCATTAGCAAGACCGATATCTTTAGGATCTTTACCATTGTCACCGAATACATAACCGCCGTTACCAGCTAGAAGTCCGTAAGCGTAGTAGAAGTTTGTCCAGTCAGCAAGGAAGGCAGATGTTTTACCATCTTCACCAGCAAATGCATATTTGCTGTCTTTAGCAAGCTCTTCTAATTCAGCAAAAGTAGTTGGAGCTTTTGAAATCAAGTCCTTGTTGTAGTACATTACAAGAGTTTCGATAACAGCAGGTGCTCCGTATGTTTTACCTTCTGTTGTTACTAGAGATTCAGTAGTTTTATCTGTCTTACTATCTTTGCTTAATTTTACTTCGTTTAATTGTCCATCTGTACCGAGGCTTCCTACGCGGTCGTATGGAGCCATCAAAACGTCTGGAGCTTTACCAGACTGGTTGTCGAGTGAAAGGTTGTCCAATCCACCCATTTGGTCACCAGTTTTAATAGTAACTTTAGAACCAGTTTCTTTTTCAAAAGCTGCTGCAGCTTTCTCCATGTAAGCCTTGTACTGCTCTTCAACATAAACAGTAACGTTTTTATCACCAGATTCAGATGATTTAGTTGAAGAAGCCTTGCTACCACAAGCAGCTAAAATAAAGCTAGCTACAGCAACAGTACCCAATACAGCAGCACTTTTAAGAGCTTTGTTTTTCATGTTTATTCCTCCTAAGAATAAAAAAAGTAATAATTTACATTTAAGTTTACGCAAACGTTTTCTTAAACTGAAAAAAATTATATCACAAAAAGTAACCGTTTGCAAGATATTTTTCCAAAAAATCAAAAAAATATTTTTTATCCGACAAATTATTTGTCATTATTATAGAAGAAAAAAAGAAAAGTTAGATGATTCTCTTGAAGAATTGAAAAAATTTTTATAAAATGGTTGCATAGAAAACTAAAAACAGATATAATCGAACTACGCAAACGTTTTCGTTGAACAAAACGTAGATTTTAACTAAGAAAAATATTGAGGTGACAAGATGAAAGAACGTCAAAGTGGTGTTCTCATGCATATTTCTTCTTTGCCAGGGAAATACGGAATTGGATCTTTTGGGAAAAGTGCTTATGATTTTGTAGATTTCTTGGTAAGAACTAAGCAACGCTATTGGCAGATTTTGCCACTAGGCACGACTAGCTATGGAGACTCTCCTTACCAATCTTTTTCTGCTTTCGCAGGAAATACTCACTTTATTGACTTAGATCTTCTTATAAAAGAAGGTTTGCTTCAAGAAAGTGATTTAGATGGTGTGGATTTTGGAAGTGACCCTAAGGCTGTTGACTATGCTAAGATATTCGAAGCACGTCGTCCACTATTGGAAAAAGCTGTTAAAAATTTCCTTCAAAGTTCTGATTTGAAGGCTTATAAAAAATTTGTGGCAGACAATGCCAACTGGTTAGACCTGTATGTTGACTACATGGCAATCAAAGAGCACTTTGATTTGGCGGCGTGGACAGAGTGGTCTGATGAAGACATTCGCCTGCGTAAGCCAGAGGCCTTGGCTGATTACCGTGAGCGCCTGAGCGAACAGATGGAATACCATCGTGTCACTCAATACTTCTTCTTCCAACAATGGCTAGCTTTAAAAGATTATGCGAATAAGCATCATATTGAGATTGTCGGAGATATGCCAATCTATGTAGCAGCAGACAGTGCTGATGTTTGGGCACAACCACATTTCTTTAAAACAGACGCTGTTGGTAAACCAACTTGCGTGGCAGGATGTCCGCCTGATGAATTCTCAGAAACAGGACAGCTTTGGGGGAACCCAATCTATGACTGGAAAGCTATGGATAAAGATGGATATTCTTGGTGGGTTGAGCGCTTGCGCGAGAGCTTTAAGATTTATGACATCGTTCGTATTGACCATTTCCGCGGATTTGAATCTTATTGGGAAATCCCAGCGGATTCAGAAACAGCTGCAACTGGTAAGTGGGTAAAAGGACCTGGCTATGCTCTCTTTAAAGCTGTTAAAGAAGCTTTGGGAGAACTAAATATCATTGCTGAAGACCTAGGCTTTATGACTGATGAAGTTATTGAGTTGCGTGAGAAAACTGGTTTCCCAGGAATGAAGATTTTGCAGTTTGCCTTCAATCCAGATGATGAAAGCATCGATAGCCCACACTTGGCGCCTCATAACTCAGTGATGTATACAGGAACTCATGATAATAATACTGTTCTTGGCTGGTATAAAGATGAGATTGATGATCCAACACGGGAATACTTAGCTGTTTATACCAACCGTAAAGAATATGAAACAGTTCCTCATGCAATGCTCCGTACGATCTTTGCTTCTGTTAGCTATATGGCGATTGCAACCATGCAAGATTTACTGGAATTAGATGGTTCTGCAAGAATGAACTTGCCATCCACTATTGGTGGCAACTGGCAATGGCGTATGACAGAAGACGAACTGTCTAAAGAAGTAGAGGCAGAGTTACTCTCTCTAACAACTATTTATCGTCGAATTAATACAAAACTTAAACCCAAAAACAATGTAAATCAGAATTCCAAAGGAGAAAAAAATGTCTAAATTACAGCAATACGTACAAAACGCGTATCAAAAAAACATTGCTGATTGTACCAATGAAGAACTCTATACAGCTCTTTTGAACTATACAAAAGAATACAGTGCAACTAAACCTGTCAATGATTCAAAAAAGAAATTGTACTATATTTCTGCTGAGTTCCTGATTGGTAAACTCTTGTCAAACAACTTGATCAACCTTGGCCTTTATGATGATGTCAAAAAAGAATTGGCTGATGCAGGTAAAGATTTGATTGAAGTAGAAGAAGTAGAATTAGAACCATCTCTTGGTAATGGTGGTTTAGGCCGTTTGGCTGCCTGCTTCCTTGATTCAATCGCAACTCTCGGTTTAAATGGAGACGGTGTAGGTTTGAACTACCACTTTGGTCTCTTCCAACAAGTGTTGAAAAACAATGAGCAAACAACAATCCCTAACTTCTGGTTGAGTGACCAAAATTGGTTGGTAAAATCAACTCGTAGCTACCAAGTGCCTTTTGCAAACTTTACTTTAACTTCTACACTCTATGACATTGATGTACCAGGTTATAAGACAGAAAAGAAAAACCGTTTGCGTCTCTTCGATCTAGATTCTGTGGACTCTAGCTTGATTGAAAAAGGAATTGATTTCGACAAGACAGATATTGCTCGTAACTTGACTCTCTTCCTTTATCCAGACGATAGTGACAAACAAGGTGAACTTCTTCGTATCTTCCAACAATACTTTATGGTTTCAAATGGTGCGCAATTGATCATTGATGAAGCAATCGAAAAAGGAAGCAACTTGCACGACCTTGCGGACTATGCAGTTGTACAAATCAATGATACTCACCCTTCAATGGTTATCCCTGAATTGATCCGTCTCTTGACAGAACGTGGGTTGGAATTTGACGAAGCTGTAAACATTGTCAAGTCAATGACAGCTTATACAAACCACACTATTCTTGCAGAGGCTCTTGAGAAATGGCCACTAGAATTCTTGGAAGAAGTTGTTCCTCATCTTGTTCCGATTATCAAGGAACTTGACAAACGTGTCAAGAAAGTTTACAAAGATCCTGCTGTCCAAATCATTGACGAAAATGACCGTGTTCATATGGCTCATATGGATATCCATTATGGATACAGTGTTAACGGGGTTGCGGCTCTCCACACTGAGATCTTGAAGAACTCTGAGTTGAAAGCTTTCTATGACATCTACCCAGAAAAATTCAACAACAAAACAAACGGTATTACTTTCCGTCGTTGGCTTATGCATGCTAACCCACGCCTTTCTCACTATTTAGATGAGATTCTTGGTCAGGGTTGGCACCATGAAGCAGAGGAACTTGAAAATCTTTTGTCTTATGAAGATAAAGCTGCTGTCAAGGAAAAATTGGAAAGCATCAAAGCTCACAACAAACGTAAATTGGCTCGTCACTTGAAAGAACACCAAGGTGTGGAAATCAATCCAAACTCTATCTTTGACATCCAAATCAAGCGTCTTCACGAGTACAAACGCCAACAAATGAACGCTTTGTATGTGATTCACAAATACCTTGACATCAAGGCTGGAAACATTCCTGCTCGTCCAATTACTGTCTTCTTTGGTGGTAAAGCAGCTCCTGCTTACACAATTGCGCAAGATATTATCCACTTGATCCTTTGCTTGTCAGAAGTCATTGCAAACGACCCAGCAGTAGCTCCACACTTGCAAGTAGTCATGGTTGAAAACTACAATGTTACTGCAGCAAGCTTCCTTATCCCAGCGTGTGATATCTCAGAACAAATCTCACTTGCTTCTAAAGAAGCTTCAGGTACTGGTAACATGAAATTCATGTTGAACGGAGCCTTGACTCTTGGTACTATGGATGGTGCAAACGTGGAAATCGCTGAGTTGGTTGGCGACGAAAACATCTACATCTTCGGTGAAGATTCAGAAACTGTTATCGATCTTTATGCGAAATCTGCTTACAAATCAAGTGAATTTTACGCTCGTGAAGCTATCAAACCGTTGGTTGACTTCATCGTAAGTGATGCAGTTCTTGCAGTTGGAAACAAAGAGCGTTTGGAACGTCTATACAAGGAGTTGATCAACAAAGACTGGTTCATGACTCTCCTTGACTTGGAAGACTACATCAAAGTGAAAGAGCAAATGCTTGCTGACTACGAAGACCGTGACGCATGGTTGGATAAAGTTATTGTAAACATTGCTAAAGCTGGTTTCTTCTCAGCTGACCGCACGATTCAACAATACAATGATGAAGTGTGGCATTTAGATAAATAAAAAATTCTCTTAGATAACCCCATCAGTTAGATCTTAATTCTGACTGCTGGGGTTTTTGTTTTATGGAGGATGAAGACATAGGGCTAGAAGGCAAGGCATATAGAAAAAGAGGAAGAAATGTTGAAATTTCTGTTGTTTTATGACTTTATATTTGATTTTATGTATAAAATCTATTTGTCGTGTTTATAATGTATAGATTGCATAAAAATTAGATGAAATATCCTTGACAACTTCATAGAAGAATATATAATATAAAGTAAGGGATTGTACCCAAATATAAAGGAGGAAATGTTGTGAAAAAGACGAATAGAAAGCTCTTTCATGCATTTATGACGCTGTTGTTAATAGTATCGGTATTCATACCTCTACTAAAAACAAGTTACACAGTTAAAGCGGACGAATTACCGTCAAACAACTATACGATGACAACCTCTCCAACCATTAATAATAATCGGTTGGTTGATGGTGCCAAGTATGGTGAAGGAAAGTTTTATCTTAATCCGACCTACAAGTTTGATGATTCTGCCACTTTGAAGAACGGGGACTTTATGGTTTATAAAGTGCCAAAAGAGTTTAAAGTTGAGCGTGACATCACGACAGATATCTACGCCAAGGATGGAGCTACTAAAATCGCAGAACTGCAGACAAATGCTGCAACTAATTCTGCTACAGTGACCATTACTAATGAAGAATACTTCAAAAATCTGACAGAAGATCGTGAATTGACTGCTTTATTCACTGTAGTTTGGGCGGATGATGTCGAGTTAAATAAGGAATACAGCATTGATATTCCTGGTGCCGGAACATACAGATTGACTCGTATCGTACCAGATGATGATCCTACTGGTTATACCAAGTGGGGTGTCCAAGATGCTGATGATCCTAATTATGTTAACTGGCGTATTCGTATCAATCGTTACGTAAAACCTGTTACAGGAGTTAAGATTGAGGATACAATCCCTGAAGGACAAGTACTAGCAAGTGAAATTACTGGTTATTACTTTACTGAGTGGAATAAGGCTGAGGCTCGTCCAAGACTGGATGCTTCACATGTAAATGTTACAGGTACAAACTCTTTCACTATCACTCCAAATGGAAATGGTGACTTGAGTACACAAGGTCTGTATGTTTTGTACCGTACTCGTTTGACTGCTCCAGTTGACAATACTACCAAGAAAGCTTTCAACAATGTGAAAGTGACAACATCAGATGGTGTCTATGATGTAGATGGTTTTGCCTCTCTGACAACTACTGAAGGAATTGGATCAGGTGCTCGCCCTTCTGAAGTTGAATTTGAAGTTACAAAACAACTGAATGGTGGAACATTGAAAGGTGATGAATTCATCTTCCAATTGATTGATCCAGATGGCAAAGTGGTTGAAACTGCCAAAAACGACAAAGACGGACAAGTTAAATTTAAAGCAATTAAATTCTCAAAGGCTGGTACTTTCAAATACCAAATCAAAGAAGTGGATGAGAAAGAACCAGGCTATGTTTATGATAACAAGACCATTAATGCTGAAGTTACAGTAACAGATGTCTTTGGAGAAAAGTTTGCAAGTGTTAAATACGACAACAAAGTATTTGTAAATTCTTATTCTGCTAAACCAACTACAGCAACTATTGAAGCAATTAAAGTTTTGAAAGGCAGAGCCCTTGAAGCTGACAAATATGAGTTCGAGCTCAAAGAAGGCGATAAAGTAGTTGGTACAGCTAAAAACAAAGCTGATGGTTCAGTAGTTTTCCCAGCAATTGAGTATACTGCTGCAGGCCCTCATACATATACAATTACTGAAAAAGCTGGTAATGAACCAGGTGTGACTTATGACACAGCTTCACACACAGTAACTGTAGATGTTGCGGACAATGGACGTGGTCAGCTTGAAGCAACTGTTCCAGCTGACAAGCCGGTCTTCACTAACACTTATACAAAACCAGCTCCAGCTGCTGATACCATTACAATTGAAGCAACAAAAACTTTAGTTGGAAAGGAATTAGAAGCAGGTAAATATGAATTTGAATTGAAGGAAGGCGACAAAGTCATTGGTACAGCAACAAATGCTGCAGATGGAAAAGTTGTATTCCCATCAATCACATATACAGAAGCAGGTACACATACCTACACTGTTGCTGAAAAAGCTGGCAATGAAGAGAATGTTACTTACGATACAACAGTCCACACAGTAACCGTAGAGGTTACGGACAATGGCCAAGGTAAGTTGGTATCTACAATTACTGGCAATAAACCTGCATTTGTGAATAAATACACTGCACCAACTCCACCGCCAACTCCAAATCCAAATCCGCAACAACCAACTCCAGCCACTGCAACTATTCAAGCAAACAAGGTCTTGACTGGTAAAGAGCTGAAAGATGGTCAGTTTGAATTTGAGTTGACTTATCAAGGTAACGTAGTGGATACTGCTAAGAATAAAGCGGATGGCTCAGTAACCTTTAAATCACAAAGCTTCACTTCACCAGGTAAGTATGAATACACTATTACTGAAAAAGCTGGTAAT
Organism: Streptococcus sp. SG1; assembly: GCF_030439935.1. Taxonomy (NCBI): domain Bacteria; kingdom Bacillati; phylum Bacillota; class Bacilli; order Lactobacillales; family Streptococcaceae; genus Streptococcus; species Streptococcus sp. SG1. The sequence goes on along the minus strand of NZ_JAQFJC010000007.1, from coordinate 44,276 downwards.
GAAGCTGGTGTGACTTATGATAAAGCAGTTCACAAAGTGACTGTGGAGGTTGCTTATGATACGAATGGTAACCTTGTAGCGACCGTTACTGGTAACGGACCAACCTTTACCAATACATATGCTACTAAAACACCTCCAACATCATCTGAAGAAAAACCAAAACCATCAGGTGATAAGCATGAAGATCCTAAGAAGGAAGAACCTAAAAAAGAAGTGAAGAAAGAATTGCCTAAGACAGGAACAGCTGAGTCCTCAGCCTTCTCTGTTCTTGTTGGCTTCCTGATCCTTGCAGCTTCAGTCTTCTTATATCGTACTAAAAAGGTTAATTAATCTTTGGGTTTAAAAAGAAAGAGAGCGATGGAAAACCTTCATTAAAAAGGTTTCTCGCTCTCTTTTCTATTTAAAATAGTCCTAAACTATGATATTTTGATATAATGGTGACATGAGTAGAATTTTAGATAATGAACAAATGATGGATGAAGAAATGGTGGAGCGCACGCTTCGACCACAATATCTGCAGGAGTATATTGGCCAAGATAAGGTCAAGAATCAGTTGAAAATTTTTATTGAAGCAGCTAAACTAAGGGATGAGGCTTTGGATCATGCTCTTTTATTTGGCCCTCCTGGACTGGGGAAAACGACCATGGCTTTTGTGATTGCCAATGAGCTGGGTGTGAATATCAAGCAGACTTCGGGACCAGTTATTGAAAAAGCAGGAGATTTGGTTGCTATTTTAAATGATTTAGAGCCTGGTGACGTTCTTTTTATCGATGAAATACATCGTTTGCCAATGGCAGTAGAAGAAGTCCTCTACAGTGCTATGGAAGATTTTTACATCGATATCATGATTGGTTCAGGGGATGCTAATCGCAGTGTCCATCTTGATTTGCCACCATTTACACTTATCGGTGCAACAACGCGTGCAGGAATGTTGTCCAATCCTCTGAGAGCTCGCTTTGGTATCACAGGGCACATGGAGTACTATGAAGAAGCTGATTTGACTGAGATTGTTGAGCGAACGGCAGAAATTTTTGAGATGGATATCACTCATGAAGCAGCTAAAGAACTGGCTTTGCGTAGTCGTGGCACCCCCCGAATTGCTAACCGTCTATTAAAGCGCGTCCGGGATTATGCTCAGGTTATGGGCAATGGTTTGATTGATGAGACGATCACAGATCAAGCTCTTTCCATGTTAGATGTAGATCATGAAGGTCTGGACTATGTCGATCAAAAAATTCTGAGAACGATGATTGAGATGTATGGTGGTGGTCCAGTCGGTCTAGGTACCTTGTCCGTAAATATTGCTGAGGAGCGTGAAACGGTCGAAGATATGTATGAGCCTTATTTGATTCAAAAAGGCTTTATCATGAGGACGAGAACTGGTCGTGTTGCGACTAGAAAAGCCTATGAACATTTAGGTTATGAATATATGGAGAAATAGGCTTATGGAAGTAGAAGAGAAAAATCTTCTAGACCTTTTCTATGCTGATCAGCATCTAATGACTATTGTAAAGATTATTCGGGAGTTGAATTTACAGGATAGCTGGCTGGCAGCTGGAAGTGTTAGAAATTTCATCTGGAATCATTTGTCAGGTCGGGAAAAATTTGATTTTGAAACAGATATAGATGTGATATTCTTTGATCCGACAGTCTCTTATGAGGAGACGTTACAAATTGAGAAGCGCTTAAGAGAAGCTCATCCACTCTATCGATGGGAAGTAAAGAATCAAGTTTATATGCATATTCATAGTCCTAATACTGATCCTTATACCAGTTCACAGGACGCTATGAGTAAATATCCAGAAACCTGTACAGCTCTTGGTTTACGTTTATTAAAAAATGATGATCTTGAGTTATTCACAGCTTATGGCTTGACTGATCTTGTTAACTTTCAAGTCAATCCTACACCACATTTTTTAGCGGATGAGGAAAGGATCAAACTTTATAGAGAACGTTTGGAAAAGAAAAAATGGCAATCTAAGTGGCCTAGGTTGGACATTTATTTGCCAGAAAAAGAAACTTAAAATTGCTTTAAGATATTTTTAAGTTGGCTCGAGTATACTGTAGTCATAAGTTAAGAATACTTAGCTTGAACTCCTAAAACTTTTCTTTTTCATAATAATCTCCCTAAAAGACCACCCAATCAGGTGGTCTTTTCCTGCTTATTGGAAGGAAGAAAAATGCTAAATTGGCAGGAAAGCGTCCAGTTTTTTTGGAGGTCAGCAACCTATTTAATGTCATTTTCTGATATAATTAAGAAGAGGTATTTCTATGAAAAAAATTGTATTTGTTTGCTTGGGCAACATCTGTCGGAGTCCGATGGCTGAGTTTGTTATGAAAAGCTTGACTGATAAATTTCATATTGAAAGTCGGGCAACTTCTAATTGGGAACATGGAAATCCAATTCACAAAGGGACTCAAGCAGCTTTGAATGAGCATGCGATTATATTTGATGTTGAAAAAACTTCTCTGCAGATGTCTGAAAAGGACTTTGCCTTCTTTGATTATATCGTTGGTATGGATGCTTCCAATGTGGCAGATTTAAAAGAGATGGCCCCTCGGAAATACCAGGATAAGATATATCAATTTATGGATAAAAGTGTACCAGATCCTTGGTATACTAATGATTTTGATGAAACTTACCGGCTAGTTCAAGCAGGCTGTGAGCGCTGGCTGGAACGTTTGGATGGATAAAAATGGATAAATTAAAAGAATTTTATAATCGTTACCAGCATTATTTGACAAGAACAAATTTTGAGATAGCTGCTGTTACACTAATTGCTTTGTCTGCGATTTTAGTTTTTACTTCTAATATTCCAGATAAAGGAGTGCTTACTCTTGATAAGGGAGCGATTAAGTATGATGGCAGTCTGGTTCATGGAAAGATGGATGGTCAAGGAACTTTGACTTTCAAAAATGGCGATAAGTACGAAGGAGATTTCAAAAATGGAATCTTTGATGGCAAGGGGAAATTTACCTCTAAGAGCGGTTGGAAGTACGAAGGTGAGTTTAGTAAAGGCCAAGCGGACGGCCAAGGCACTCTAACAACCGAGCAAAAGGTCGTTTACAAAGGAAAGTTTAAACAAGGAATTTATCAAAATGCGCATTAAATGGTTTTCATTAGTAAGGATAGCAGGTTTGCTTCTCGTTCTACTCTATCATTTCTTCCAGGGAGTGTTTCCTGGAGGCTTTATTGGGGTGGACGTTTTCTACGCATTTTCTGGGTTCTTGATCACCTCACTCCTGATTGATGAATTTGCTAAACGTCAAGAAATTGATATCTTAGGATTTCTAAGACGACGTTTTTATAGGATTTTTCCGCCTCTGGTCTTTATGATTCTGATCACTCTGCCGTTTACCCTCTTCATTCGCAAAGATTTTGTGGCTGGTATTGGAACGCAGATAGCGGGTGCCCTAGGTTTTGTAACAAATTTTTATGAAATTTTATCGGGCGGTAGCTACGAGAGTCAGTTTGTACCTCATTTATTTGTACATACTTGGAGTTTAGCACTTGAGGTGCATTATTATATTTTGTGGGGATTGGCAGTCTGGTTCTTGGCTAAGAAAAGTCGGAGTCTCGGCCAATTTCGAGGGATGATTTTTCTGATTTCGACAGGAATTTTCTTATTTAGTTTTCTGTCCATGTTTGTAAGTAGCTTTTTCACTAAGAATTTTTCTTCCCTTTATTTTTCAAGCTGGACACATATCTTCCCCTTCTTTGCTGGGACAGCTTTAGCTACAGTTTCTGGTGTTCAAAATGTAGGGGCAAATTTCAAGAAACTAGAACAGTCTTGGAGCATGAAGCAGACGATAGCCACTATTGGTGGTGGTTTTGTTGTCTTAATTCTTCTAACCTTCCTGCTTCGTTTTGATAATATCTTCACTTATTTAGTTGGCTTTCTCCTCGCAACGATAGCTGCCTTGGCTATGATTTTGGGTGCTCGTGTTCTCCATGAAAAGACACCTAAGCTGGAAGAGCCAATCTGGGTCACATTTATTGCTGATACGAGTTACGGTGTTTATCTCTTCCATTGGCCTTTTTACATTATTTTCAGTCAGTTGATGGGAAATGCAGGAGCAGTAGTATTAACTACTCTTCTATCCTTTGCCTTTGCAGCAGTCTCTTTCTATATTTTGGAACCTGTTTTAGCGGGAAGAAAACCAGATTTGTTTGGTATTAAGCTCGATGTAAAATCAATTGCGAGACCGATTTTTTATAGTCTGATCCCTTTGGGGCTCATCTGCTTCTTTATCATCTTTACTTCACCTAAGGTTGGAGCTTTTGAGGAAGACTTAATGATTAATGCCTTAAATCAAGCGGATAGTAAGATGCAATTAACCCGTAGCCAAGCGGATCAAACAACAGCTACTGATTACAATGTGGCGCCTGGAACGACCTTGATAGGTGATTCTGTAGCTTTGCGAGCTAATGACTGGTTACAAGAAGCTATTCCTGGCGTGCAATTGGATGCAGCTGTCAGCCGAAATCTGGAATCAGGTTTAGAGGTTTATCAAACAGATATTAGCAACAAGGTTCTTCTGCAAAATGTAGTCCTTGCTTTAGGTGCTAATACAGTTCCTAATTACGAAGAAGTGCTTAATAAACTGGTTGAAAAACTTCCTAAGGGACATCGTTTAATCTTAGTGACTCCATATGATGGACGAGTTGCTGGAGATGAAAACAGTGATCTGGTAAAAACTCGGCAGTACCAATTGGAATTGGCGAAGAAATATAATTATGTTTATGTAGCTGATTGGTATCAAGCAGCCATTGATAATCCTGCTATCTGGTATGGAACAGATTACGTTCACTTTGGCACTGAGTCACAAAGCATTGCTGCAGGTGGTCAATTATATGCTCAAACAATCAAGGCTACGCTTGATGAAGCTAATCAAGGCCCTGTCAAACCTTAATTTAATGATGAATATAAAGGCCCGATATTCGGGTTCTTTATATATAATATATGAAAGCGCTTACCTAATTTTTACAAGCTTCTGTGAAAATATGTAAACAAATCTATGTGAAATTAAATTATTACAAAATTTGATTTCACAAAAAAATAGAGGTAGTCGCAGCAATAAATGGAGATTGAAATATATTTCACAAACAATAATAAAAAAGTTTGTGAAATGTAAGCGAAAGTGTTTACAAAGGAAAGCAAATGGGTTATAATGAAATTGTGAAAAAATTAACAAAGGATAAATTCCTTGAAAGCTATGGAGGAAAATATGGCTGATAAAAAAACTGTGACACCTGAGGAAAAGAAACTCGCAGCTGAAAAGCATGTAGATGAGTTAGTACAAAAAGCCTTGGTTGCTCTTGATGAAATGCGCAAATTAGACCAAGAACAAATCGACTACATCGTAGCCAAAGCTTCTGTTGCAGCACTTGATGCCCATGGAGAATTGGCGCTTCATGCTTATGAAGAAACAGGTCGTGGGGTCTTTGAAGATAAGGCAACAAAAAACCTATTCGCCTGTGAACACGTGGTAAACAACATGCGTCACACGAAGACTGTTGGTGTTATCGAAGAAGATGATGTAACAGGTTTAACTTTGATTGCTGAGCCGGTTGGTGTTGTCTGCGGAATTACTCCAACAACCAACCCAACTTCGACTGCAATCTTTAAGTCTTTGATTTCATTGAAGACTCGTAACCCAATTGTCTTTGCTTTCCACCCATCTGCTCAAGAATCATCTGCTCATGCAGCTCAAATCGTTCGTGATGCAGCAATCGCAGCGGGTGCTCCTGAGAACTGTGTTCAATGGATTACCCAACCATCTATGGAAGCAACTAGTGCTCTTATGAACCATGAAGGAGTGGCAACGATCCTTGCAACTGGTGGTAATGCAATGGTGAAGGCAGCGTATTCATGTGGAAAACCTGCCCTTGGGGTAGGTGCTGGAAACGTACCAGCTTATGTTGAAAAATCAGCGAATATCCGTCAGGCGGCTCATGATATCGTTATGTCTAAGTCCTTTGACAATGGTATGGTCTGTGCATCTGAGCAAGCTGTTATCATTGACAAAGAAATTTACGATGAATTTGTAGAAGAATTCAAGTCTTATCATACTTACTTTGTAAATAAGAAAGAAAAAGCTCTGTTGGAAGAATTCTGCTTCGGTGCTAAGGCAAACAGTAAGAACTGTGCTGGTGCGAAGCTCAATGCAGATATCGTAGGTAAGCCAGCAGCTTGGATTGCAGAACAAGCAGGATTTACAGTTCCAGAAGGAACCAATATCCTTGCTGCAGAATGTAAAGAAGTTGGCGAAAAAGAGCCGTTAACTCGTGAAAAATTATCTCCAGTTATCGCAGTTTTGAAATCTGAAAGTCGTGAAGACGGAATTAACAAGGCTCGCCAAATGGTTGAATTTAACGGTCTTGGTCACTCAGCTGCCATCCATACTGCAGATGAAGAATTGACTAAAGAATTTGGTAAAGCAGTTAAAGCTATTCGTGTTATCTGTAACTCACCTTCTACTTTCGGTGGTATCGGGGACGTTTATAATGCCTTCTTGCCATCATTGACACTTGGATGTGGTTCTTACGGACGCAACTCAGTTGGAGATAACGTCAGCGCCATCAACCTCTTGAACATCAAAAAAGTCGGAAGACGGAGAAATAACATGCAATGGATGAAACTTCCTTCAAAAACATACTTTGAACGTGACTCAATTCAATACCTTCAAAAATGTCGTGACGTTGAGCGTGTCATGATCGTTACAGACCATGCTATGGTAGAGCTTGGTTTCCTAGATCGTATCATCGAGCAACTCGATCTTCGTCGTAATAAGGTTGTTTATCAAATCTTTGCTGACGTAGAACCAGAGCCAGATATCACAACAGTTGAACGTGGTACAGAGATCATGCGTTCCTTCAAACCTGATACAATCATTGCACTTGGTGGTGGTTCACCAATGGACGCAGCTAAAGTAATGTGGCTCTTCTATGAACGACCAGAAGTTGACTTCCGTGACCTTGTTCAAAAATTCATGGATATCCGTAAACGTGCCTTCAAGTTCCCATTGCTTGGTAAGAAGACTAAGTTTATCGCAATCCCAACAACATCTGGTACAGGATCTGAAGTAACACCGTTTGCCGTTATCTCTGATAAGGCTAACAACCGTAAATACCCAATCGCTGACTACTCATTGACTCCTACTGTAGCCATCGTAGACCCAGCTTTGGTATTAACAGTTCCAGGATTTGTTGCTGCGGACACTGGTATGGACGTATTGACCCACGCTACTGAAGCATACGTATCTCAAATGGCTAGTGACTACACTGATGGTCTTGCCCTTCAAGCAATCAAACTTGTCTTTGAAAACCTTGAAAGCTCTGTGAAGAATGCAGATTTCCATTCACGTGAAAAGATGCATAATGCTTCAACAATCGCTGGTATGGCCTTTGCCAATGCTTTCTTGGGTATTTCTCACTCAATGGCTCATAAGATTGGTGCGCAATTCCACACAATCCACGGTCGTACCAATGCTATCTTGCTGCCATACGTAATCCGTTACAATGGTACACGTCCAGCTAAGACAGCGACATGGCCTAAGTACAACTACTACCGTGCGGATGAAAAATACCAAGATATCGCTCGTATGCTTGGTTTACCGGCTTCTACTCCAGAAGAAGGTGTGGAATCTTACGCAAAAGCTGTCTACGAACTTGGTGAGCGCGTTGGTATCCAAATGAACTTCAAGGCTCAAGGAATTGATGAAAAAGAATGGAAGAAACATTCTCGTGAATTGGCTTTCCTTGCTTATGAAGATCAATGTTCGCCTGCTAACCCACGTCTTCCAATGGTTGACCATATGCAAGAAATCATCGAAGATTCTTACTACGGTTACAAAGAACGTCCAGGACGTCGCAAATAAGTACATGGCTGAAGGAGTGAAAAACTCCTGTAAAGATCATAAAAAAATCCCTCGCTCGCATGAGTGAGGGATTTTCGTATATTGATCAGCAAAATGTAGTGATTGGTGGCATGGACTGAAATTTAGTCTAGGAGGAGCAATAGCGAACACCGATTTCTTAATTCTATTGATGTTGTTAGGCTATCGTTTTTCTCCTCACTAGGAGCTCATTATGTTGGGATTAATGAGTTGCCTTCTCCGTGCTAAACATAAACTGAATGTCGATTAGGTGGAATCAAAGAGTGGTCTACTAGCTATCTTTCAGGCGTAGAGTTGTCAAAGAGGTAAAGGTGCTGAAGTGTGTGTTGGCTGAAGGATTAGAAAAAAGCCTAAGATACAGGCTTTTTCTTATGTTCGCTATTTCGTCTGATTTCGTATTTTAAGCATAAAAATAGAATAGTTGGCACTAATAGATTAGGAAGGTTGCCAATTTTCAGAACATGCATATCGTTTAATACATAAAAAATGACATAGACAAGATACAAGACAGTTATAACTATTTCTTTTTTAGATAACATAATGGACTATTTTTTTCGTCTAGCTAAGTCACTACCAATAACATATGCAGCAGCGAAAATTCCGACTAAAACTCCTAAATCACCACCTTGGATTTCTGCCAAGTTTATCTCAGTTAGTGTTTCATATTTATCAATGCTATTGAAATTACTCATGTTATTCTCCTTTTATATAAGTATAGGTTTTTAGCGGTTAATTAAATAACCTAGGCTTAGTCCAGATAGAGCTGCTACTCCAAGTTTCCATACAGCAATACCCGCAATAGTAGCAGTTAAGAATTCTCCCCCTTCAACATTCATTAATTCGTCTTCGGTTAGGGCGAGGTAGTGGTTTTCAATTGTTGTCATATTTTCCATTGTATATTCTCCTTTATTATATAGGCCACCAACTGTTAAGTTGGTAGAAGTGAAGCTAGCTTTAGGACTAGTGGTTGAACCTTATCTCATCTATGGTCTAGAGAATGAGAAGTGAAAATCTAGAGGACCGTCGATTTCCTGAAGGTGCTTGGCGTCTAAAAAACCATAAGGCAGGCATGGCAACTCCGCCACATGTTTTCTCTAACTCTTGTTTGCTTAGTTCTTTGAATTCTTTCATTATTATCTCCAATCTTTTAGATTTTGAAAAATAGAGGCCAGAAAAGTGGTAATAAAAACATCTTGCTACTCCTTTACAGTTTGTTAAGCGATTTTGCTTACACTTAACTATTCGCAGGAAGATGAGAAAAATGAAAAAGAAAGTAAAAAAATCTTTTTTTTTATTTTATGGAAATGGACTAAATTCTGAAACTACTTTCAGAGTTTTGTGAAAAATACTAAAAATAGGAAACTAAAATCTAAACGCCAGAAAATATTGAAAGCGCTTTAATAATTGTATATAATGACATTACAAAATAAACGGAATATCAAAAGAAAAAGGAGATTGTCTATGGCACAAATTTCCAAAGAAGCATTAATTGAACAAATTAGGGATGGCATCATCGTATCTTGCCAAGCCTTACCTCATGAACCGCTTTATACAGAAAAAGGGGGAGTGATTCCGCTTTTAGTTAAGGCTGCTGAGCAGGGGGGAGCAATTGGTATTCGAGCAAATAGTGTTCGGGATATCAAGGAAATTAAAGAGATATCCTCTCTTCCTATTATCGGAATTATTAAGAGGGATTATCCACCGCAAGAACCTTTTATCACTGCAACAATGAAAGAAGTGGATGAGTTGGCGGAGTTAGATATTGAAGTGATTGCAATGGATTGTACTAAAAGGGATCGCTTTGATGGTTTAACGATTGAGGAATTTATTAAGGAAGTCAAGAGAAAGTACCCTAAACAGTTGCTAATGGCAGATATTAGCACTCTTGAAGAGGGTGTAGACGCGGCAGAGGCGGGAGTAGATTTTGTAGGGACAACCTTATCGGGTTATACTTCTTACAGTCCTAAAGTAGATGGGCCTGATTTCGAACTTATCAAAAATCTTTGTAATGCAGGTTTGGATGTCATTGCGGAAGGGAAGATTCATTACCCCGCAGATGCTAAAGTGATTCATGATTTAGGTGTTCGTGGTATTGTGGTTGGAGGGGCAATTACTCGTCCCAAAGAAATAACAGAACGCTTTGTGGCTGCTGTAAAAAAATAGGAATAATTTTACTTAACGAAAAAAGAGGAGGATGGAGGATGATTATTACCAAAATCAATCGTTTAGCAACCTATACAGGTGTGAATCCGCATTTTGAAAAGTTAATTTCCTTTCTAAAATCAACTGATTTAGATGATCTTCAAGAGGGTTTGCTGGAGATTGATGGAGATAGTATATTTGGGAATTGCTTTACTTATTTAGCTGATGGTGAAGCGGGCACATTTTTTGAAACACACCAAAAATATTTAGATATCCACTTGGTTTTAGAAAATGAGGAAGCAATGGCAGTTACTTCACCAGAAAGCGTAAGCGTAACCCAAGAATACGATGAAAATAAAGATATTGCGTTATACAAAGGAAAAGTAGAGCAATTAGTGCATCTAAGAGCTGGAGAATGTTTAATTACTTTTCCAGAAGATCTCCATCAACCTAAGGTTCGTGTAAATGATGCTCCTGTAAAAAAAGTCGTTTTTAAAGTTGCAATTTCGTAATAAAGGAAGGAAATAACAATGAAAAAATTTAAAAAAATGTTATGTCTTGCAGGTCTTGCTCTGACAGGTCTTGCCTTGGTTGCTTGTTCTGGCAAGACGGAAAAGACAGCTGACAAAGGCTCATCAACAGAATTATCTGGTGAGATTACTATGTGGCACTCCTTTACACAGGGTCCTCGTCTAGAAAGCATCCAAAAATCAGCAGATGAATTTATGAAAAAACATCCAAAAACAAAAATTAAAATCGAAACGTTTTCTTGGAATGACTTTTATACAAAATGGACAACTGGTTTAGCGAATGGCAATGTTCCAGATATTAGCACGGCTTTGCCAAACCAAGTTATGGAAATGGTCAATTCAGATGCTTTGATTCCATTGAATGATACTGTTAAGAAAATCGGGGAAGATAAGTTTACAAAAACAGCACTAGATGAAGCAAAAGTTGATGGCAATTTTTATTCTGTTCCATTGTACTCCCATGCTCAAGTCATGTGGGTTCGCACTGATTTATTGAAACAATATAATATTGAAGTTCCAAAAACATGGGACCAGTTGTATGAAGCTTCTAAAAAATTAAAAGAAAATGGAGTTTATGGATTGTCTGTTCCTTTTGGGACAAATGATCTGATGGGGACACGCTTCTTGAATTTCTATGTACGAAGTGGCGGTGGAAGTCTGTTGACAAAGGATATGAAAGCCAACTTGACAAGCAAATTGGCTCAAGATGGAATTAAATATTGGGTGAAAATGTACAAGGAATTTTCTCCAAAAGATTCACTGAACTTTAATGTCTTGCAACAAGCTACTTTGTTCTATCAAGGAAAGACAGCTTTTGACTTTAACTCAGGATTCCATATTGGTGGTATCCAAGCAAATAGCCCTCAATTAATTGATGCGATTGATGCTTATCCGATTCCAAAAGTAAAAGAATCAGATAAAGATTATGGTATTGAAACTTCTAATATTCCATTGGTAGTTTGGAAGAATTCAAAACATCCAGAAGTAGCGAAAGCATTCTTAGAATCTTTGTATGAAAAGAAAGACTATATTCATTTCTTGGATTCAACTCCTGTCGGAATGTTGCCTGCCATCAAAGGCATTAGCGATGATCCAGCCTATAAAGATAATGACGTCCGTAAGAAATTCCAACATGCAGAAGAAGTTATTACAAAAGCGGCAGAAAAAGGTACAGCTATTGGATATGAAAATGGTCCAAGTGTTCAAGCTGGAATGTTAACAAACCAACATATCATTGAACAAATGTTCCAAGATATTATTACAAATGGTAAAGATCCAATGGAGGCTGCTAAGGATGCAGAAAAACAATTGAATGATTTATTTGAAACTGTAGCAGTTGATGTTAAATAATAATAGCAGAGGCTACAATTATGTGGCCTCTGTTTTTAGAGAGGAATAAGCATATGGTCAAAAATAGAAATTTGACTCGATGGGTGTTTGTATTACCTGCTATTATCATTGTTGGACTATTATTTGTTTATCCATTTTTCTCCAGCATCTATTTTAGCTTTACCAACAAACATTTAATCATGCCAAACTATCGATTTGTTGGATTAGCGAATTACAAGGCTGTGCTATCAGATCCCAACTTCTTTAATGCGTTCTTTAACTCCATTAAGTGGACGGTTTTCTCGCTGGTTGGGCAAGTTTTAGTAGGTTTTGTATTAGCTTTAGCCCTGCATCGAGTACGACGATTTAAGAAACTCTATCGCACTCTTTTGATTGTTCCTTGGGCTTTCCCGACTATCGTTATAGCTTTTTCATGGCAATGGATTTTGAACGGAGTTTATGGTTATTTACCAAACTTGATTGTTAAATTAGGTCTCATGAATCATGTTCCTGCATTTTTAACAGACAGCACATGGGCCTTCATCTGCTTGGTATTTATCAATATCTGGTTTGGTGCTCCAATGATTATGGTCAACGTTTTGTCTGCTCTTCAAACAGTTCCAGAAGAGCAATTTGAAGCAGCTACAATTGATGGGGCGTCTAGTTGGCAAGTATTTAAGTTTATTGTGTTCCCTCATATTAAAGTCGTAGTAGGGCTTCTAGTTGTTTTAAGAACAGTATGGATATTTAATAATTTTGATATCATCTATCTGATTACAGGTGGAGGACCTTCAAATGCAACAATGACTCTCCCAATTTTTGCCTATAATCTTGGATGGGGAACTAAATTGTTGGGTCGTGCCTCAGCTGTAACTGTTTTACTCTTTATCTTCTTAATGGCAGTTTGCTTTATTTATTTTGGCATTATAAGCAAGTGGGAAAAGGAGGGTAGAAAATAATGAAAAAGAAATCAGGAATTTATTTAGATATTCTTTCACATATACTCTTGGTAGGTGCAACAATAGTTGCTATTTTCCCCTTGATTTGGATCATTATCTCATCAGTAAAGGGTAAGGGAGAACTGACTCAGTTTCCTACTAGATTTTGGCCTGAGCAATTTACTTTTGACTATTTTGTTCATGTTATTAATGATTTACACTTTATTGATAATATCAAAAATAGTTTACTCATTGCCCTTACGACTACAGTCATTGCAATTATTATCTCGGCAATGGCTGCTTATGGGATTGTTCGATTCTTTCCAAAGCTAGGAGCAATCATGTCTAGATTGCTTGTAATTACCTATATTTTCCCGCCAATTTTGTTGGCGATTCCTTACTCAATAGCAATTGCAAAAGTTGGCTTGACAAATAGTTTATTTGGTTTAATGATGGTTTATCTATCTTTTAGTGTTCCTTATGCGGTTTGGCTTCTGGTAGGTTTCTTCCAGACTGTCCCAATCGGTATTGAAGAAGCAGCTAGAATTGACGGTGCAAATAAATTTGTGACATTCTATAAGATTGTATTACCTATTGTAGCACCAGGGATTGTGGCAACAGCAATTTATACTTTTATCAATGCTTGGAATGAATTTTTATATGCCTTAATCTTAATTAATGATACCAGTAAGATGACAGTGGCAGTAGCACTTCGTTCATTAAATGGTTCAGAAATTCTGGATTGGGGAGATATGATGGCAGCTTCTGTTATCGTCGTCCTTCCTTCAATTATCTTCTTCTCTATTATTCAAAATAAAATAGCAAAAGGATTGTCTGAGGGATCTGTGAAATAGAAAAAATAAAAATGTTATACACAATAACAAAGGAGAAACAAATGGTTAAATATGGCGTCGTAGGAACAGGATATTTTGGAGCTGAATTGGCTCGATATATGCAAAAAAACGATGGTGCAGAGATTACGGTTGTTTATGATCCAGAAAATGCGGAATCAGTAGCTGAAGAGCTAGGAGCAAAAGTTGCGGCATCGTTAGATGAATTAGTCGCTAGCGACGAAGTTGATTGTGTTATTGTAGCTTCTCCAAATAATCTGCACAAAGAGCCAGTTATCAAAGCAGCTCAACATGGGAAAAATGTTTTTTGTGAAAAACCAATTGCTCTTTCCTATGAGGATTGTCGCGAAATGGTAGACGCTTGTAAAGAAAATAATGTGACCTTTATGGCGGGGCATATCATGAACTTCTTTAATGGTGTTCACCATGCTAAAGAATTAATCAATCAAGGTGTGATCGGGGACGTTCTATATTGTCATACAGCTCGTAATGGATGGGAGGAACAACAACCATCAGTATCTTGGAAAAAAATTCGAGAAAAATCTGGTGGTCACTTATATCACCATATCCATGAATTGGACTGTGTTCAATTTCTTATGGGCGGGATGCCTGAAACTGTCACAATGACTGGTGGTAATGTAGCTCACGAGGGAGAAAACTTTGGTGACGAAGATGACATGATTTTTGTTAATATGGAATTTTCAAACAAGCGTTTCGCTTTGCTAGAATGGGGTTCTGCTTATCGCTGGGGTGAACACTATGTCTTGATTCAAGGAACAAAAGGAGCGATTCGTCTGGACTTATTCAACTGTAAAGGAACTCTCAAATTAGATGGCCAAGAAAGTTACTTCCTAATCCATGAGTCACAGGAAGAAGATGATGATCGTACTCGTATTTACCATAGTACCGAAATGGATGGAGCGATTGCTTACGGAAAACCTGGTAAACGTACCCCATTGTGGTTATCATCTGTTATTGACAAGGAAATGCGTTACTTTCATGAAATTATGCAGGGAGCACCAGTAACAGAAGAATTCAAAAAATTATTGACGGGAGAAGCAGCTCTGGAGGCTATTGCGACAGCAGATGCATGTACTCAGTCTATGTTTGAAGATCGTAAAGTTAAATTATCAGAAATTGTAAAATAAAAGATGTGGGGATGAAACAATGATTTTCGTCCCTCTCATTTCTAAAACATTAGGAGAAAACTATGTCAGATTTAAAAAAATACCAAGGTGTCATTCCGGCTTTCTACGCCTGCTATGACGAGGAAGGTGAAATCAGTCCGGAGCGGACTCGCGCTTTAGTGGAATATTTCATCGCCAAGGGCGTGCAAGGTCTTTATGTCAACGGTTCTTCGGGCGAGTGTATCTATCTGAGTGTAGAAGACCGAAAACGGGTTCTAGAAGAAGTGATGAAAGTTGCTAAGGGGCGTCTGACCATCATTGCCCACGTGGCTTGCAACAATACTAAAGACAGCGTGGAGTTGGCTCGTCATGCGGAAAGTTTAGGAGTCGATGCTATTGCAGCTATTCCACCGATTTATTTCCGGTTGCCAGAGTATTCGGTTGCCAAGTATTGGAATGACATCAGTGCGGCAGCGCCTAATACGGATTTCGTGATTTACAATATCCCTCAGCTGGCTGGTGTAGCTTTGACTCCTAGTCTTTACAAAGAAATGCTCAAGAATAAGCGTGTGATTGGTGTGAAGAATTCTTCAATGCCGGTGCAGGATATTCAGACCTTTGTAGCTCTTGGGAGAGAAGATCATGTAGTCTTTAATGGACCAGATGAACAATTCTTAGGTGGCCGACTCATGGGTGCTGCAGCTGGTATCGGTGGTACATATGGGGCTATGCCAGAGCTCTTCCTCAAACTCAATCAACTGATTGCTGACAAGGAATTGGAACGTGCTAAAGAATTGCAATATGCTATTAATGCTATTATCGGAAAATTAACGAGTGCGCATGGTAATATGTATGGTGTGATTAAAGAAGTCTTGAAAATCAATGAAGGACTCAATATTGGGTCTGTTCGTTCACCTCTGACACCAGTGACTGAAGAAGACCGGTCGATCGTGGAAGAGGCTGCTCAGTTGATTCGTCATACTAAGGAGCAGTTCTTATAAGTCAAAGAACAGATACTAGAGAGAAGGTGTGCTATGAAACAATATGTCGCCATTGATATTGGCGGTACCAATATCAAGTATGGCTTGATCAACGAGGCTGAGACCTTGGTGGAAGCACATGAAATGCCGACAGAGGCCCACAAAGGTGGTCCGGGAATTATGCAAAAGGTTGAAGCGATTGTTGCAGCCTATTTAGAAAAAGGACCTCTCGCTGGGATTTGTATTTCTTCTGCTGGTATGGTGGATCCAGACAAGGGTGAAATTTTCTATGCTGGGCCGCAGATTCCTAATTACGCTGGAACCCAGTTCAAAAAAGTGCTGGAAGAAAAATTTTCCTTACCATGTGAGATTGAAAATGATGTCAACTGTGCTGGTCTAGCAGAGGCTATGTCGGGCAGTGGCATGGGAGCCAAGATTGCCCTTTGTTTGACAATCGGTACAGGTATCGGAGGCTGTCTGGTCGTAGATGGTCAGGTCTTCCATGGCTTTAGTAACTCTGCCTGTGAGGTCGGTTACCTGCATCTACCGGATGGAGCTTTCCAGGATGTGGCATCTACAACTGCTTTAGTCAATTATGTGGCTGAGCTACACGGAGAAGAAGCAGAGCATTGGAATGGCCGACGGATTTTCAAAGAAGCAACTGAAGGAAATAAGATTTGTATACAGGGCATTGATCGTATGGTTGGTTATCTGGGTCAGGGAATTGCCAATATCTGCTATGTTGTTAATCCAGAAGTTGTCATCCTAGGAGGTGGCATCATGGGACAAGAAGCTATTCTTAGACCGCGTATTCAGGTGGCTTTGCAGGATGCCTTGGTTCCAAGCATTGCCGATAAAACGAAACTCGCTTTTGCTCATCATCAAAATACTGCGGGTATGTTTGGAGCCTACTATCATTTCAAAAATAAACAAGTTTAACCTGAGATTTTTCTCAGGTTCCTTGTCTTTCAGGAGGAAAATCAAATGACAGAAAAAAGTTTCATTCAGGAAGCCACTCAGCTTCTAAGTTCCTTGATGGAAGATTTTCAAAAGAAGGCAATTCGATCAAGAGATGAAATTCTCTTTTACGAGTGTTTAGTAGAAGTTTTGAAGAGTTTGGAGAAAACCAAAGCCCTTGATAACCGTCTCCTCATTGCTCTTGAAAGATTCCATAAAAGTGCTAGTTTTTTAATTGGTCTTAGTGGTCTCAAACTCGATCAGTCTACTTATCAAAAATGGCGTGCCTATGATACCTTTCATATGGAAAAAGTTCAGCCTCAATTGGAAATCTACGGTCCAATCCTTCCCTTGTGAAAAAAGACGAAAAAGCGAGAACCGAAAAAGAAAAACGAGTCAAGAAATTCTGATTCGTTTTTATCTTTTATGAGTATTTCGACGGTGATAGCCATTTAGTTTCTGGTTTTCCCAAAAGCTATTGAAGATTTTCTCTTTTTTTTCACGATTAATCTCAAGAAAAAAGGCGTAAATGAGGTCTATCATAAGCAACATGGGAAATTGGGCTGATATACGCAGGATGAATTCAGGTTTGCTTTGCAGAGCTACAGCAAGGATTTCTGTAAAATCTTGTTGGACCTTTTGGGGCTGTCCAGTCACCAAAACTGTTTTTGCCCCCATGTTTTTAGCATCAATTAGACTGTCAATAATAGATTGAGTCTGTCCTGACAGGGAGAATCCGATGACAAGACAGTTTTTGTCTAAAATACTGGTTGTCCAAGCGAAACCATCTTGGTCAGTCAGGGCCTCACAAACGACTCCTAGACGCATAAAGCGTAGCTTCATATCACGAGCTACTAAACCAGAACTTCCAATACCGAAGAAATAAACCCGATCAGCATCTTCAATCAAAGTAGCTATTCGCTGTAGTTTATCTTCGTCTATGACTTCTTCCGTCTGCATTCGAAGTTGTGTATAATTTCGCAAGACACGACGTGATAAGTCATGCCCGAGAGAAGGCACTTCGGGCTCACTCGATGTAGTTTGCTGTTGGTATTGAAATTTGAACTCTCTATAACCTTTAAAACCACACTTCTTGGCAAATCGAGTCAAGGCTGCCTGGGAAATATGCAGTTGCTTGGTCACTTGAAGCGAAGATAGATCTTCCTGAATATTTGTAGAGTTCAAGAAGTAGTGGGCAATCTCTCTTTCTAGGCCGGTCATACTATCTAAACTGTTTTCAATGATATCTATAATATGCAGCTGATTTCCCATCAATATCTCCTTGAAATTTTAGTAAGCGTTATTATATGTTTATATTATAACATAATCTGTAAAAACATAAGCGAACTTGTTTTTGAAAAGAGGATCTGAGAAAGATATTTCCATATGACAGAATATAAGTCTGTACAGTAATTGAACAGAAGCAACTACTTGTAGCTTATGACGGATAAAGCATAAATGTGTTATAATTTACACATGAAAGAACATACAACCCAAAGGAGATAGTGGGGATATGACAAATACGACCTTAGAGAAGATGCAAGAAATTGAGACTGCTGCAGAAGAAGTTTTGATGGGCTACAGGAAGCAGGCTCAGGAGCTGCGACAGCAAGTAGATGAAAATCTCAGACGACTGGGTCTGACCTATGACGATGAAACGCAGAAGCTGGCAGAGGAATTAACAGCGAGTTCCCAGCAAAAGTTGGTGCTCCTGCAGCAAGACTTGGAGCAGACAACCCAGCAAAATGAGGATAAGGTTGAGGCTGCGTTGACAGACAAAAAAGCAGACTTGGCGCAAGCCATTGTAGAGAAGGTGGTAGAAGCCTATGGCCATTAGTCAAATGCGGCAACTGTCTCTGCTCCTGCCCAAGGAACTGCTTGATCAACTTCTCTTTTTCCTCCAGGATTTAGAGTCGGTACAGATTCACAACTTGCGGGAGGAAGAGGACTGGCAGGTAGCCTTTGAGCAGGCTTTAGTCGGTCGGCCGGATCAAGAGTTATCTCAGCAGGATTTGCTGAGTCGTCAGGAAAAGCTCGAGAGGCTGATTGCAGAGCTGGAGCCCTTTATGCCCAAAAAGAAACTGCTGGAAGCCTTAAAAGAAAAGCCTTTGGAATTATCCTTTGCTGCTTTAGAGCAGGCAGGGAAGGCTAGGGATGAGGAGGCGCTATTAGAAGGAATCAGTAAGCAACTCAAGGTCTTGCAAGAGGCCAAAGATCAGATAGAGGCTGACCGCTTGGAAGTGGCTGCGCTGGAGAAGTGGGAGCCATTGGAGCTAACACCGCAAGCAGCAGCAGCTTTCAGCCATCTGGGAGCTTTGATTGGGACGATTCCCAATACCGATGACGACGCTCTGCGTCTGACTCTGGGAGCACATCCTGACCTGAAGTTTCAGGAAGTCTTTACCGATGATACGGAGCATGGGGTTCTTATTTTTTACAAGGCAGGCACTCTGGAAGAAGTTCGCAAAGTCTTGAAAGAGTACGGCTTTAAGCCTTTTGAGTACGCCCATGCGGAACTACCCGCTGAGCGAATAGATCAGCTCAAGGCCAATATTCGACAGCAGGAGGCGGTAGCAGATGCTATGACCAAGAGTCTGGCAGCTTCCAAGAATGAGTTGGACCAACTCAAGGTTCAGCTTGATTATCTCTGCAATCTCTCCTCCCGTCAAGAAAGTAAAAATCAGTTAGCCAGTACGCAAAATCTGGCAGCCTTGGAAGGCTGGATCGAAAGCAATCAAGTGAAAGCTCTTGAGGCTTGCTTGACAGAGCAGTTCGGCCAGAGCATTCTCATCCAGACCAGAGAGATTCGACAGGACGAGGAAGATAAGGTTCCGACCAAGCTTAAAAACAATGCCTTGGTGGAGCCCTTCGAGCTAGTGACGGAGATGTATTCCCTGCCTAAGTATGGTGACAAGGATCCAACCCCTATCGTTTCCCTATTCTATTTTGTATTCTTTGGCATGATGGTCGCTGACATCGGCTACGGCCTTTTACTCTTTGTAGGCACCAGTCTGGCGCTACACTTCTTGCATGTCAAGCCGGGACTGGCTAAGAATCTGCGATTCTTCCGCCTGCTGGGTGTGGCAGTCATCATCTGGGGACTGGTTTATGGTTCTTTCTTTGGCTTTGAACTGCCCTTCGCTCTGATTAGCACCAGCTCCGATGCCATGACGATTCTGGTTATTTCGGTTGTCTTTGGTTTTGTTACGGTGCTGGCGGGCCTCTTCCTCAGCGGTCTGAAAAATATCCGCCTCAAGGATTATGCAGAAGCTTATAATGCAGGCTTTGCTTGGGTGCTGATTTTGCTGGGGCTGCTACTCTTGGCCTTGGGAAATTTCTTCCCATCCTTGGCCTTTGCTGCAACGATTGGTCAGTGGCTGGCTATCATCAATGCTCTGGGCATACTGGCAGTATCCATTGTCAGTGCTAAGAGCTTGGCAGGATTGGGGTCAGGTCTCTTTAATCTTTACAATGTCAGCGGTTATGTAGGAGATCTTGTCAGCTTTACGCGGCTGATGGCTCTGGGGCTTTCAGGAGCCAGCATTGGCTCGGCCTTTAACTTGATTGTCAGCCTCTTTCCACCTGTCGCTCGCTTTAGCATCGGCATTCTGCTCTTTATTGCCCTGCATTTGGTCAATATGTTTCTATCTTTTCTGTCCGGTTATGTACACGGAGCGCGTTTGATTTTCGTGGAATTCTTCGGGAAATTCTACGACGGAGGCGGTAAGCCTTTCACTCCGCTCAAGCCTAGTGAGAAATACGTTCAGCAAAGTAAGAAATAAAGATTAGACACTATGGTAATAGATGAGAAGCTCATCTTTAGAAAAACACTTTCTAAAACATCAAAACAAGTATCATTCATTTAACTAGCTGTTGGTTTTACGACAATTACAGCATTTTCATAGGAGTAAATCATGGAACATTTAGCATCATATTTTGGAACATACGGCGGCGCCTTTTTTGCAGGTCTGGGAGTAGCTTTGGCGGTCTTTCTCAGCGGAATGGGCTCAGCTCTGGGTGTTGGAAGCACAGGTCAGGCAGCAGCAGCCCTCTTGAAAGAACAGCCGGAAAAATTCGCTCAAGCTCTGATCTTACAGCTTTTGCCAGGTACCCAAGGTCTCTACGGCTTTGTTATCGGGATTACCGTCTTCTTTAATATCAAGCCAGAATTGGCTCTGCAATCAGGCGTAGCTTATTTCCTAGCTGCTTTGCCAGTTGCCATTGTCGGTTACTTTTCAGCCAAGCATCAAGGACGAGTGGCGACAGCTGGTATTCAGATTTTGGCCAAGCGTCCGGAAGAGGTCATGAAAGGGGTAATACTCGCGGCCATGGTTGAAACCTACGCCATCTTGGCCTTCGTTGTTTCCTTCATCATGGTTCTGAATGTGAAGTAAGGAGGCTTTTATGTCTGACATATCAGATCTCAAAGCTTCTGTCTTGGAGCAGGCTCACGAGAAGGGGCGTCTGCTTTTGGCCGAGGCTACTGAGAAAATAGAACAGGAAGCCAAGGAACGTGAGGCCCAGCTGGTTCGGCAAAAGCTTGGACAGCGGGAGCAGCAGCTGAAAGAAATCAGCCGGCGTAGTCAGCGCGATATTCAGCAGCTGGAAAATCAAAAGCGCCAGTCTACTTTGGTCATCAAGCAGCGGGTTCTCAGAGAGCTTTTTGAGGAGGCCTATGCTCAGATGGCGGCTTGGTCACCAGCTGAAGAGGAGCATTTTCTGAAGAGTGTCCTGGCTAAATACCCAGAGGAAGAATTGACACTGACTTTCGGTGCTCTATCAGCTGAGAAATTTAACACCATCAAGTTAGAAGACTTGAAAAAGGTCTTTCCGCAAGTGCATTTTTCAGACCAGTTTATAGCCAATCAAGCAGGCTTTGTGCTGAGCCAAGGACGGGTGGATGATAGTTATCTCTATCGCGACTTGCTGAACTCTGTCTGGCAGGAGGAAAGCTACCGACTGGCTCAGGATATTTTCAAAGACCAGGCAGAATAGGAGGCGGACCATGAGTGAAACAAGCTTCTCTCAAGTCAATACAGCCATTAGCGTGCAGGAGGCTTCCTTTTTGACGCCCCAGCAATATGATCAGTTGCTGCAGACTGACGATGCTGCCAGCCGTTCGGCTCTTCTGCAGGGAACGGTCTATGCCATGGATGCTGAAGCTATCAAGGATCTCAATGCGATTGAGCAAGTACTGATGAAGCATTTGTATTCCGTTTATAATTGGGCGCTTGAGATCAGTCCAAGTAAGGAGTTAGTGGAGATTTTCACGCTCCGCTATACCTACCACAATCTCAAAGTTTTTCTCAAGGGTCGGGCGACAGGTCAGTCCCTGGAGCATTTGCTGATGCCGGTGGGGACCTATTCGCTGGAGGTTTTAGAGCACCTAGTTATGGCCTTTTCGGCTGAGTATTGTCCAGATTTCATGCTAGACGAGGTGCTTGCGACCTGGCAGGAATACCAGGATTATCAGGATGTGCGCGTGCTGGAGATTGGCATGGACATGGCTTATTTCCAGCATCTCAAGCGCCTGACACAGGAATTGGAAGATGACCGTCTGCTGCAGCTGGTGAATCTGACTATTGATTTTTACAATGCCATCACGGTCAAGCGTGCTGTTGGCTTGGAGAAACCGCGCAGCTTTATGAGGCAGCTCCTGTCTGATGAAGGGAGTCTTTCTGCTGCCAACTGGATTGCCATGGCGGAGCTGGGAGATTTCTTGACTTGGTTTAGCCAGGTCAATCCCTGTGGTTACGATCTGGATCTGCGTTCCTATGAGGAGAAAATGCGGAACCAGACCTTGACGACAGTAGAGTTAGAATATCTAGCGGACCTCTTGCAGGCTAAGTTGCTGGCGGCTGGTCAGTTTGAGACAGATGGACCGCTTCCTCTCGCCCGCTATCTGCTGGGTAAGGAGTTGGAAGTTAAGAATCTGCGGTTGATTTTGACCGGCATGGACAATCAGTTGCCAGTAGAGCTTATCAGAGAAAGGATGCGACCGATTTATGGACAAGACTAGCTACAAGATTGCTGTCGTGGGAAATCGCGATACTATTCTCCCATTTAAGCTGATTGGTTTTCAGACCTTTCCAGTAAAAGAAGCTCAGGAGACGGTCAATACCCTGCGTCGGCTCGCTCACGAAGATTTCGGTATTATCTATCTGACGGAGGATATGGCTGCGGATATTCCAGAAACTCTGGCCTACTATGACCAGCTGGAGATTCCTGCTCTTGTGCTCATTCCTACCCATAAGGGGAGCACGGGACTGGCTCTTTCGCGGATTCATGAAAATGTCGAAAAGGCTGTCGGACAAGATATATTGTGAGGTTTTTATGCGAATGAATGAACTAGGCCAACCCATTGGGGATGCTCTGCCGGATTTTCAGCCGGGGGACTTGCCCAATCTGGAGCGAATCGAAGGCCAGTATGTTATTATCGAGCGTTTGTCCAAGGACAATCATGGAGCGGATTTGTATGAGGTGTATGGCCCAGATTCTCCTGCGAATATGTGGACCTATCTCTTCCAAAATCCTGCCCAAAATCAGGCAGAATGGTCACAGAAGCTAGATCAGATGCTGGCAGAACAGGATCGTTTCCACTATGCGATTGTGGACAAGGAGAACGGTAAGGCTCTGGGAACTTTTGCCTTGATGAGGATTGACAGAAATAACCGTGTCATTGAAGTGGGAGCTGTGACCTATTCACCCAAGCTGAAGCGTACTAGGCTGGCTACGGAAGCCCAGTACTTGCTGGCACGCTATGTCTTTGAAGAGCTGGAGTATCGCCGCTATGAATGGAAATGTGACTCCCTCAATCAGCCTTCAAGACGGGCAGCAGAGAGACTTGGTTTCACCTATGAGGGTAGGTTTCGTCAGGCTGTTGTCTATAAGGGGCGCAACCGAGATACTGACTGGCTGTCTATGATTGACAAGGATTGGCCGGCCGTCAAGAGCCGTCTAGAAAAATGGCTAAGCCCAGATAATTTCGACGAAAAGGGCCAGCAAATAAAAGCCTTATCTGATTTTTAAAATAAAAAGCCAAAATCCTTGCCCTAGAGCTAGCTAAGAAAGATTTCAAACTCGCGGCAAGGATCAAAAAACACTCTTTGGAAATGAAATTCAAACTCTTGCTTAGTTTGAGCTTTGATTTTCATTGAGAAACAAGAAAAATCTCCCAAGAATGGAGGAAGATTGTGAGTCAAGGAAAGATTATCAAAGTTTCTGGTCCCCTGGTGCTGGCATCAGGGATGCAGGAAGCGAATATTCAGGATATCTGCCGGGTTGGCGATTTGGGGCTAATCGGTGAAATTATCGAAATGCGGCGGGACCAAGCCTCTATTCAGGTTTATGAAGAAACTTCTGGCTTGGGTCCGGGAGAGCCGGTCATCACGACTGGAAGCCCTCTGTCTGTTGAACTGGGGCCAGGTCTGATTTCCCAGATGTTTGACGGAATTCAGCGGCCTTTGGAGCGTTTCCAGACCATGACGGAGAGCGACTTCCTCGTCCGCGGTGTCCAATTGCCAAATCTAGATCGGGAGGCTAAGTGGGATTTCGTTCCAAGTCTGTCTGTCGGAGATACGGTTGAGGCTGGCGATATTCTGGGAACGGTGCAGGAGACCAATCTGGTGGAGCACCGCATCATGGTGCCGGTCGGCGTCAGTGGACGCTTGGCTAATATCTCGGCTGGCAGTTTCACTGTTGAAGAGACTGTTTACGAGATTGAGCAGGCGGAAGGGTCTATTTTTAAAGGGACTCTCATGCAAAAATGGCCAGTCCGTCGAGGGCGTCCTTTTGCTCAGAAGCTGATTCCGGTTGAGCCTTTGGTGACAGGTCAGCGGGTCATTGATACTTTCTTTCCAGTGACCAAGGGCGGAGCAGCAGCCGTACCAGGACCTTTCGGAGCCGGTAAGACTGTCGTTCAGCACCAGGTGGCCAAGTTTGCCAATGTTGACATCGTTATCTATGTCGGCTGCGGTGAGCGTGGCAATGAGATGACTGACGTACTCAATGAATTTCCAGAACTAATCGACCCATCAACTGGCCAGTCCATCATGCAGCGGACGGTGCTGATAGCCAACACCTCCAATATGCCAGTAGCGGCTCGGGAGGCATCGATTTACACAGGGATTACGATCGCAGAATACTTCCGTGACATGGGCTATTCCGTGGCCATCATGGCGGACTCCACCTCTCGCTGGGCAGAAGCCCTGCGGGAAATGTCCGGCCGTCTGGAAGAAATGCCAGGTGACGAAGGCTATCCAGCCTATCTTGGCAGCCGGATTGCTGAGTATTACGAGCGGGCTGGCCGGGTCAAGACGCTCGGTTCAACTGCGCGCGAAGGCTCTATAACCGCTATCGGAGCCGTATCACCTCCAGGTGGAGATATTTCTGAGCCAGTAACGCAAAATACCCTGCGGATTGTCAAGGTCTTCTGGGGCTTGGATGCACAGCTGGCTCAACGCCGGCATTTCCCAGCTATCAACTGGTTGAGCTCTTACTCGCTCTATCTAGACGAAGTGGGAGCATATATCGACCAGCATGAGAAGATTGCTTGGGCAGAAAAGGTGACCAAGGCCATGAATATCCTGCAAAAGGAAAGTGAACTGCAGGAAATCGTGCGTTTGGTGGGCTTGGATTCCTTGTCTGAAAAGGACCGGCTGACCATGAATGCAGCCAAGATGATCCGCGAGGACTACCTGCAGCAGAATGCCTTTGATGATGTGGACACCTATACTTCTTTCAAAAAGCAGGTGGCTTTATTGAGCAATATCCTGACCTTCGATGCGGAGGCCAATCGTGCCTTGGAGCTGGGAGCTTATTTCCGGGAAATCATGGAAGGAACGGTGGAGCTGCGTGACCGAATTGCCCGCAGCAAGTTTATACATGAAGACCAGCTAGAAAAAATCCAAGCCCTCAGTCAGACTATCGAGGAAACCCTGCACCAGATTCTTGCCCAAGGAGGACTAGACAATGAGCGTCATTAAAGAATACCGCACCGTCAGTGAAGTTGTCGGCCCTCTGATGATTGTCGACCAAGTCGCTGGCGTGCATTTCAATGAATTGGTAGAAATCCAGCTACATGACGGTAGCAAGCGTCAGGGCCAGGTCCTGGAAGTCCAGGAAGACAAGGCTATGGTCCAGCTTTTTGAGGGATCTAGCGGTATCAATCTGGAAAAAGCCAAGGTCCGCTTTACTGGCCGTCCGCTAGAGCTGCCAGTGTCAGAAGACATGGTGGGCAGGATTTTCAATGGGATGGGCAAGCCGATTGATGGTGGCCCAGCTATCCTGCCAGAAAAATATCTGGATATTGACGGTCAAGCCATCAATCCAGTAGCTCGCGATTATCCAGATGAGTTTATTCAGACTGGGATTTCAGCTATCGACCACCTCAATACCTTGGTTCGGGGGCAAAAACTGCCAGTATTTTCTGGCTCTGGTCTGCCCCACAAGGAATTAGCTGCTCAAATCGCCCGTCAGGCGACCGTGCTTAACTCTGATGAAAACTTCGCCGTGGTCTTTGCGGCCATGGGGATTACCTTTGAAGAAGCCGAATTCTTCATGAATGACCTCCGGGAGACAGGAGCCATTGACCGCTCGGTGCTCTTTATCAATCTGGCTAATGACCCAGCTATCGAGCGGATTGCGACGCCACGGATTGCCCTGACAGCAGCTGAGTACCTGGCTTATAAAAAGGACATGCACGTTCTGGTTATCATGACTGACATGACCAACTACTGTGAAGCCCTGCGGGAAGTTTCCGCAGCTCGTCGTGAAGTGCCGGGCCGTCGTGGGTATCCGGGTTACCTCTATACTAACCTGTCCACCCTCTATGAGCGGGCTGGACGTCTGGTCGGCAAGAAAGGCTCTGTGACGCAGATTCCGATCCTGTCCATGCCAGAGGATGACATTACCCATCCGATTCCAGACTTGACGGGTTATATTACGGAAGGTCAGATTATCCTTTCACGCGACCTTTACAACAGTGGCTATCGTCCGCCCATCAATGTCCTGCCATCTCTGTCTCGTCTCAAGGACAAGGGTTCTGGTGAGGGTAAGACCAGAGGAGACCATGCCGCGACTATGAACCAGCTATTTGCCGCCTATGCGCAAGGAAAGCAGGCCAAGGAGCTGGCTGTCGTTCTAGGGGAATCCGCCCTGTCCGAAACGGACAAGCTCTATGTGCGCTTTACCGATCGCTTCGAGCAGGAATACATCAATCAAGGTTTCCAGACCAACCGAACCATCGAGGAAAGCTTGGATTTGGGCTGGGAACTCCTATCTATCTTACCAAGAACGGAGCTTAAGCGGATCAAGGACGATATGATTGACCAATACCTGCCGCAGACCAAGGAGGAAGAAAGATGACACGACTCAATGTCAAGCCGACTCGGATGGAGCTGAATAACTTAAAAGCCCGTCTCAAAACGGCTGTCCGTGGGCATAAACTGCTCAAGGATAAGCGGGATGAGCTGATGCGGCGCTTCATTGAGTCTGTCCGTGAGAACAATCAGCTTCGCCAAAAGGTCGAATCCGCTCTGGTCGGTCATCTGCAGGACTTTGTCATGGCAAAGGCGCTGGAGAGCGATCTCATGGTCGAGGAGATTTTCGCTGTGCCCATGCGGGAAGTCAATCTACATGTGGAGACTGAGAATATCATGAGTGTGCGCGTGCCCAAGATGCACGCCCATATTGACAATCCCTATGGTGATGACGAGGGAGACGTGGTTTATAGCTATGTGGCGTCTAACAGCCAGATGGATGAAACCATTGAAAGTATGAGCGATCTGCTTCCGGACCTGCTGCGACTGGCTGAAATTGAGAAAAGCTGCCAGCTTATGGCGGATGAAATCGAGAAAACCCGCCGCCGAGTCAACGGACTAGAGTATGCTACCATCCCTGATCTCAAAGAAACCATCTACTACATCGAGATGAAGCTAGAAGAAGCCGAACGGGCTAGCCTCGTCCGAATGATGAAGGTGAAGTAAGATACCAAGACCGTTAAGAGCTCACAGCAAAAATAGGAAAATAGACGGAGAAGCGATAGCTTCTAGGAGATTTTATCTTTTTTGCCAAGAGCTTAGGTCGGGGTCAGTTTCGCAGGATACAAAAAAATAAAGAAAACTGAATAAAAAAATAGGAACTGGACGATGGATTCGATGAATTCAAGCCCAGTTCTCTTTTTTCCGAGTTTTTAGGCTTATTTTAGCCTTTCTTTGACTATGTGAAAATCTGAAATAAAAAGCTATTAATCATTTTTAATGCTTTGATATACCAATGTATAATCGCCTTTTATTAAGAAGTAAAGCTGTCCTATTTTTTGTATATTTATTACTAACTATTGAGGATATGTTACAAGTGCGTCTCTATATTACAAAGGTCAGACAGTTCGATTAAATCGGATGAAAAAGGGTTTATTCTTGGGGAAATTATGTTAAGATGAGATTTGTAGTATGAATGAAGAAAGGTGTACTTTACATATGAAAATCAATAAAAAAATGCTATTCGCTTCAACAGTAGCTTTGTCGGTGTTCCCATTGATAACAGCCAATGCTGAAGAGGAATCACAAAATTGGACAGCTAGGACAGTTGATCAAATCAAAGCTGACATTACTAGTAGTGAAAATCAACAGACTTATACAGTCCAATATGGCGATACTCTTGGAACAATTGCGGAAGCATTTGACTTGGATGTAAATGTTCTGGCTCATATTAACGCGATTGCTAATATTGATCTAATCTATCCAAATACGGTTTTAAATATTACGACAAATGATAAAAACGAAATAACTGGTGTAGAAATTACAAGTCCACAAGCAACAAGAGCTGTAACAGGACCTGTTTCTGAGCCAGCTCCAGCAACTCCAGTTCAGCCTGAGGCAGCTCCTGCCGAAACTACGGCTCCTTCAACTGAAGCAAATGCTGAAGTTCCAGCAGCCCCAGTAACTGATGCTCCAGTGGCTCCAGCCCCTGTAGAAGAACAAGCGTCATCTGATGCACCAGCAGTTCCTGCAGAAGCTCAATCAGCTCCAGAAGCTGCTTCAAGTCAAGTGGCAGCTGCTGCGGAAGTGAGTGAACCACAGTCTGCTGAGCCTATCACTGAACCAGCTGCTCCAGCGACCCCAGCTCAGCCAGAGGCAACTCAAGCAGAAGCTGTAACGCAAGCGGCCCCTCAATTAGACCAAGAGCAGGTTAACCAAGATGTAACTAATATTGAATCTCCAACCTACACTGCCCCAGCTGTAGCAACTCAAACAAGCAATAACGCTGCTAATGAAGGTTTGAGACCACAGACTGCTGCTTTGAAAGAAGAAATAGCAGCTAAATATGGAATTACAGAATTCAGTCTTTATCGTCCAGGTGATAGCGGAGATCATGGTAAGGGCTTGGCAGCTGACTTTATCGTTGGCAACAATACTGAGTTAGGAAATCAGGTTGCAGCTGATGTTACTTCTAACATGACCGGAAGAGGAATCTCTTATGTTATCTGGCAACAGAAATTCTATGCACCATTTGATAGCATTTACGGTCCAGCCAATACTTGGAACCAAATGCCAGACCGTGGTAGTGTGACTGAAAACCATTACGACCACGTGCACGTATCTATGAATGAATAAATAAGACAATTAAAAGCCCAGAAATGGGCTTTTTCTTATATTCTTTGTGAAAAAGCGAGAATTTTCTGATAAATTTTGGTATAATAAAACGAATTACAGATAAAGGAAAAGAAAGAATGACTTTAGTTTATCAATCAACACGTGACGAAAAGAATAGAGTAACAGCTAGCCAGGCGATTCTGCAAGGTTTGGCAACAGACGGAGGCCTTTTTACACCTATTACTTATCCGCAGGTCGATTTGGACTTTGCCAAGCTCAAAGACGCTTCTTATCAGGAAGTAGCCAAGTTGATTTTATCTGCTTTTTTAGATGATTTTTCTGAAGCGGAGCTGGACCACTGTATCAACCATGCCTACGACAGCAAGTTTGATGACGCGGCGATTGCTCCCTTGGTCAAGCTGGATGGTCAGTACAATCTAGAGCTTTTCCACGGAGCGACTATTGCCTTTAAGGACATGGCTTTATCTATCCTGCCTCACCTGATGACAACCGCAGCCAAAAAGCACGGCTTGGAAAACAAAATTGTCATTTTGACGGCAACTTCTGGTGACACAGGCAAGGCGGCTATGGCAGGCTTTGCGGACGTTCCAGGGACTGAAATTATTGTCTTTTATCCCAAAGACGGTGTCAGCAAGGTTCAAGAGCTGCAAATGACAACGCAGACAGGTGCCAATACGCATGTGGTGGCCATTGACGGCAACTTTGACGATGCCCAGACCAATGTCAAGCATATGTTCAATGACACAGACCTACGAGCTCGTCTCTTGGAGCACAAACTCCAGTTTTCATCAGCTAACTCTATGAATATCGGCCGTTTGGTGCCTCAGATTGTTTACTATGTCTATGCTTATGCTCAGCTAGTGAAGACGGGAGAAATCACATCGGGCGACCAGGTTAACTTTACAGTTCCGACAGGGAACTTTGGTAATATCTTGGCGGCCTACTATGCCAAGCAAATCGGTCTGCCAGTTGGCAAGCTAATCTGTGCTTCGAATGAGAACAATGTCCTGACGGACTTCTTCAAGACTCAGGTTTATGACAAGAAACGGAGCTTCAAGGTGACGTCTAGTCCGTCCATGGATATTCTGGTTTCCTCTAACTTGGAGCGTTTGATTTTCCATCTGTCTGGTAATAGCGCTGAGAAAACAGCTGCCCTGATGGCTGCCCTAAATGAGCATGGACAGTATGAACTGACAGACTTTGACGCTGAGATTTTAGAGCTCTTTGCGGCTGATTATGCGACAGAGCAAGAAACAGCTGCTGAAATCAAGCGGGTCTATCAAGCATCTGATTACATCGAAGACCCACATACTGCCGTTGCATCCGCTGTCTATCAAAAATACTTGGCAGAGACAGGTGATCAGCGCAAGACTGTTATCGCGTCTACCGCTAGTCCTTACAAGTTCCCAGTTGTAGCCGTTGAAGCTGTGACTGATCAAACAGGACTTAGTGACTTCGAGGCTTTGGGCCAACTGCACGAACTTTCTGGCGTAGCCCTTCCACCAGCAGTGGATGGCTTAGAAACAGCACCGGTTCGCCACAAAACGACGGTTGCTGCAGACCAAATGCAGGCAGCGGTTGAGGATTACTTAGGATTATAAATATTGCTTAGAAAGCCTAAAATCAGCTAGATATCTGGCTGATTTTTTCTTGAGATGTCCTATGGAAAGGTGAAGTAGCTTATGCTTAAAAGGAAGAATTTTCTTTATGACGACTTATAAAAAAATCATGAATATCGCCCTGCCGGCAATGGCGGAGAACTTTTTGCAAATGCTCATGGGTATGGTAGACAACTATCTGGTAGCCAGTCTTGGGCTAATTGCAATCTCTGGTGTCTCGGTGGCCAGCAATATTATTACTATTTATCAAGCAATTTTTATCGCTTTAGGGGCTGCTATTTCAAGTCTCATTTCCAAGACTCTGGCTCAGGGAGACAAGGAAAATCTAGCTTATCATACAGCTGAAGCTATCAAGCTGACCTTGCTTTTGAGCCTTCTGTTGGGGCTGATTTCTCTACTCTTTGGCAGGCAGATGCTGGATCTTTTAGGGACAGAAAAGGCGGTGGCTGAAGCTGGGGGTCTTTATCTGGCTCTGGTTGGTGGGACTATTGTTCTGCTAGGCTTGATGACTAGTTTTGGAGCTTTAGTGCGGGTCACGCGCAATCCAAGATTTCCCATGTATGTCAGTCTTCTGACAAATGTGCTCAATGCTCTCTTGTCCGGTCTAGGGATCTACGTCTTTCAGCTTGGTATTGTCGGTGTAGCACTGGGAACCGTGCTGGCTCGATTGGTCGGTGTAGTCATTCTTTGGCGAGAGCTGGATTTTTTCACGATTCGCTGGAGCTGGGGCTTAGATGGAGAACTTTTGCGCCTGTCTCTGCCGGCTGCAGGAGAGCGTCTCATGATGCGGGCGGGTGACGTGGTGATTATCGCTATTGTGGTCGCCTTTGGTACGGAAGCAGTAGCGGGAAATGCTATCGGTGAAGTTCTGACTCAGTTTAACTATATGCCAATCTTCGGGGTCGCAACAGCAACAGTCATGCTGGTCGCCCATGCGGTTGGTGAGGGAGATCTGCAAGCGCTCAGTCTGATTCGCAAGCGGACCTTCTGGCTATCTTTTGCTTGTATGCTACCCGTGGCTCTAGGGATTTTTGCTTTTGGTCGGCCGTTGACCTCGCTCTATACGAACAATAGCGGAGCTATCACAGCCAGTCTGTTAGTCATCCTCTTCTCCCTACTGGGGACTCCCATGGCAGTGGGGACCGTGATTTACACAGCTCTCTGGCAGGGGCTGGGCAACGCTAGACTGCCCTTTTATGCTACGACTATTGGCATGTGGCTGATTCGCATCATATCAGGCTATTTGTTGGGTGTGACCTTTGGCTTGGGCCTTCCGGGGGTCTGGGCTGGGACACTCTTGGACAATGGCTTCCGCTGGCTATTTTTAAAGGTTTTATTTGAAAGAAAAATGAGGGAAATCACATGACAAAAGCATTTATTTGGGATTTGGACGGCACCTTGCTGGACTCCTATGATGCTATTTTGGCAGGGATTGAGGAAACCTATGCTCACTATGGTCTGGACTTTGACAGAGAAGGTATCCACAGCTATATCCTAAAGCACTCTGTACAGAAGCTCTTGGAAAAAGTAGCGTCTGAGAAAGGTCTGGACGCTGCCGAGATGAATGTCTTCCGTGGAGCAAGTCTAAAGGAGAAAAATGCTCAGGTTCATCTGATGGAAGGAGCGGCGGAGATACTGGCTTGGGCTGAAGAGCAGGGCATTGCCCAGTTTGTCTATACTCACAAGGGACTCAATGCCCATCAAATCTTGGAAGACTTGGGCATTCATGATTATTTTACAGAAATCATCACAACAGCCAACGGCTTTGAGCGCAAGCCCCACCCAGAGGGTGTCGACTATCTGCTCGAGAAATATGACCTGGACAAGCAGGAAACCTACTATATCGGCGATCGGACATTGGATGTGGATGTCGCAGTCAACAGTGGCATCCAGAGCATTAACTTCTGTGACTACCGACCAGAAATCAATCAAAAAATCGAGAAATTGGTGGATATAAAGCAATTATTTACAAGATAAAAAGCAGACTAAAACTGATCTACTGTCAGCCTAGCCTGCTTTTTATTTTACATATTTTCAATGTGAAGTTCTAACAAGAACTCAAGAGCTTCGGGAGTGCAGTTCTTGTTTTCAATTGCAAAACCAGTGTTCTCCCCTATCAAGATATAAAAATCTCGCTTTGTCCTAATGACTTTGACAATATCATCATAGGTATAGTGAAATTCTCCACGTTTATTCTGAGCTACAAAAGCCTCTCTGTCAAATATCAGAGTGACCTCCATGTTCTGAAATAAAGGATTTTTTTGATAGGCTCTCTTTATCTGATAATTCATGCCAAAATAGTACATAGAGGCGCAAATAGGGGGAGCCAATATGATAGATATTATCTTTTTCTCTAACGGACTGAACATTACGTAGGTGAACAGTCCGATTATCAGTATGATTATGTATAATACAAATCCTTTTCGTCGCACGAGAATAGCCCAAGAAAATCTTTTATAAACTTCTTCAGTCATAAGAGTTGTAATACGGATTGGAAACATCTCTTACCTCCTAGTTTTTATTATTATAACACAGAGGAGTAGTTAAAATCACTTTCTATTTTCCACACCGCCTTTTCTGTCTTTGTCCGCCTTTCGTGTTATAATAAACCTATGGAAAAAAAGAACAAATTATTATTAATCGACGGTTCGTCCGTTGCTTTTCGCGCTTTTTTTGCGCTTTACAATCAAATTGACCGTTTCAAGAGTCCATCGGGCCTGCATACCAATGCCATTTATGGCTTCCACCTTATGCTCAATCATCTCTTGGAGCGCGTGCAGCCGACCCATGTCCTAGTAGCTTTTGATGCTGGCAAGACGACCTTCCGGACCGAGATGTACGCCGATTATAAGGCAGGTCGGGCCAAGACACCGGATGAATTTCGTGAGCAGCTACCTTTTATCCGTGAAATGCTGAGCCACCTAGGCATTCACTACTACGACTTGGCTCAGTACGAGGCGGATGACATCATCGGAACCTTGGACAAGATGGCTGAAAAGACAGCTGTGCCTTACGATGTGACCATTGTCAGCGGCGATAAAGACTTGATTCAGCTGACGGATGATAATACAGTGGTGGAGATTTCCAAGAAAGGTGTGGCCGAGTTCGAAGAATTTACCCCAGCCTACCTCATGGAAAAGATGGGCATCACACCAGAGCAGTTTATTGACCTCAAGGCGTTGATGGGCGATCAGTCGGATAATATCCCTGGCGTGACCAAGATCGGTGAGAAGACTGGCCTCAAGCTCCTTTTGGAGTATGGCTCTTTGGAAAATCTCTATGAAAACATCGACCAGCTCAAGGCTTCCAAGATGAAGGAAAATCTGATTAATGACAAGGACAAGGCCTTCTTATCTAAGACCCTCGCAACCATCAATACTCAGGCTCCGATCGAAATCGGACTGGATGATTTGGTTTACAAGGGGCCACAGGTAGAGACCCTGAGCAAGTTCTACGACGAGATGGGCTTCAAGCAGCTCAAGGCTCAGCTAGGAACTGGTCAGGAACCAGTAGAAGTCAAACCAATTGAATTTACCAAAGTGACTGAGGTGACAGCGGATATGCTGGCACCAGAGCAATTCTTCTATTTTGAAATTTTGGGCGACAACTACCATAAGGAAGAGATTGTCGGTCTTGCCTGGGGCGATAGTCGTCAGATTTATGTCGGTTCCAGCGATTTACTGCAGCAGCCTCTCTTTCAAGAATTTTTGGCAAAAACAGCTCTAAAAACCTACGACCTCAAGCGGACCAAGGTACTGCTCAGTCATTACGGCATTGAACTACCAGCAGCCTCCTTTGATGCGCGCCTAGCCAAGTATTTGCTTTCGACGGTCGAGGATAATGAGCTGGCGACTATTGCTCGCCTCTACGGCCAAACAATTCTGCCGACTGATGACGAGGTTTATGGCAAGGGAGCCAAGCGAGCTTTGCCGGAGCAAGAGCAGCTCTTTGAGCATCTAGCTCGTAAGGTTCAAGTGTTGTTGGAAACAGAAGAGCCAATGAAAGACCAGCTCCGTTCCCACGATCAACTGGATTTGTTGCTTGAAATGGAACAGCCGCTGGCCTTTGTCCTAGCCAAGATGGAGATTGCGGGGATCAAGGTTGAGCGGGAAACCCTGCAGGGCATGCAGGCAGAAAATGAAAAGACGCTGGAAAGTCTGACCCAGGAGATTTATGATCTGGCTGGTCAGGAGTTTAATATCAACTCACCGAAACAGCTGGGAACCATTCTCTTTGAGGATATGGGTTTGCCGCTGGAGTACACTAAAAAGACCAAGACAGGCTACTCGACAGCGGTGGACGTGCTGGAGCGTTTAGCACCGATTGCACCGATTGTGTCTAAAATTCTGGAATACCGTCAAATCAGCAAGCTCCAGTCCACTTATATCATAGGATTGCAGGAGGCGATTGCTGCTGACGGTAAGATTCACACTCGCTATGTTCAGGATTTTACTCAGACTGGCCGCCTGTCTTCCGTTGACCCGAACCTGCAGAATATCCCCGTTCGTTTGGAGCAGGGGCGCCTCATTCGTAAGGCCTTTGTGCCAGAGTGGGCAGATAGTGTACTTCTCAGCTCGGATTATTCCCAGATTGAGCTGCGGGTGCTGGCTCACATTTCGCAGGACGAGCATCTGATTGCCGCCTTTCAACATGGAGAAGATATTCATACGGCTACTGCCATGCGGGTCTTTGGTATTGAAAAGGCAGAGGATGTGACGCCTAATGACCGCCGCAATGCCAAGGCTGTCAACTTCGGAGTAGTCTATGGCATTTCTGACTTTGGCCTAGCCAATAATCTGGACATTTCCCGCAAGGCTGCCAAGGAATACATTGAGACCTATTTTGAGCGCTTCCCAGGGATTAAGAATTATATGGAAACCATCGTCCGCGAAGCGCGTGATAAGGGTTATGTAGAGACTATCTACCATCGCCGTCGTTCTTTACCGGACATCAATTCCCGCAACTTTAACATCCGAAATTTTGCGGAGCGCACAGCCATTAACAGCCCCATCCAAGGATCGGCCGCAGACATTCTCAAAGTCGCCATGATTAATCTGGATCGAGCTCTGACAGAGAAGAATTTCAAGTCGCGCATGCTCTTGCAGGTACACGATGAAATCGTGCTGGAAGTGCCCAATGACGAGCTAACAGCCGTCCGCCAGCTAGTCAAAGAAACCATGGAAGCCGCGATTGAGCTAGCCGTTCCACTAGTGGCTGATGAAAATGCCGGCCAAACTTGGTACGAGGCAAAATAAGATATCAAGGGCGTAAAACACAAAGTGAAAAGAGAAAGCTGACGCAGCATTCGATGAATGCGAGGAAGCTTGTCTTTTTCACACAGTGTTTAGCCCGGATTCAATTAAGCATACAAAATTAACAGAACAACTAAATGGTAACGGTATCAGGAGAATATATCTATTTTCCAAGGTTTTAGCTCGTGTTCAGTTTAAGATATCAAGGGCGTAAAACACAAAGTGAAAATAGAAAGCTGACATAGCATTCGATGAATGCAAGGAAGCTTGTCTTTTTCACACGGTGTTTAGCCCGGATTCAGTTAAGACGCAAATACTGTAAAACTATCTAGCTTTATTATGAATGAGGAGGAAGTCTATGACTTATCATTTTCAAAATCCCAGTGATGCCATTGTCAAGCATTATCTGGAAAACAGCAAGGTGATTGCTGTTGTTGGTCTGTCAGACCGTGAGGAAACGACCAGCAACCGCGTGTCCAAGGAGATGCAGGAGCGAGGTTATCGCATTATCCCAATCAATCCTCGGGCAGCAGGCAATCGGATTTTTGGTGAAACTGTTTATGCCAGTCTCAAAGACATTCCTTTCCCGGTGGATATTGTCGATGTATACCGTCGCAGTGAGTTTTTGCCAGATGTAGCGCGTGATTTTCTGGAAGCAGATGCCAAGATTTTCTGGGCACAGTTGGGCTTGGAGAGTGAGGAAGCTGAGCAGATTTTGCGGGCTGCCGGTCGAGACGATATTGTCATGGACCGTTGTATTAAACGCGAGCATACCCGCTTGATTCTGGGTGAATAAGATGGCCAAGTTAGTCATCATTCGTGGAAATTCCGGCTCTGGCAAGTCTAGCCTAACCAAGAAACTACAGGCTCACTACGGTCGAGGTACTCTCTTGATTGCGCAGGATACGATTAGACGGGACATGCTCAAGGAAGAAGTCGAGCCGGGAAATTTGTCTATTGACCTGACGGAGACACTGGCCCACTTCGGCTACGAGCATGATTTGCTGGTTCTGGTTGAAGGGTTTTATGAGACAGACATTTACGGACAGATGCTAGAACGGTTGAAAAAAATCTTCGCTCCGCAGGTCTTTGCTTACTACTATGACCTATCCTTTGAAGAAACTGTCCGCCGCCATCAGACCAGAGCTAAACAAGAAGAATTTACCCCAGCCGACATGAAGCGCTGGTGGAAAGACCGAGACTTCTTAGCCTGGGAAGAGGAAGTCTTTTTCACAGATGAGGATTCGCTTGAGACAGCTTTTCAGCGAATTTGTCAAGATTTAGACGGATTTTAATCTTTACCCAATTTTAAAAGTGACATTTCGGTTTAAGTGTCACTTTTTTTGTAGCCTCCTATTAAATTTAAAATATAATCAAAAAACTATTGACATATATATTACAAAAAATTACAATTAAATTACAAAATATTTCTTTTGTTACAAAAAGGAGAATAAGTGATGAAAACTATAAAATTTACTCTTTTAGTTGTTATTTCTTTAACTACTTGCTTCATTCTCAATGCTTGTGGGAATGGGAATAAGCAAGAAAGTGCAACCAATAGCTCAAGCAAGGTTACTCAGACTACCAAATCCAGCGAAAAATCAGAAAAATCATCCACAAAGGAAAAGGCTACGGCCAACTCAAGTAGCCAGGATTCCAAAGCTAGTCAAAAAGAAGATACCTCCCCTTCCTCTGAAGCAGATCAGAGCAAAGACAGCACTAATCAACAGTCCAATTTCAACTTTGATGAATTGGCACAGGGAAACTTCGCTAGTCTTGCGGGAACTTGGCAAAATGACCAAGGAGACAAGCTGGTTATTTACAATAATGGGACAACGAACAAAGATGGGGCTATACTTTTAAAAGAAATACGTGATGGGCTATATATTGGAGAGTTCCGAGCCAAAAATTTGAGTGGGGCCTTATGTCTACTAGTGCCAGGTGGTATTCGTCTGCCAGATGCCTATAGTCAAGATGAGGCTGCACATCAAGTGGACGAAAAACAGGATCGTTTAATTATTGGTCAAAGTTCTGATGTAGCACTTCATCCATACTACCGAGTGGCAAATTAGTAAATGATGTGTATCTGTGAAAACAACTAATTGCCTGCAAAATGATCCTATTCACAGATTCAAAGACAAAGAAGGTTGAACATTGCTTTAGCCTTCTTTTTTCTAGTTCAGGTTTTAAAGTCCTCTTCTAAATGAGTCTTTTAGAAAAAGAGTTTTTTGCTAAAAGCATCAAATATCATAGTGACATCCATGTCCTGTTTTGAGCAAGGAGAAGTAGGTATAATCTCAGTAGAAAGAGGAAAAAGCAATGCTTCCAAAAAGACTAGAAGAAACACCAGTAGGTCTTACAACGATCGCTTTATATGAACCTCATGACCAGTTATTAGCGCGTTTTCAATGTTTGATCTCAGAAGGGCAGGAAGGTATTTTTATTGAAAATATGACAGAGGGCATGATTTTTTATCGTGTTTGCAAAAATGGAAAACTGATTATGATCCCACTTTTTTATGCAGGAGAAAAAAAGATTCTCTATTTTCAAGATTACCATCATGTCAAGCAAGAGGATGAGATAACCCTACTACCTCATACGGAAGAGTATATTTTTGATAGCAGTGAATATGATGGATAAGCAAATCTAGAATCATTTTTGCTAAAATAATCTGTTTAATTTACTAAAAAATTGGTAGAATAAAAGAAAGCGTTTTAAAAATAAACTAATGAGGCAGTAGTAATGATAATTAGCTTAGAAGAAATCAAAAAAGTTGCCAATCAAGGGCCTTTCTATCCAGACTGGGATTCTCTTGCGACCTATCAGGTGCCCAACTGGTTCAAAGGAGCTAAGTTTGGGATTTTTATCCATTGGGGGCTTTATAGTCTACCGGCTTTTGGAAGTGAATGGTATTCTCGTAATATGTACATCCAAGGTACAGCAGAGTTTGAACATCACGTCAAAACCTATGGGTCCCACAAGGATTTTGGTTATAAGGATTTCATTCCTCTATTTACTGCCGAAAAATTTCAGGCGGAGGAGTGGGTACAGATTTTTAAAATGGCTGGGGCGCGCTACATTTTTCCAGTAGCTGAGCATCATGATGGTTTCCAGCTTTATGAAAGTCAGCTATCACCTTTTAATAGTGTGGAAATGGGACCAAAGCGGGATATCTTACAGGAGTTAAAGCAGGCAACAGATCAAGCCCATCTTCATTTCTGTACTTCTTCCCATCGGGCTGAGCATCATTTTTTCTTCTCACATGGGAAAGAATTCGATAGTGACATCGCTAAGGAAGTCAGCAGAGATGAACTTTATTGGCCAGCCATGCCAGAGCCAGATCACCATGATTTATTTGGTCAGCCCTATCCTGATCAAGAATTTTTAGATGATTGGCTCTTGCGGACCTGTGAGCTTGTCCGAGACTATCAGCCAGAGATTTTGTACTTTGACTGGTGGATTCAACATACAGCCTTTAAAGAATATTTGAAACTTTTTGCGGCTTATTATTATAATTTGGGAGTTGCGACCGGTAAGCCAGCTAGTATTTGTTACAAGCACGATGCCCTGGCTTTTGGGTCTGGGATTGTCGAGATGGAACGCGGCGGTTTTGCGGAG
This sequence comes from Streptococcus sp. SG1, assembly GCF_030439935.1. Lineage (NCBI taxonomy): Bacteria > Bacillati > Bacillota > Bacilli > Lactobacillales > Streptococcaceae > Streptococcus > Streptococcus sp. SG1. The sequence goes on along the minus strand of NZ_JAQFJC010000007.1, from coordinate 4,420 downwards.
ATACAGCCTTTCACTTGGCAGACAGATACAGCTATCGCACGTAATTCTTGGGGCTACACAGAGCAGCTGGATTATAAATCTGCTAAAGAAATCATCCAAACCTTGATCGATGTAGTTTCTAAAAATGGGAATCTCCTACTCAATATCGGACCTAAAGGAGACGGTTCGATTCCTGAGAGAGATCAGGCTATCTTAAAGGAAATAGGAGCTTGGCTGGAGGTGAATGGGCCAGCGATATATGACTCCTATGCTTGGAGACAATTTGGAGAAGGGCCGACACAGCCGGCTAGTGGACCATTTTCTGATGGTGATACCGTAACCTATACTCATCAAGATTTCCGTTTTACAGCCAAGGGAGGTTCTGTTTATGTATATGCAATGGAGCCAGCTATGGATCAATGGCTGACAGTAGAAGCCTTGGCGGATGAAAGGGAAAATCCCGCCTCTCGTTTCCACGGTATTATAAAAAGTGTCTCCTTGCTGGGCTATGAAAAAGCACTGAAATGGGAGCAAACTTCTCAAGGTTTACGGATATTCTTGTCTGAAGTTGAGACTAACCTGCCACTGGTCTTTAAAGTCGAGCTGGCTTAAAATAGCGTACAAACAAAAAGCACTTCTGCCTTATGAACTACCCCCAATCGGTTAGATTTACTGTCTAACTTTTTGGGGTCAGTACACTCAAGCAGAGGCGCTTTTATTTTTTCAGGGCTTTTAATTGCTCATAAAAGAGGACGGAGCTGGTATGGATATATGGAATAACATAGATTCCAGCAAGACCAAGGGTCAGAAACATTAAAACCTGCCAGCCGATAAAGCTCACATCCAGCATAAAGCGTTTGTCTTTGTATCCCTTCATCATAAGCCGGCTTTGACGAAGGACTTGAAGCGGACCTTGGTAAGTTCCTTCTTTAAGTTGATCGTAAAGAATAAACTCAGCTTGCGAATAAGCATAACGCTGAGGAAGGGAGATAATCAAGCCTAGAGTAACGAGAAGCAAGCCCAGAAACAGAGAAGGCGAATAGTTGCTAATCTGCTGAATAGCTTGATCAGACAGTTGATTATTAGGAGCTTGATTGTAGATATAGAGGATGCGGTAGCTCGTAAATATAGAAATGACAGAGCCAACCCAAAGTAAAATACTCCAACAAAACAAAATCAGACGCTTGCAAAACAAAGTAAGTACAAGTGGAGTAAAAATTTGATTGGAAAAAGCACGCAGAGAGTCCGAAAACTTCAACTGTTCAGTTTGTCTGCGCAACAAATCAATTAAAGCATAGGACGCTGAAATGATAAAAAGAGAGATGATAAAATTGATAACTTGAGAGAAAAGACCGCGACTGACTTCAAGATAGAAAGCCTGTTTTAGATCTATCGACGCGAAATATTCCATCAAATCCTCTTGCGAATCACCCAAAAAGTTGCTCAGCAACAAGATCATAATCGGGATGAAAAAGAGAAGTAGGAGTCCTGGTATTTTCCTCTGTAGGAGACGGGCTTCAGCCCTCAGTTGACGTAAATTCATAAAAACCTCCAGTAATGCTATCTATTATATCATACCCCGTGACAGACAGGGCTTTTTTTGATAAAATCATACAGTATCTTGTGGAATTTTCCACAGAAAATAAGATCTGGGACTGTCTTTCCCAGCATCGGAGGTAAAAATGTCAGATTCACCGATTCAATATCAATTGATCAAAAAAGAAAAGCACACAGGTGCCCGTCTGGGAGAGATTATTACACCTCACGGGACCTTTCCGACGCCTATGTTTATGCCGGTTGGCACTCAGGCGACAGTCAAGACTCAGTCCCCTGAAGAGCTCAAGCAAATGGGGTCGGGTATTATCTTGGCCAATACTTACCATCTCTGGCTACGGCCGGGCGATGAACTGATTGCCCGTGCAGGTGGTCTGCACAAGTTCATGAACTGGGACCAGCCTATTCTGACCGATAGCGGTGGTTTCCAGGTCTATTCTCTAGCTGATAGTCGCAATATCACAGAAGAAGGGGTAACCTTCAAAAACCACCTCAACGGTTCCAAGATGTTTCTCTCACCAGAAAAGGCTATCTCTATTCAGAATAATCTAGGCAGTGACATTATGATGTCCTTTGACGAATGCCCGCAGTTCTACCAGCCTTATGACTATGTCAAGAAGTCTATTGAGCGGACCAGCCGTTGGGCTGAGCGTGGACTCAAGGCCCACAGCCGTCCTCATGATCAGGGTCTTTTTGGTATTGTTCAAGGAGCTGGCTTTGAAGATTTGCGCCGCCAATCTGCTCAAGACTTGGTCAGCATGGATTTCCCAGGCTACTCTATTGGAGGTTTGGCTGTTGGTGAGTCTCACGAAGAGATGAATGCGGTGCTGGACTTCACAACTCCTCTACTACCTGAAAACAAACCCCGCTATCTTATGGGAGTAGGTGCGCCAGATAGCTTGATCGATGGTGTTATCCGTGGTGTGGATATGTTTGACTGCGTTTTGCCGACTCGCATTGCCCGAAACGGCACTTGTATGACTAGTGAAGGACGCCTAGTCGTCAAAAATGCCCAGTTTGAAGAAGATTTCACGCCATTGGATCATAACTGTGATTGCTACACTTGTACCAATTACACGCGGGCTTATATCCGCCATCTGCTCAAGGCTGACGAAACATTTGGTCTTCGCTTGACAAGTTACCACAATCTTTACTTCTTAGTAAACCTTATGAAGAAAGTTCGCCAAGCTATTATGGATGATAATTTGTTAGAATTCCGTGAAGATTTTATGGAACGCTACGGCTATAATCGATCCAATCGAAATTTCTAAAATCTCCATTTGAAAGGAGAGGTCATGTCAGATGAAGAAAAATTGCTGGAAAGCTTGACAGCGTATCTGATAGCAGATCAAAAACATACTATACGTATATATGGTCATGGTGCTTCAGGCAAGTCAACTTTTGCTCGAAAACTCCAACTAGCCTTGGGTGAGGAACGAGCCAATCTGCTGGAAACAGATCCTTATGTAATTACTGGAGACTATCGAGATTTGCTCAGTTCCAAAGATTTTCCTCATCAAAAAGTAACAGCCTGTCTCCCTGCGGTTCATGAACTAAGCAGTCTGGAGCGAGATATTTGCGCCTTGCAGTCTGGTCTGGATATTCTGACCATTGGTACAACTTGGTCATCCAGTTTGCGTTTATCAGCTCAAAAGCCAATTCTAATAGTAGAAGGGATGTCGGCTGCCTTTTTGCCTGAAAGTTTGTTTGATTTATCGATTTGCTTTTACACAGATGATCAGACTGAGTTAAAGCGTCGCTTGGCTCGTGATGTGGCTGTTCGAGAGCGCAGACCAGATTGGATAAAGCAGACGCATCTAGCTCGGCGAGAGCAATATAGGCGCTTTTATCAGATCTATGAAAAAGATGCGGATTTACTTATTAATCAATCCGATGATTATTTTCTAGTAGAAAAACAAAAAAATATAGAAGCGACTGCTTTTGATAATTTCTAAAAAACTTTAAGTTTTCTTTAAGCAAGGGAGTTTATGATATACCTATCCTAAAATTTTTCATAATCTCCTAAAAAGCCCCCAAGATTCTTGGTGGCTTTTTTTGGTTCTAAACATTATAATAGAGCAAAAGAGAATCTGAAAGATAAGAAAAAACTTATGAACTATAGTAAAGAGGAAAAAGAATATTTTATGCTAGAGGCCTTAAAAGAGGCCAGAATTGCTTTGGAAAATGATGAAATTCCAATCGGATGTGTCATTGTTAGAGACGGTCAGATTATTGGTCGCGGGCATAATGCACGTGAGGAATTGCAACGGGCGGTCATGCATGCGGAAATCATGGCTATTGAAGAGGCAAATCAGCATGAGAATAGCTGGCGCTTGCTGGATACAACACTTTTTGTGACCATTGAACCTTGTGTCATGTGTAGCGGAGCAATCGGTTTAGCGCGCATACCCCATGTTGTCTACGGAGCATCAAATCAAAAGTTTGGTGCAGCTGGTAGCCTGTATGATATTTTAACGGATGAACGACTAAACCACCGAGTGGAGGTGGAGACAGGTGTTCTCCAAGAAGAGTGCGCTCAAATCATGCAAGATTTTTTCAGAAATCGTCGCCAAAAGTAAAAAAATATGATATACTATTCATGGAGCAACAGTTTTGCGTGAAGCGGGTCAGGGGAGGAATCCAGCAGCCCTAAGCGATGTAAACTGTGTGCTCTTTTCTATTGCTCTTAATGAGTCAAGCCTGCAAGGCGCAGATGAATCTTAGAGCAATGGATGCAGTTTTTCCTGTAAGGGAAAAATCTGTAAACCGTATAAAAATCCTTAACGAATCAACTCCGAAGGAGGGAGATGAGTTTAGGTACATTGATGCAGTTCGAGCCAAGCGAGAACTACGTTCCGAAATTGAATGAGTCAAGCCTGCAAGGCAC
>NZ_JAQFJC010000006.1:0-179603 GCF_030439935.1 Streptococcus sp. SG1 | reverse complement strand
GTTTGTCTGGAGTGAAAGTTACAGTTCCGTCTGGTGCAATCGTGTAAGTTCCTTGACCTGGAATAGATTTCTCTTTGCTTCCATCTTCGAAGGTTGGCTCAACTGTTTCATCGATTGGAACCAGTGGGTCGCCACCTTGGAAGGTTGGGGTACCTGTTTGTGGAACACCCTGCGGACCTGTGCTGGTTGCGTTAGTGCTCGTTGGAGTTACCTTAGTAAACTCTGGGCTGTAAGTCGCAGTAACTGGGGTGCCATTCTTATCCACACGTTTGACTGTGACTGGATCTGGGTTTCCGACAAACTGTTTGTCTGGAGTGAAAGTTACAGTTCCGTCTGGTGCAATCGTGTAAGTTCCTTGACCTGGAATAGATTTCTCTTTGCTTCCATCTTCGAAGGTTGGCTCAACTGTTTCATCGATTGGAACCAGTGGATCACCACCTTGGAAGGTTGGAGTACCAGTTTGTGGAAGTCCTTGAGGACCTGTGCTGGTTGCGCCGGTTCCTGTAGGAGTTACCTTAGTAAACTCTGGGCTGTATGTCGCAGTAACTGGGGTGCCATTCTTATCTACGCGTTTGACTGTGACTGGATCTGGGTTTCCAACAAACTGTTTATCTGGAGTGAAAGTTACAGTTCCGTCTGGTGCAATCGTGTAAGTTCCTTGACCTGGAATAGATTTCTCTTTGCTTCCATCTTCGAAGGTTGGCTCAACTGTTTCATCAATTGGAACCAATGGGTCGCCACCTTGGAAGGTTGGAGTACCAGTTTGTGGAAGTCCTTGAGGACCTGTGCTGGTTGCACCGGTTCCTGTAGGAGTGACCTTAGTAAACTCTGGGCTGTAAGTCGCAGTAACTTCTGTACCGTTCTTATCCACGCGTTTAACCGTTACTGGGTCTGGTTTGCCTACAAACTGCTTGTCTGGAGTGAAGGTTACTGTTCCGTCTGGCGCAATCGTGTAAGTTCCTTGACCTGGAATAGACTTCTCTTTGCTTCCATCTTCGAAGGTTGGCTCGACTGTTTCATCGATCGGAACCAGTGGATCGCCACCTTGGAAGGTTGGAGTACCAGTTTGCGGAAGTCCTTGAGGACCTGTGCTGGTTGCGTTAGTGCTGGTTGGGATTACCTTAGTCACTGTTGGTGTATAAGTTGCGGTAACTTCTGTACCATTCTTATCCACTCGTTTCACTGTGACTGGATCTGGTGTACCAACATATTGTTTGTCTGGCGTAAAGGTAATAGAGCCATCTGGATTGATGCTGTATTCACCTACACCCGGAACAGTCTTCGTTGACTGACCATCTTCGAAGGTCATTGGTTTCGTATCATCAATCGGAACCAATGGATTACCTTCTGTGAAGGTTGGGGTACCTTTTTGCGGTTGACCTTGGATACCATTTGAAGTGGCATCCGTTGAAGTTGGTGTTACTTCTTTCACTACTGCTTGGTACTTGACAGTAACAGGAGTGCCGTTGGCATCCACACGAGTCAATTCAAGCTCTGGTGTTTCACCCTTGAACTGTTTATCAGGAGTGAAGGTCACCTTACCATCTGCGTCCACTTCGAACTTACCAACATTTGGCACTTCTTTCACAGCTGTACCATTGTCAAATAGTGGAGTCGAATCAGCCGGGAATGGAACAGAGTCATGGCCTGGCGTGAAAGTCACTTTACCTTCTTGTACTTGACCTTGAAGCCCTTCTGTCTTATCACCTGTACCAGTTGGTGTTACTTTCGTAAACTCTGGACTATAAGTTGCAGTAACTGGGGTGCCATTCTTATCTACGCGTTTGACTGTGACTGGATCTGGTTTGCCTACAAACTGTTTGTCTGGAGTGAAGGTCACTGTACCATCTGGCGCAATTGTGTAAGTTCCTTGACCTGGAATAGACTTCTCTTTACTTCCATCTTCGAAGGTTGGCTCGACTGTTTCATCGATCGGAACCAGTGGATCACCACCTTGGAAGGTTGGGGTGCCGGTTTGAGGGACACCTTGAGGGCCAGTGCTGGTTGACCCAGTTCCTGTAGGAGTGACCTTGGTCACTGTTGGTGTATAAGTTGCGGTAACTTCTGTACCGTTCTTATCCACACGTTTCACTGTGACTGGAGCTGGTGTGCCAACATATTGTTTTTCTGGCGTAAAGGTAATAGAACCATCTGGATTGATGCTGTATTCACCTACACCTGGAACTGTTTTCGTTGAATGACCGTCTTCGAAGATCATTGGTTTCGTGTCATCAATTGGAACAGCCGGATTTCCTTCTGTGAATGTTGGGGTTCCTTTTTGCGGTTGACCTTGGATACCATTTGAAGTGGCATCCGTTGAAGTTGGTGTTACCTTGGTTACTGTTGGGGTATAAGTCGCAGTAACTTCTGTACCATTCTTATCCACTCGTTTCACGGTGACTGGATCTGGAGTGCCAACGTACTGTTTGTCAGGCGTAAAGGTAATAGATCCATCAGAGTTAATAGCGTACACACCTACACCCGAAACAGTCTTAGTTGACTGTCCATCTTCGAAAGTCAATGGTTTCGTATCATCTAGTGGAACTGCTGGATCACCTGCTGTAAAGGTTGGCTTACCGCTTTGTGGCTGTCCTTGCAGACCAGTTGAGGTATCATTTGTACTTGTTGGAGTGACTTTAGTCACTGTAGGTTGATAAACAGCTTCAGCAGTAGAACCATTCTTATCTGTCACACGAAGAGTTGCAGGAGTTGGTGTACCATAGAAATCAGGTGCTGGTTGGAAGCTAATATCCCCATTCGGTTGAACAGTATAGGTTCCTTGAAGTTTACCGCTAGCATCATGTACTGGTAAGCTGTTACCTTGTTGAACTTGTCCATTAACCACAAATTGTGGACCTTCTGGTGCAAATGGTACAGTCTCATTTTGTCCATTGATAGTTGCTTGACCAGGGGTAAAGGTGAGGTGGCTATCTTGCTTTTGACCTTGGAGTCCAGTAGTTTCTGCTCCTTGCCCTGTTGGAGTTGCTGCCTTAACATCTGCTTGGTAAGTAGCTGTTACTTCTGTTCCGTTCTTATCTACACGCTTAACGGTTTCTGCAGTTGGGCGTCCAGAGTATCCAGAAACTGGTTGGAATGTAACGCGGCCTGTACTATCCACCTTATAAGTTCCAACACCAGGAACCTCTTTTGTCGATTGACCGTTGTCAAAGGTTGGCGCAATTGATTCATCAATTGGAACACGGTTATCACCTGGAGTAAAGACCAAGTTCCCAGATTGTTCTGCCCCTTGAATACCTTCAGAACTTGCGTTTTGAGATGTTGGAACAACTCGGGTAACAGTTGGTTGATAAGTTGCAAAGTGATCATTACCACTTGCATCATTTACTTTTAATTTAATCGGATCAACAGTTCCTACAAATGATTTATTTGGGGTAAAGGTTACTCGACCTGTAGTTGGATCTAAGTTGAAGGTACCAACCTCTTTCCCACCTGATGTTGCAGGAATACTAGTTCCTGAGATAGGATCTCCATTTCCATCCAAGAAAGTAGCAGGATTACTTGCAGATGGTTGAACCGGTGTGTTGGCTGGATTACCATCTGTAAATGAGATGTCTTTTACTTGCGCTAAACCTTGGGCATCAGTTGAACGATGTTCAGTGTAATCAACTACTGTAGGAACATAACGAGCATCCATAGAATTTAGTGGCTGATTGACAACAGGCTCTGAATTATTTTTTGCAGTCCATTCAGTGCTTGCACCGTTGCTATCAAAGCGACGGATGTTAATACCTGATGTAGTCCCTACGTATCCAGCATTTGGAACAAAAACAACATCGACATTATCACCATTTGGCGTCACTTTGTAACGGCCTTCTGCAGTTGTATACCAACCTTCTGCATCTGCCGTTAATTCACGTCCATTATTATCTAAAACAACAGGCGCCTTATTAGTATCAATCGTTGTTCTAGCATTCTCGTCTTCTTTAGAATAACCACGAGATGTGAAGTGTAGGCTTGCTTGTTGTTGTTGATCGCGTAAGCCCTTGGTTTCCTTCTTCTCACCCTTTGGTGGGTATGTAAGGTTGACTTGTAAGTCTTCAACTTCACCACTGAAGGCTGTACCGGTAGGCTTCTCGATATCACCTTGATTCAAGGCAATACGAACACGCATCCCTAACTTCTTGACTGAGTCGTCATTCATTGGAGCATGATTTCTGAAAGTAACTGTGTAGTCTCCTTCAGAAGTGACTTCAGTAAACTCACTGGCTTCGTTCTCGTCAAATTTCCCGTTATTGTTAAAATCAATCCAAGCTCGAACATAGGCTTTTTCATTTCCATTAGCTGAAGCATGGAAACGAAGCGAATAATCACCATCACGAAGACGATCTGCTTGGAACAAGTCATGAGTCTTACCAACTAAGTCTGATGGTAAAAGCTGATCAATCCCTTCATCAGCGTGATCAGTGCTATCATCGTGAGTCCAATCGTTTCCTGAAGTTGTATCAATATCCGCAGGCTTCCGACCAAGATATGGTTGTGGATTTTGTGCTCCCGTAGCAGCATTGTAACCAGAAATAGCATGAACTGCATTTCCATAGCTTTCAGGCGCATCCCCAGTATCTACAACCATGAAACCAATCATAGCAGCTTGCTGACCAGAAGATGCAATATAAATACCTACCTCTGATGCTTCACGAGTCATCACAATTGGTACTGTATGATCCTTCGAAGTGTTAGGACCAAAGACTTGTGAACCTAAACCACCCGTTCTTTGATCAGGATTTGTAAATTTAGTCCAGTCAATTGTTGGAGTAGTCGCGTTATCACCAATATACTGACCAAGTCTGTTAGGATTCATAGGCGCATAAGTTTCGGTAATTACTTTACCGCTTGGAGAAACACGTTTCCATTCTGCTAGATGCTCCCAGCCTTGCCCATTTGTAGTAAAGATAGCATATTCACCTGGGTTAGCTTCTTCACCATCCGCCATAACGACGGTTGCTTTAACTGGCTTGTTAAGGTAAGTTGCTTCGACCTTAAACTTCACACCATAGCTAGCACCATTTTTAGGTACTTGTAACTGAGTCTTACGGCCATTAGTATCAATCCCCTGTTCACGTAGAGATGTCCATTGGTTCATAGGAGCACCAATGATTTTTGGTCGTGCAGAATCGCCTTCTTTAACTTGTCGATTATAGTCCGCAGGCACGTATCTAAACCATGTGTTTTTGGCATCAGGATCATAACTATTTTCATACTGAGTGCCTGCTACACGGTTACGATAAATCTCTGTAGAATGAAATGGTTTTAGTTCTGTAACTGTTAATTTAACTACATAGCCCGGAGAAATTTCTTTCTCATACACACTACCTACTTTAAGAGAGCCGTCGGTATCAAGATTTCTAAACGCCTGAGAATCACCAAAATCTAGCCAGTTGATCTGTTTCACTAGGTCTGCTGGTCTCTTCTTTTCAGAATCCGCTAAAGTTGGTTTTTCAATAGTATTATTTGGATCGCCATCTCGTAAACCTGTAGGTGTAGCGTCTCGACGTGCTCGACGAGAACGTGTAGGTTGTGTAGCTTCCCTAATCGCTACTGGTTGTTCTGTAGCTGTTGAAGTACTTACAGCTTCTGAGCTAGCTACAGTTGAAACTGGATTAGCATTCTCTGCAGGCTTAACCTCTGCAGGGGCAATTGGCTTCTCAGCTGAAGGCTGAGGTGTTTCAGAAGCTACTGGCTGCTCGTCCTTTGGTTTCTCATTAGACTCTGGAGCTGAGTTTGTAGGTGCAGTATTCTCAACTGATTGTGGTGCCTCAGTAACTGTAGTTGCTAAAGTAGTTCCTGAATTTTGTGAAGCTTCAGAAACTACTGGTGCTGTAGCAGTTGATGATGGTTCAGCAAGGTCGGTTCGAGCGACCTCATTTTGGACATTAGAAGCACTTGTTTCATCAGCGCTAACCTGACTTGCCGCCCCCAAAAGAATCAAGGTTGACAAGAGCACAGAACAAACACCAATGTTTAGTTTTCGAATAGAAAACTTACGCAGGTGTGGATTAAACAAATCTTTTCCCATAATGATCTCCTAACTATTAATTATATTCCAAGCTATTATACAGCATTTTTTTCTGTTTGGCTATATAAATACACTAAAAAATTAGATTTTCGATACTTTGAAAGGGCTCAGCAAACATTATATATTACAGACCATTATAAAAAGAAATTGTCTAGCCTATACTTGACAGTATGAACATTAGAAATGAATTGATACAATTTACTTACTTGATCTATAAAATCGCATTGATTAAATCCCTATTATTCTCCTTTATCTTACAAAATAAAAGCCCTGACCAAACGAACCTAAATTTAGGCTGCTGGCCAAGGAATTTATCTTATTATTCTACTTGATCAATATCTTCTTTCATTTCATCCATATTGAATTTGGCAAATAGATAGTCACGATCCTGAACAGGGAAACGTTGATCTAACTGGTCAATTGCTCCAAGTTCAACAATACCCTCTTTGATTACAAAGTCCATGACATGTCCACCGAAGCTTAAATCGTCTGATACAAAATGAAGATGATAACCTGCTAAGCTGACTCCATGAAAAATCTCTGGTGTCCAGATACCAACGATTGTCCCAGTTACATTTTCCTTGCTGTATTCAGGTTGGTTAACAGCAACTTCTGCAAACTTTCGGTCTGACGTTGACTTAGGAATCATGCGAACTCGCATATGAGAAAAGTCGCCATGAATCTTGATGGAACGAAAAAGATTTTCCCCATCATAATAGGACTCAATTCTCTCCTCCAGCTCCTTATCATTCATTTCAAAACGCTGGCGGAAAATCACCTCTGCCTTGTGAGGAACGACCGCTGCATATGGAACTGTCTCTGACGGATCCACCTCAACTACTTCTGGCACCTCTCCAGATCCTTTGGCTTGATAGGCCTTGCCATTTAGAACTATCAACTCCCCGTCAATAGAATCCAAAGTACCTATACCTAAATCACCATATTGAAGCAACTCACCAATCGTCATTGTCCCACCATAAAGACCTGACATCAAGGCACCCAAAGTATTATATTGAAATAATTTAACTGGTTCAAACATTTTTAATCCTCTACTCTTCTTTCATCTTCTCTTATAAAGCAAAATTAGTATAACATAAAATTTTATAATTGCAAAAAACATATCTACATGATATGCTTTTACAATTTATTATAAATATTTTAATAGTCTAGACTATTATAAAATTCTTGCATTACACTGTCATCCGGCACCAGGCTCAAATAGTGCTGAGCTTCTTGTTTGGCTCTTTCAAGCTCGCCACATTCTCTCAACAGGTAAATGTATTCTTCTAAAAATTCTGGATTATCTCGTAAGTCCCTATGCAATTCTCCATAGAGCTCTCGGGCTTTTTCTATGTCCTCTAAGGCCTGATAACTTCTAGCTATGTTCCATCGAGTCAACACATTGTCCCAATCCTGATCCTCCAAATCAAGAATATCTTCATATCTCTCCTGTTCTAGATAAAGGTTAGTCAGGCGCAGAGCTATCTCTTCTAGATCATCAGCATTATCCCAGGCATCTAATAGATAGCTCTCTGCTTTTTCAGTATCATGAAGTTCGTAGGAAACTTGTGAGGCTAATAGTGCTAGTTGGCTATCAAACGGATTTTTATTCAAGCCTTGCTGAGCCATGAATAGAGCCTCCTCAGCTCGATGGTCTGCATGAAGAGACAGTGCATAGATATATTCATAACCTTCGAAATCCGGTGAAAGAGTATCCAATTGCTTGAAGTAGAGATTCGCCTTCTGATAGTATTCCTGATCGTAAAGAATCACAGCTAATTCAAATACTGTAGATTCGTCATATTCTAATTCGATAGCCTTTTGAAGAAATTCAATGGCAGCTTCAAACTTTCCTAAGCTGGCATAGCTCACCCCTATTCTCTGGTAGGTTGAGATCCCTGTCTGCTCATAAATCGTCCGATTATCAAGACTGGCATATTCTTTGATCGCCTGTGTGAAATTGCCTAATTCAAAATCTATTTCAGCCATTCCAAAAGTAATGATAGGATCGTCACTTAATTGACTGGCTTCAACTAGTTTCTCACGCGCCACATCAGGCAGACCTTCCATCTGATATAAATCTGCCTTAATCAAAAGAGCATTGACATACCACGGATCGTTCGAACTGATTTCTTCCAAGTAGCCAAAAGCTTCCTCTAAGTCTCCATCTTCACTTGCAATAGCTGCCAAATTTAGATTAACCTGCGGATAAAGGGGAGCCAGTTTATTATAGATACGCTTGGCTTGTAAAAAGAAGCCAATACTTTCTAAATATTCTCCTAGGTCCAATAAGATAGAATCACTATCCTCTAACAAGGCTTTTTCAAACCACTGTTCTGCTTGCACTAAATCCTGAGCCTCAATGGCAGACAGCATTTTTTCACTATTGTTCACTTACTTCTTCCTCTACTTCATCATCATACAAACCACTCACTACTTTGTACCACTTAAAGATAGCTGTAATCACCACTTTTGCAGAAGCGTAGACTGGAATTCCCAATAAGACACCCCAAATTCCAAACATTGATCCAGATGTTAAGAGTACAAAGAGAATAGTAATCGGATGAATACTTAATTGACTACCTAAAATAAGAGGAGAGACAAAACGTCCTTCTATTGTTTGCTCCACAATAAAGACAATGATAACTTTCAAGAGCATAACAGGTCCCGCAATCAGTCCCAAAACAAGCGCTGGTAACATAGCCAAAAAGCTTCCTAAATACGGAACCAAGTTGAGGACTCCAGCCACGACTGCCAAGGTCACTCCATAGCGCAGTCCAATGATCTTAAAGAGAATCATAAACATAAAGGCAACAATGATTGCAACAGTTATCTGTCCGCGAACGTAATTCGCTAACTGACTATTCACGTCGGACAAAACTTGACCAACCGGCTCACGTAATTTCTTAGGTAGGAACTGAGTTACATAGCCTTTCAAATTTTTCCCATCTCGAAGGAGGTAGAATAGAATGAAAGGCATAATAATGACAGCAACAATAACTTGAGAAGCAGCACTGACAAAATGACTAGCCCAGTTAACCGCACGAGCAGAAAAGTTACTTGCCCAAGTCGTTAATTGAGAAGAAATATTCTCTGTAACTTGCTCAATCTGCGGACGAAACTCTTCAGACAGGCGACTATCCAATAAATCATCAATTATTTTTTTAGATTGCTTGAGATAAGAAGGCATGTTTCTAAAAAAACTCACAATCTGAGCCTGAAGGTTTGGAATGACAACCGCCAAACCCCAAATCAAAAGCACGGTAATCAATACAAAAACAATCGTAATTGCTACAAGACGATTGATCTTCCGCTTTTCCATCATGTCTACCAGAGGATTAAGCAGATAATAGAGCAAACCTGCCAGAATCACTGGTAACATAATAACTGAAATAAACTCAATAATAGGGGTGAAAATAAAACTAATTTTACTCAAGACCAAGAGATTGAGTCCAATCAATAAACAAACTAAGAAAACCGTAATGGCTTTATTATCTAAAAACCATCTAAAAAACCAACTCATGCTAAATTCTTTTTCTTTTGGTTCCATCCTTCTCTCCTTTTCTTTTATCTTCTTATTGTAGCATTTTTTACAGAAAAACACCCGACGAAACTAAAGAAAAAAGAGAGACTGATAAAGCCTCTCTTCCTTTTCATATATTCTGTCTTTTGACTATTCTATATTTCCTAGCTTACTTTTGCAGCCAGGCTAGTAGCGAAATTCTCAAGATTTTCGATATCATCTTCTTCTGCTGATAAATCAACCTTAACATTTTCAGCACCTTTTGTTGCACCAGTTGAAACGAAAACAGCATCAAAGTCATCTACTGCTTTACAGAATTCGTCATAGAAAGTATCACCTGAGCCAACGACACCATAAATCTTATCAGATAAATCCAAATCAGCCAAGTCTTCATAGAAATCCATGATTTCGTCAGGTAATTCTCCATCACCGTACGTATAGGTCGCCACAATAGCAATGTCTGCTTCTAGAAAATCTGAAGCATCAACTGTCGTACACTCATCAACATCAACATCTAAGCCTAAATCTCTTAACTTATCAGCAACGATATCAGCGATTTCTTCTGTATTACCTGTCATACTTGCAAATACAATTTTTGCTAAAGCCATAGTTTCCTCCAAAATATCTTCTATTGATAATTATAGCACATATTTTTCATTTTAAAAATAGAAATCTTGTGTTACAATTAAACAATAACTCTAAGCAAGAAGGAACGATTTTTTCTATGACAATTCAACATCAAATCTTACAAAAGATCAAGGAATATAAAACGATTATCATTCATCGCCATGTAAATCCGGACCCTGATGCTTTAGGTAGCCAAGTCGGTTTACAAAAGCTCCTTCAGCTAAATTTCCCTGAAAAAACAGTTAAGGCAACTGGATACGATGAACCAAGTTTAACCTGGCTAGCCCAGATGGATGATGTCTCAGATCAAGATTATGAAAACTCCTTGGTTATCGTATGCGACACTGCTAATACAGCTCGAATTGATGATAAACGTTATCCAAATGGATCATTTCTGATTAAAATAGACCATCATCCTAACGATGACGTTTATGGTGATTTAGCGTGGGTTGATACCAATTCAAGTAGCACCTGCGAACTAATTTCTTTATTCGCTTTAGACAATCACCTAAAAATGGATGCATATATCGCTAAACTCCTCTACGCTGGAATTACTGGTGACACGGGACGCTTTCTTTATCCCGCTACTACCGCTCGGACCCTACAAGTCGCTAGTCAATTAAGAGAATTTCCCTTTGATTTTGCTACGCTGGCTCGGAAAATGGACTCTTTCAGCTACAAAGTTGCTAAGCTGCAAGGCTATGTTTACGATCATCTTGAACTTGATGAAAATGGAGCTGCACGTGTCATCATCACTCAGGATTTACTAAAAGCACACAAACTTACAGACGCTGAAACTGCAGATATTGTTGCTACTCCTGGTCGAATTGAAGACGTCAAGCTGTGGGGAATCTTTGTTGAACAAGAAAGCGGTCATTACCGTGTACGATTGCGCAGTAAATTCATTCCAATCAATGAAGTCGCAAAAAATCATCATGGCGGAGGACATCCCTTAGCTAGTGGCGCCAACTCCTATTCACTAGAAGAAAATGAAGAAATTTTCCAAGAATTAAAAGAATTAGCCAAAAAGCAAAGAAAATGAGCGAAAAGGCTTGTCAAAGCAAATGAAATTTGATAAACTATCAAAGTAACTAATCTATGGCTCGCAAAGAGACCATGGCAGAAAGGAAATTTTTAAAAATGAGAAAAGATATTCACCCAGAATACCGTCCTGTTGTCTTCATGGATACTTCAACTGGTTACCAATTCCTTAGTGGTTCAACTAAGCGTTCAAACGAAACAGTTGAATTCGAAGGGGAAACTTACCCATTGATCCGTGTTGAAATTTCATCAGACTCACACCCATTCTACACTGGACGTCAAAAGTTCACTCAAGCAGATGGACGTGTGGATCGTTTCAACAAAAAATACGGTCTCAAATAAGAACATCTATTCAATACATTCGATTATTGAATTCAAGCCATTTCCGATTAGTCGGAAGTGGCTTTTGTTTTGCTTTTAGTAATATAAAACTCCCCCCATCTAAAAGATGGAGGAAGTTCTCGGTTAAAGGAATAGACCATTATATTCATTTATTTTATTTATAATTAAACACCCAATAATATGTACCATCGCCTGCTTGTACACAGGCAACAGCACCTTCTTTGGCATCAGGGTTTAGAATCAATTCTCTATTTCCTGAGTTTAGCCATTTGTTAGCAACTACTTCAGCATTTTCTTCTCGACGGAAGGTGATACCAGCGCTACTATCATAATTGATAGAAAGTTTCTGAGCTGTTGGTAAAGATTGATTGTTATAAAGTTCATCGGACCATGTTAGTTCTTGTAAGCCAAGTCTTCTACGTTCCGCATTTATTTTTGCAAAAGCTGCTTTAGCCTTATCAATATTTGGGAAATTCGATTCTTCAGTTTTTTCTACACGATAAATAAACTTCATATGACCAAATTCTGTTTTTTCATATCCTTTGACGCTACTTGTCAAATAAGCTGTCAAAACGTAATCTCTGGCCCAAGCATGATCCACCGCTTGATTAAAGACATCTTCTTCTTCAAGCTCATATGTGACTTTACAGTCATAGCCTGCATTATCAATCATTTTTGGTGCAAGATGTTGCTGAACATAAGAGATGAATTCTTCCTTGCTCTTGAACGGAAGAGGATCTCCTGCTTTACCAGTACCAACTAGATTCTCTGAGTATAGTTTAACTGTAGAAGCATTATCATCATAATTATATTCATCGTCCTTTGGATTAGAATGATTATTTGGGTCAAGAGCAGGATCGTCTGGATCCGTTCCATTGAATAGTTTCCAGCGGTCGCCCATCCACTTGTAATATCCATCAATACCATCAGGGTTTTCGTCTCCTAGATGGACTCGGTAATAATAGATACCATTATCATCTACAAAGCGAGGATCACTCTTCATCCGAGGATCATCAGGTCTGTAGAGAGGTTTTGGCAATTTACTATAATCTATATTTGGATTTGGTGCCCAGTCAGGCTTCTCTGGCTTAGGCGTTTCAGGATCTGGCTTAGGATCTGGAGTCGGATTTGGTTCTGGAGTTGGATCTTCTGCTTTCTTAACATAAACCCACTTACCATTTTCATAGTAATAGTATGAACCATCATCCAACACATAATAGTGATAGCCATTTTCATAACGATAATGCGGATCATTTTTCAGTTTATTAAAGCCATCCTGGTAATAGAGTTCCCACTTACCATTCTTGTAGACATAATAGTCTCCGTTCTGGTTTTTATAGTAGTAATTTCCATTCCAATAAAAGACATTATAGTTATACCATGGATTGTAATAACCAGGGTATCGACCGTAATTATAGTTATTTCTGACGCGCGGATTATAATAGTTAAATCCTGGACGATAACGAGAATAAAAAACGTCATTATGTTCCTCTGCCTGAGCAGTATTTGTAGCAAGAAAAGCTAATACTAAGGCAGAACTAAAGATCATCACTCTTGATAGAGATTTTCTTTTTGATTTCATTACCTTTACTCCTTTGTAATAAAAACAATGATAGTCTACTCCTCCTCTATATAATATTCTATCCCCATCTGATCTCTTAGTCAAACAAAAACATAAATATTATCCTATTCTTTTTGTGTTTTTTGCATATATACTATTGAAGTTTTTGAACAAAAATCCCTTAAGAATTTAATCTTAAGGGATTTTCTAGTTAATTAAGTGAAATCATTAGGAAAAGATTGATTATTTGTAGTTGTAAGTCCAGTAGTATACACCGTTTCCATCTACGACTGTCGCTACAGCTCCTTCAGTTACGTTTGGATCAAGAAGCAATTCTCTCAAACCACTGTTTGCCCATTTCTTAACGACAGTAGCTGCATCTTCATCACGACGTCCGACAAAGCCTGTGCTATCGTACTGACGCGAAATTTCGTTTACTTTCGGAAGTGCTTGGTTTTGATAAATATCTTCTGACCAAGTCAACTCTTTCAAGCCTTGAGCTTTACGAGTCTCATTGATTTTAGCGAAAGCTTCTTTCGCTTTTGAAACATAGTCGTAGTTTGTATCGTTTGTTGCTTCAACACGGTAAACAAACTTCACATAACCAAATTCTACGTCACTGTATTTCTTGTCCTCAACACCACTCTTGAGGTTTGCAACCAAGACATAGTCCTTAGCATATGGGTTTTCTTTGGTCTTCTCAAAGATATCTGCATCTTCGATTTCCCACTCAACTTTAGCATCCCATCCAGCATTATCAAGGAATTTAGGATTCATTTTTTCGATAACGTATTTCTTGAACTCTTCAACGTTCTTGAATGGCAATGGTTGACCAGCTTTGGCAGTAGTTACCAAGTTTGTTGAGTAGAGTTTCACGCTAGAGTTTTGATCACTGTACATGTACTCATCATCAGCAGTATTTTCGTGAAGTTTTGGATCAAGAGCTGGATCGTTAGGATCAGTCATACCTTGAAGTTTCCATTTTCCACCAATCCACTTCCAATATGGTGAATAACCTGTACGCTCTGAGTTAGATGGTACATAGTAGTAATGTGTGCTACCATCGAAGTAGTAGTTTTTATCATTCTTAAGGGCTTTATCACCTGGTTTTCCTGGTGGGTAAACCAATTTTGGAGTTTGTCCATTTGGTGCCCAAGCTAAATGTTCCAAACCTTCAGCTGGTTTTTCAACATAAGCAGGAATTTGGTTTTCACTAGGTTCATCAGTTGTCACCAATCCTGAATTTCCAGGAACTGCTGGTTGTTCTGGTTGCGCTGGTTTTGGATCTTCTGCTGGTTGTGCTGGTTTTGGATTAAATGGATCAAACTCACTATCAGCACCGTTAATTGGTGGATTTTCTGGTAAATCAACACTTGGAGTTGTTGGTTGTTCTGGTTTTGGTTCAGCAGGTGTAGTAGGCTCTTCAGGCTTATCGCTAGGCGCTGGAGTTGGAGCCTCAGGTTGTGCTGGAGTTGGAGTTGGAACTTCAGGTTTTGGATCCTCTGCAGGTTGTGCTGGTTTTGGATCTTCAGCTGGTTGTTCTGTACTTGGAGTTTCCGGCTGAGCTTGAGGTGATGGAGTTGTTGAATTGTTGGTTGAATTCTTAACCAATACCCATTTACCATCTTGGTAATAGTAATAGTCACCATTTTCTAATACATAGTAATGGTAGCCATTTTCATAACGGTAATGAGGATCGTTTTCCAAATTGTTAGATGATGAGTTGTTGTTGCTATTGTTTGTCAACGGTTTCCATTCACCGTCACGGTAAATACGGTAGCTACCATCGTTCATACGGTAGTAGTGATTACCATTCCAGTAGATATAGTTTTCATCGTTTACTAGGTTATTGTAGTTGTTCCAACCATTGTAACCATAATTATTGTAGTTGTAACCATAGTTATTGTAGTTGTAATTTGGATAGAAATAATCCCAAATATTAGAACCTAAATAATAGTTGTTGTAACCATAGCCATATCCGTAGCCATAGTTGTTGTAACCATAGCTGTAGTTGTTGTAACGAGAGTTACGACGACTGCTATGACGACTAGTACGGCTGTTAGTTACTGTATTACGGCGACTTGTGAAGCCAGTATTCCAGTAATTAACACCTGGTTGGTATAAGTTACTATAGCGAGAACTATAACCATAGTAGTCAGCGGCCTGAACAGTATTTCCAGAAAAAGCTGGAATCACTGTTGCTGCAGCTAAGACTGAACAAGATAAAAATCTTAAACGTTTCGACATTATAATAAACCTCCAAAATCATTCATTTATCTTTTAGAATGATCTTATATTTTAGACGTGCCATGACAAAAAATAATTCTTCAGTAAACAAGATATCTTGGACATAAAATCTTTAGATCAAAATCAATCATGTTTTAATCAGTCAGTTTCACACAAAC
Organism: Streptococcus sp. SG1; assembly: GCF_030439935.1. Classification (NCBI taxonomy): domain Bacteria; kingdom Bacillati; phylum Bacillota; class Bacilli; order Lactobacillales; family Streptococcaceae; genus Streptococcus; species Streptococcus sp. SG1. Next base: position 164,070 of record NZ_JAQFJC010000006.1, on the reverse strand, counting down.
TTCTTAGACAAATAATTTGACAAAAAGAAAAACTATCCGATATCAATATTGCTAAAAAATTCTTTTTTATGCATATTTCACATCGACCTAAACTATAACACAAAAATTTAGGCAAAGCAAGAAATTTGTTCTTATTTTCAAAATTATTTTTTTCAATATTGTTCTTAATGTAATTCTATTTTTTATCTATGTTCGTTTTTGTTTTATTTTACATGCAATTTTCTGATATTTTAACAGTTAACCCTATTTTATATTTTCAAACAAGACAGTAAGCGCTTTTATAGTTTGATCTGTGAAGCTATTTCATACAAAAAGGTATTATAGCTATAAAACAGTGTTTATTTTTGTTTTATACATAAAACAAAACATGATTTTAATATATCACTAATTTTTGAAAGATTTGTTATTTTAAATATTTATCCAAAATAGAAGAATATTACATTCTTATAAATACTTATTTTAAGGCCATCTAGATAGACTCGTTTATTTTTGCTTACAAATGCAAATAATAAATATGCTTGAACAAAGTAGACATTTCTGTTTGTTTGAAGAATAAAAGAAAATATGGTATCTTAACTGCAGTAACACTTCTCTATGTGAAATTTTTATTTCACTTCAGCTGAAACCTTTGAAGGAGGAAAAAATGAAACGTCGCTCGCTATTCCTTATACAACTTTTATTGTTAGTTGGTCTATTAGCAACTTTAGTGATACAAGATGTTATTTCTATTCAAGCCCAACAGATTCGACCGCAAATCACTAATCACACAGATGGACAGTGGATTAAAGATAAGAATGGTTGGCGGTACAAATATCCAGATGGTAGTTTTCCCAGAAATCAATGGCAGCAAATTAATGGAAGGTATTATTTCTTCAACGTCAACGGCTATATGCTGACTGGCTGGCAAGAATTAGATGGTTTTGGATATTACAAAGAAAGATCTTGGTATTATTTCGACCCAGAAAATGGAGATATGAAAACTGGATGGCAAAATATCAAAGGTAAGTGGTACTATTTTGATCCTACTGAAGGTTATATGCTAATTGGAGTCCAGCAGGTTGGTGAAAACGGTGAATGTTATTATTTCCATGATAAAAATGGAGATATGCAGACTGGATGGCAACAATTAACAGGTGCTGGTAACCACGAAGGCCCAGCCTGGTATTATTTTAATCCAACAGACGGAAGCATGCTCACAGGCTGGCAAAATATTCAAGGAAAATGGTATTATTTTCAACCGATTGATGGCTATATGCTAACAGGACTTCACCAAATAGGAGATGCTGGAAAATCTTATTATCTTAATCCAGTAAACGGGGAAATGTTAACTGGTTGGCAACAGATCGCTGACGAATGGTATTACTTTGCAACTGAAGATGGATCCATGTTCTCAAATGCTTGGCAGGGTTCATATTACCTTAAAGAAGATGGAAAAATGGCTCACAGTGAAACTCTTCTAATCAATGGCAAACAATATACCTTTAATGAACAAGGTCTTGTAACTACCAATCCATAACTAGAAGATCCACTTCTCTTTATTTAATCCACTTTAGAACTCGATTAAAAAAGAAGTCTGATATAAAACATCAGACTTCTTTTTTGTTCTTAATAAATCAATTGCTGAATGACTAGAACATGGCTTTCTTCCACACCATATAAACTGTGAAGTTCATTGGGCTCCATTGTAAGAAAAGTTCCTGGAAGCATTTGAACAGTTTCACCTAAAGCTGTAAAATCTACCTTACCTTCCAAACAGACAACTGTCACTAGTGCATCAGCCTTATGTTCAGGAATTTCCTTCCCCTTTGCTAAATGAAGATGACGGATCAAACGACCTCTTTCTTCGACGGGAGTTTCAACAACATCAATAGATGGATCAATTTTGTAAAACTTCATAAATCTGTCCTCCTTGTTTTTTTTTATAATGACCTATAGAAAAGACGAAGCCACATTCGATCAATCTTGATAATCTCCTCCGGTAATACCAAAGTATTCTTCTAATGATTTACCTGAATCAGCAATCTCCTTAGCTTCCCGTCCAATATAACGCAGATGCCAGCTTTCTGGCATGTAGCCTGTTGAAGTTTCCTTACCTTTTAAGAAGCGCACAATGAATCCATAATTGGAGGCATTATCCAAAAGCCACTGACTGGCACCGGGTTCTTCCAGCAGATTTCCTTCTGTATCAATCAGGTCAAAGGCTAAACCAGACTGGTGTTCACTGTATCCAGGTCTGGCTGAATAACGATCGGCAGCCTCCTTTCCATCTCGATTGACATAATTTTGGTAAAGTTCCAGCTGAGTATCATAACTACGAAAGCCACTGTATTGGTCGCTGACAGCATATCCAGCGACTTGCATATCCGCAATCAACTTAAGTAAAGCTGCCTTGGCAGTAGAATTTTCTCCAGGATTGTAATGAGAAGAGAGAGGGTACTTTTTATTTACAATCAGGATTTCCTCATACTTTCCTTGTAGACTATAATAACTTCCATTATAAGAAAGACTAGTATCCTTTTGTTTTTCGGTTATTTTCTTATCTTTTGCTTGATTTTCTACCTGTTGAGTGTCCGAAGTCGATCCCGAGGTTTTGGAATTATCTTTCTTATCAGAAGAACAAGCAACTAATGTAAAAGCAGAGAGACCAAACAACAAACAAGCTGTTGTTTTCATTTTCATGGAAAAAACCTCCATTCACAAAGCATGAAAAACAAGAGAAATTCTTAACTACATTCTACAAAAAGACCACCAAAATTTCAATAAATTTTAGTAGTCTTCTGAAAATTTCTATTGCGTCAATTCATCTGGATAAGCTTCTACTCCGCCCTCCACATTGGTCACTTGATAACCTTTAGCCTCCAAAAATTCACACGCCCGTGCAGACCGACCTCCTTTTTGACAAATAACATGGTAGGAAATCTCTTTGTCCAAGCTAAGATAGTTTTCTGCCAAGCCACTAAGAGGCAAATTGCGAGCGCCAGCTATATGCCCATTCGCAAACTCATCTACTTCACGAACATCAATCAATTCAATCTTTTCAGTCTGTAAAAGACCTTGTAATTCTTTTGCACTAATCTTTTTCATCATGCTTCTCCTATTTATTTTCATTGATAATCACAACCTTACCAAAACCTGTCTTCTCTTCAATATAAGCATGAGCTTCGGGCACTTCTTCCAAGGAAAAAACGCGCCTCGGGGAAACATCTACTTGGTATCGGTCAATATAGTCAAACAACTCATCCATCAATTCTTGGTTGACTTGAGCTGAATGAAAGGTCGTCATAAAACTATTATTCTTTATTTCTTCAATTGGGTTAAAGCCTTCTAGCTCCCACTGTCCTCCTAAGAGACCAGTTACACAGATAATTCCGCCCGGAGCAATATGATCAAATGAATCCTTAATAGTCGATGGACCTACCAACTCTAGAATTTTATCGAACTGCTCCTCAGTCTCCAAACGACCATCTTGATCAATAACAATGTCATCATAAGCTTGATGCTTAAGTAAAAATTGTTTAGAGCCACTTCGAACCGAACCAACGATATGAACATCAGGAAACTGTGCTTTGGCAAGGCGAGCAAAAGCTAGACCAACACCACTGGTTGCCGCCCGAACTAAAATATTATCTTCGGGCTTAATATGCAAATTTTTTAAAGAGCCAAGAGCCGTATAATAGGTCTCGGGAACTGCGGCTAGCTCAGCCCAAGACAGACTGGTTTCGACAGGATAAACTTGGTCATTTGGCAGGAGAACGTACTCAGCATATGAGCCATCGTAAGCTCGACCCATTTCTCCCATGATGGAAACTACTTTCTGACCAATCTCTAAATCTGTCCGGGTCGTCTCAGCTACCTGGCCAACACATTCAATGCCTAAAATTCTAGGGAAGCTAACACTAGGTGACAAGCCTTGCCGTGTAAAGATTTCTGAATGATTTATTCCAAATCCTCTAACCTTAACCAAAGTCCATCCTTCTCGTAATTCAGGAATAGGTCTCTCTTCTAATAGAAGTTTTTCTGGTCCTCCTGGTTCATAAATGACAATAGCCTTCATTTTTTTCATAGGATCACCTCCCTTTTTCTGGATAGTGTAACTAATCAAACTTAGACTTAACTTAACCGACAATGCTTATGGTGGAAACCAAAAGCTATAAGAGGCACTGGAAGGCATTTTATATTTGAATCCATCACCACTATACTAAGACTTCTTTTAAATTCCAGATAGTACTATGGTCTCACTCATACTTCTTCTTTTTCAACTCGCTCCAAATTCAGCAGAATTTTTTCTAGACAACTTTCAAAATCTTTTGCTTCTTCTGGTAAAAAATCTTGATATATGATTTCTGTCATTTCCTTAGAAATTCGATCATAATCATCTTTCAGACTCTTAGCATGATCTGTCAAACAAATGACTTTCCTGCACTTATCCTTTTCATGGGGACAGCGTTCAACCAGATTCATCTCCATCATCAGCTCCAACATCTTAGTTAGAGTGTTTAGTGTAAGCCCTGTCTTGTTTGCTAGTTGCGTTTGGCTCAGTTGATCTTGCTGCCACAAAGCATGAAGAATCGGTCCTTGTTCACCATTAAAATCCTGAATCTCTTGGTCTAGTAATATTCGATTCATCAGTCGGTTGGATAATCTGTGGATCTTCCCGATATAAAAGTCACAGTTAAGCTTTTTGGTCATTTCGCTTCCTTTATAATATTAATATATATAAGTATTTTCTAATTATATTAAATAGAATAATAGCTGTCACAGATTTAGTTTCCACTGTAAAACACTTACAATCCTGTTAAGAAGCATTTCATTATGACAAAAAACTAGTTTGATCAGAAACTGGTTTATTACTACTTATTTTTTCTTTTAGCTTTTGGGGCGGGAAGCTCATCAAACATAGCTTTAAATAAGGTGGTTAGGTAGTCTTTACTGTCCAAATTGTCTACCAGTAGCATTTCTTTAGCACCTGGGTAAGGAGACACCAACACAGCTTCAGACATATATTTCTGAGCCGCTTTGACTGGTTTGATCAAGAGCTGATCATCATAGATGCCACCGACTATTTTCCCTTTGTAATAAATAATATACTCCCCCATCATAGCCCGATAGCTGATCTCATCTAAATCAGATAACTGCTCCAAAATGAAGAACAAATATTCTTTGCTTGAGGCCATCTTCTGCCCTCCTCTTCTGTTTTAAATAGTCCGCAATCTCAGAAAAAGCTGACTAAAGCTCTAAGATTTCATAAGAATATCCCAAATCTTGCAGGAACTTAAACAAATCTATTGTAGAGACAAAGATGGTCTTTTCATTGGTATTGGGATGGAAAGTCATGATATCCTCTGATACAATGTCCTTATCAAAATAAACTTGAATGTCCTTCTCCTCATTGTTAAGCAGGCCAAAAGGTGATACCGTTCCTGGTGACAACTGCATTTTTTCATAGAGGGAATCCGCTGAAGCCATGCGAATACGGTTGGCTGAAACTAGCTCTTTAAATAGGTCCATATCCAGATTTTTCTTGTCATCCATAATCAGAAGATAATACTGGGTTTTCTTCTTGTTGGTCAAAAACATGGTCTTAGTCCGAACGCCTTCCATGCCTTCAATATAGCTATCCGCCTGCTCTGTCGTAAATGCAGGTGGGTGCTCCACCACATCAAAAGTGATCCCCAACTCTTGCAACTTGTTAGCCACTTGTTGATATGCATCCATAGTTTTTCCCCTTTATTGATGAATAATCTTTTGTACTAATGCTTGCAATTTTGGCACTACTTCAGCCTCAAACCAAGGATTTTTAGCCATCCAGATTTGGTTGCGGGGCGATGGATGAACTAAAGGAAAAAAGTCAGGCAAATAGTCTTTATAACGTTGGACCGTCTCAGTCAACTTGATATTTCCTTTTTGATGCAGATAGTATTTCTGTGCATACTGACCAATCAAAATAGTCAGCTCAATATCTGGCAAAAGATCTAAAATAGGTTGATGCCATTTATCTGCAAAGTCCTTACGAGGTGGTAAGTCCCCAGACTTTCCATGACCTGGGAAATAAAAATCCATGGGAATCACTGCAAACAAACCAGAATTGTAAAAAGTATCTTCGTCAACTCCTAACCACTCCCGCAGACGATCACCACTTTTATCCTTCCAGTAAATACCAGCAGCTTCTGTCTTCATCCCAGGAGCTTGTCCGATGATATTGATACGGGCAGTCTTTGGCGCTGCAAAGAGCGGTTCGATTCCTTTATCCGTATATTCTTTATTTTGAGGATCTGCCATAATGGCTTGTTTAATAGTTTCAATCTTTGACATAAGAACTCCTTCTATGGAAAAACTCAGCCAGAAAAACTGGCCGAGTAGTAGATTATTTGATTAGTTCGTAGATAGCTTCCGCATAAATAGCCGCAGCACGGAAAAGATCTTCAACATCTGTAAATTCGTTAGCTTGGTGCATAGTGTTGACATAGTCTGGGAACATAGCACCAAAAGCCACACCACGCTTCAAAAGACGGCCAAAGGTTCCACCACCAATGACTTGCTCATGTCCCTTGAGACCTGTTTGTTTTTCATAAACACTCAAAAGAGTTGCTACCAATTCATCATCTGCTGGGACATAGTGCGGAGTGTGTCCGTGCTCAGACAAACTCACTGATACAACACCAGTGACTTTTTCAAGACCAGCTTGAATCGTTTTTGGATCAGTACCTTGAGGGTAACGGATGTTCAGAGCAATAGTATTGTCAGCCTTAGAACTGTCAAAATGGAAGACACCAGCATTCATGCTAAGAGCACCCATTTTAGCATCCGTATAAGCAATTCCTAACTTTTCACCAGTAAAGTCCTCGTGCAAAACTCGAGCTGCTACTTGCAGATAAGCCTTGGCATCACCACCAAAGTCAAATTGGTTCAACAAGAGGGCCAAGTAAGTCCCACCATTGATCCCATCTTCAGGAGTTGATCCATGGGCAGATTTCCCAATGATCGTAATGGTATAAGTTTCTTCATCAACAGTTGAGATTTCGTACTGAAGTTGGTGTTCCTTGGCAAAGGCATCTAAGAGACCAGCAAGATCTGGTAATTGTCCAGATACAACTGCTGTTGCAGACTCTGGCACCATATTTTCACGGAGGCCACCTGTAAAGCTATGAAGTTTAGCATTCCCAGTGTTGTCATTTCCAAAATGGAGGTACTCGGTGATATTCCCTTTTTCTCCGTTAATAATTGGAAATTCCGCATCTGGTGAAAAACCAAAGTCTGGTTCAGGCAGACCAACATACTTGAAATAATAGTCCATGTCTTGCCAACCGGATTCCTCATCAGTCCCCACCACAAAGCGAACGCGCTTAGATACTGGCAATCCTAAATCTTTGATAATTTTCAAACCATAGTAACAAGCCATAGTTGGCCCTTTATCATCTGATGAACCACGCGCATATAGCTTACCATCAATGATTTCAGGTTTGTAAGGATCTGTATTCCAGCCACTTCCAGCAGGGACTACATCCATGTGGGCAAAGATTCCTAGTTCTTCTTCACCCTCGCCAAAAGTAAAGTGACCAGCATAATTGTCTACATTCTTGGTTTCATAGCCATCGCGCTCAGCGATTTCTAAAAACTTATGCAGGGCTTGAACAGGTCCAGGTCCAAAAGGATGTTCCTTATCCGCCTTAGAGTCATCCCGCTCTGAGTTAATTTCCAAAAGGCTGAACAGATCGGCCAAGAGAGATTCTCTGCGTTTTTCAACTTCTGCTTTAAAATCAATTGTCATTATATTACCCCAATCTCTAATTCGATTTAAATCAATACAGCTGTATCAACGTTTTTCAATGATTTCGTCAACTGGCAAACGATAGCTAGGCTCTAATTTGTCATCAGTATAACCAACCGTAATCAAGAGTTCCGGACGGAAACGCTCATCAATCTCCAAGACTTCATTAATCTTAGATTTATCAAACCCTAAAATAATGTTAGATCCGATACCTTGGTCGGTTAAAGCCAGAACGAGATTCATAGCTACTAGACCAGCATTAAGGGCCAAGTAATCACTCTTTTGTTGGTCGCTATAGCGAGCAAACTCAGCCGGTAGATTCTGCATGTAGAATTGAAGCTGCTCATCAGAGAAATTTTTAACTCCAGCCACACGTGCAATCTTACGAGACCGCTTGGTCAAATCAGTATCCGTATAGAGGGCAATGGTTACTGGTGCTTCTTTAACCTGATCTTGGTTAGAGCCAAAAGCAATTTCTGCTAAGTCTTGATTGCGTTCTCGTACTACTACAAATTTCCATGGCTGGCTATTGTGGGCACTAGGTGCCAAAGTCGCAATTTCAATCGCTGTACGGACATCCTTTGGATCCACAGGCTTATCATTGAAATGCTTGGTTGCGTGGCGCTTTTTATTGAGTTCTAGAAATTTCATAGGTCTCTTCCTTTTCTTAATATACTAGCTTCATTTTATCATATTTTGTAAGAGTTTGCAGAGGTTTTTCATTCTCTATTAGATAGAACTATCAGCCCTTGCTACTTAATAAGATTATTCTGTCGCAGAGCTTTCGTTTTCTCCATTCTGGCTACTTGAATCTCTCAAGCCCTTTATTAAATCACTGTAACTAGAGCTTCTTTCTTGCTCAAAAACCTTGTTTAAATTTTGATCTATCTTGGGTATTTCCACTTTTGGTTCAGGTTTGCGAAGGGTCAATTCAATGGCGCCTAGAAAAAGAACAAGAAAAAGCACCAAGAATGTCAAACCTGTCTCCTTTTTAGGAAGACGACTTTCCTTTATCGGAAGACCTTTCCAACGAGGATACTGCTTCAAAAATCCATTGATTTTCAGCCCAGTGATATAGAGCGTCAAAAAGCCATACACGGTAATAAAGAGAAGCAAAAAACTATGCACAGATACCCGACTAAACTGAATTCTCATTTTAAAGGCTTTATAGCCTGCTCCAGCCATATAAACCTCTATGACAAACGCCAAAATCATCAAGATAAAGAAAATCAGAAACTGCAGTTTCCACAATTTTCTCAGTCCTAAATACACTTCCTTATCTGCTTTTTCTTTCGCGAGCACCTTATTCTTTTTTCTTGCTTGGGTTTTAATTTGATGGATTAGTTGAGATTTACTCTTATTAGAACTTGATGGTTTTTGATCCTTTTTTAGATGACTAGCAAAATATGTCTCAGCGACCTTTATCACTTTTCTAAGATTTTCCTCAGTTAACTCATAGGGATAACCAAATAAATCCCAATAATCTTTCAAGTCTGCTTTATTTGGCCTAGTCACGTGAAGATAAAAATGCCTGCCAATCAAAGTAATAGAAAAGATTGCCGAATAAAAGTTGGATTTTGCAAAAAAATCAACCTCATAAAGACTACCATCCTCCATCATCTTGGTCGTTTCAAAAAAAGAAACCTCCTTTGTGAAGCTTGTGCTAATAATCCTCTGTACTTGTAAAACCTTGGCCCTTGCAGTATCAGGTTTAAGAGGAACAGTCAAAATGAGCTCAGAGACGGTCATTGAGTCAGTTAATTTTTCTTCACACTTTTCCAAGTCATCTTCTATAAACTTCTTAAATTCACTCAAGAAAGAAGCCATATTTGAGGAGGTTAAATCAATCGGCTGATGCAACTGCAAACCTTGACTTTCTATGCCGGCCTTGAGAGGAAAAATATCTCTCACGATAAAATATTGTTCTCTTAGCTCAAGGGTAAAAGAAGCCTGGTAGTGAGGGAAGAGAGTCGTAATAAGAGCTTTATAATCCCCATCCTTTTGGTCAGATTTTTCCCAGCAGTTGGTTCTCGTTTTCCCCTCAAAGACATTAGCAATCATTCTTTCAATGCCTTTAGACTTCAGATGGACATTTTTAGGACTCAGAGGCTCAGAAAAAATCAATTCTGGTTGATCTAGGTAGAGCTTAATTCTTTCCAGTCCTTCCTTTATACTTTCGCGATCATACTTATACTGAATCGCGTATTTTTCCTCTCCCCACTTTAGTATCAAATCACTACCATCAACTAAAATATCTAATCTATCCTGATAGTCCTCAAGCTTTATCTCAAATAAAAAGATCGGACAATAGGGACCCAGGACATTCTCTTTAATGTCTAGTATTTTGAATTTATCTGTATAAATACTCTGAAGTTCTTCTCGAATATCTTGTTCCAAATGATCTCTATGTTTGTCAAAATTTAAGGTCATCTCTCTTTAACTTTCATTTTTTATTTTCTGCAGGAAATCTTTGACATCCTCCATATAACCATGTTTCTTAATCAAGGAGGTTAAAAGTTCCTTATTATGTCCTGGATAGTTATCTTCACGACGTAGTTCTTCATACATTTCGATAAAAGGAAGGTCCTTAGACTTGGCCAATTCTAACTCTGCTTCATAATCATAGGAAACTTTTCGGAATAGAATATTTACCAATTCCCCATCTTCAACCTCTATGATTGCATATTGAGCCCTGTGATTTTTCAAGGCCGACCAATCAAAATAGGGCATGCCAATCGTACCTGGATTAATAATTTGTTGCCCTTGACTTCCATAACGAAGCAACTGCTTGTGAACATGACCGTAAACAGCTATATCCGTTTCTTCATCCAGCAAATGATCAAAATTTGAAGTCTCATTTGTCACCTGTAAAGCTCCACCATAGTTTTTATCAGGTAAGTTATGACTAAGAGAAAAACGCAAACCATCCACTTCAATCTTGTCAAGAAGTGGCAAACTTCTCAACCAGTCAATATGCCGAGTATCAAGTCGTTCCATCAAATACTGAGTTAGGCGCAAAAGTTGTATTTCTTGAGGATCTTCCAAGCCATAGACACCATCTAAAGCTTCTAAAACACAGTCATCCCAATTTCCCCTGACTGCCACAGTGATTGGTAAACCTTCCAAACGATCCATCAAATCATTTCCACCAGGTCCAGGAAGAAAAAGATCACCCAGAAGCCAGTATTCGGTCGCTCTTAGCTCTTTAGCATCATTTAGGACTGCTTCTAAGGCAGTCGTATTTCCGTGTATATCAGATAAAATGGCAATTCTTTGTTTCATGCTTGCTCCTTAAGTAAATGACTGTTTAGTTTGAATCTAGTATATCAAAAACTGACTAAAAACGTGAAAACCATCCTCCGGATGGTTTATCTTATTAGGACTTATTAATCATTTTAGAAACGGTAGAGTTTATGATTTTTACTCCTCACCAGCAATCACAGTTCATCTACTTCTTATGTGTCACTCGCTATACTTCAAAACTATTAATTTTGAATACGAAAAAAGCAGGTGACAATCACCTACTTTGTTGAGATATTATTGTCCAGAAATAAGCGGAGCAAGAGATTTATAAGCACCTTCAATAGCCTGCTTCATAGCATCACGTCCTGTTTTCAACTGTTGAAGAAACAGGTTACGATTTTGTTCTGGAACTACTGTATCATCCGGACCAGCGGCTGAAAGCGTTTTGTTAAATGTTTCTCTTGAAGTTTCCATAGACTCAATTGCTGGTTCTACTTGTTGATTGTATGCTTCTTTTCCAGCTTCTGGAACTTTATTACCGATTTCAGTAATGTATTTCTTATAGTTGTCAATCAACTTACCAAAAAGAGCTTTCATATCGCCAATTGTTTTAGCATTGTCAATTTCTTCATCTGTCAAAAGAACAATTTCTGGAGTTTTTAGATCTGAACTAGCTGTTTTTGATGAAGTTTCAGAGCTACTTGATGAACTCTTTGAAGTAGAAGTTTTTTCTACAGAACTTAAAGCTTTATCAGAAGATTCTGAAGCTGATTTTCCAGAACATGCTGCTAAAGTTATAACCGACAAAAGCGCTACACTAGCTGTAACAATTTTTTTCATTAGTGTCTCCTATTAATAAAGAATAGGAATATTATATTATAAAATTATTTTATTGTCAAATTATTTCGCCATCAAATATTCTAAGCATTCTAATGGTTACTTCACATTGCTTGAATTTTTCTCACTATGTGACTAACAATGATTTGAAAATTAAGTAAATAAGTCCGGCTATAAAATCAGACTTACTCTGTTGTAATACCTAGCTTTTCACTACTTGAACAATATCTTGAAAATCCTCTGAAAGAGCATCATATTGATTGTTTACATATAGAAAGTAGCCTTCTATGCCTCTATGGATAATAGCGTTAACCGTCGGGTGAAATTCTTTATCCGTCGCATTAATGACAAACTGTGTCATTTCAAAGGCTACCTCGGGAGCATATTGAAGTTTCTCAATACCAATTCGAATCATCAAGGCTTGGACATTTTCTGGTGAAATAGAATCCTTTTGTGCCTTCCCGTTTAACATCCCGAAAATATAGGCTGCTGCTAACTGTCTGTCAAGATCCTCATCCAAATCGATCGTAACTAAACTTAAAAATTTATCGACCATTTCAATAGTCTCGTTTGTAATAGTATCGTTCATAATAATGGATGTTTTATATTACTAAACTAATGTTTTTTCTGAAAAAATTTGATTAACTACATTTCATCAAAGAAAAATAGTTTAATTTAAACTTTCCCTATCTATTTCGTCAGAAAGTCTAAATAGTATATCACATAATTCTTCAAAGTCCAAAGCGAGATTGCGTACACCCACTATTAACTGTGAAATTGCCTCTCTATCTATCTTCTTATCTTGTTTTATAGAATTGGCTAACTTTTCATTTCCTTTTTTTAGCCAATCTACATGATTTGGAATGTAGTCTGATAAATAGTCTGAAAAGTCACCTAGATCGTCTACTGGAAACTTCAACTCGGATTGACTTGTTTGAATCAATGAAATATTTTCTAAGACCTTATTCAATTCTTTCTCAATTGTCATTTTATTCTTCTTCCTTGTCTAATTCCTTCTTCAGTTTTTCTTAAATTAATTGAACCATCTTAAATTAATAACTTGACTAATCTTTCCGTTTCTACTAAATACTTCCAAATGGTCTTTATGCATACCATCCAAGTAGATCTGATCACCTTTTTTAAGTCCAGAAATGCTCTTATCTACCACCTCATAAATAGCTTGTCCATCATAGTATCTCTTCGTCTTTCTAACCGATTTTTTCAACTGTTGACCAAAATCAGTTTCAAATAATTCTTGCATATTATTTACAGGTGTAGGAATCGTTCTTCCCCCAACTCTTCCTTCAAAGTGATGACCAATGGTACGACTAGGTAGTTAATTAGAGGAATAAGTCTAGTATAACAAAAGCTTTTGAGAATATAAAAAATGTGACAACACTAGGCTATCACATTTTTATAACGAACTAGCCTTATGGCCAATTGAAATTTTTTAATTCCCAATTTGTAAAATTAAGCTAGACAGAAAAAGCCATCTATGTTAGGCTCAGATAAACACCACATTTGTCTGAAAGGAACTAACATAAATGACCTATACTCATCTTACCACAAACGAGCTTGTAATGATAGAGGTTTACTATCAAGAAAACATAAAAGTTTCAGATATTGTGACTTCACTTGGCAGATCAAAACAGACAATCTACAATGTCATCAACTATCTGAAAGAGGGGCACTCTGCTTATGATTACTATAACCGATATAAAATCAATAAGAAACTCTGTGGCAGGAATAAAACCAGTCTTACGCAATCAGAAAAAGATTTTATCCAATATTTTCGAGCGTCCAAGCTATGTATTTTTTATTGCTGTTATAGGGATTTTTTATCATAGTCCTAGAATTTCTGAAATTTCCAAACAAAATATTTGAAAAGTTTTGAAAAAAGAGTTAAGATACCTTTGTAATATACAAAGTAAACGCTTACTTATCAGGGAGGGCATTTTATGTCATACAAAACAAGCAATGCAGAAGGTCATGTAGATTTCATCAATACCTATGATTTGGAGCCAATGGCGCAACAAGTTATTCCTAAAGCGGCATTTGGCTATATCGCTAGTGGGGCGGAAGATACTTTTACTTTACGTGAGAATATTCGCGCCTTTAACCACAAACTCATCGTTCCGCATACTCTTTGTGATGTTGAAAATCCAAGTACAGAGATTGAATTTGCTGGTGAAAAATTGTCTTCACCAATCATTATGGCGCCTGTTGCGGCTCATAAATTAGCAAATGAACAGGGTGAAGTGGCGACTGCGCGTGGTGTGCATGAGTTTGGGTCCCTCTATACAACTAGCTCTTACTCTACTGTAGACCTTCCAGAAATTACGGAAGCCCTTCAAGGGACACCTCATTGGTTCCAATTTTACTTTAGTAAAGATGACGGTATCAACCGACACATCATGGACCGTGTGAAGGCTGAAGGTTATAAAGCGATTGTCTTGACGGCAGATGCTACTGTAGGGGGCAATCGCGAGGTGGACAAGCGTAATGGTTTTGTCTTCCCAGTTGGCATGCCGATTGTTGAAGAATACCTGCCAGAAGGAGCTGGTAAATCAATGGACTTTGTTTACAAATCAGCTAAACAACGCCTATCTCCACGTGATGTAGAATTTATCGCTGAATACTCAGGATTACCAGTTTACGTTAAAGGACCACAATGCCGTGAGGACGTTGAACGTTCGCTTGCTGCAGGTGCTTCTGGTATCTGGGTAACCAACCACGGTGGCCGTCAAATCGACGGTGGACCAGCTGCCTTTGACTCACTTCAAGAAGTAGCAGAAACAGTTGATAAACGTGTGCCAATCGTCTTTGACTCTGGTGTTCGTCGCGGTCAGCACGTCTTTAAAGCCTTGGCATCAGGTGCGGATCTAGTGGCTATTGGCCGCCCTGTCATCTATGGTTTGGCTCTCGGTGGTAGTGTCGGTGTGCGTCAAGTCTTTGAACACTTGAATACGGAATTGAAGACAGTCATGCAATTGTCTGGAACTCAGACTATTGAGGATGTCAAACACTTCAAACTCCGTCACAACCCATACAACCCAACCTTCCCAGTTGATCCTCGTGACTTGAAATTGTATTGATAAAGTAGCTTGCCTCCACTAAGTGTGGAGGTTTTTGCTTGTGTTTTAATCACTTTTGTCATAAAGAATCCCAATTTGTAAAATTAAGCTAGACAGAAAAAGCCATCTATGTTAGTTCCTTTCAGATAAACACCACATTTGTCTGAAAGGAACTAACATAAATGACCTATACTCATCTTACTACAAACGAGCTTCTAATGATAGAGGCTTACTATCAAGAAAACATAAAAGTTTCAGATATTGTGACTTCACTTGGCAGATCAAAACAGACAATCTACAATGTCATCAACTATCTGAGAGAGGGGCACTCTGCTTATGATTACTATGAACGATATAAAATCAATAAGAAACGCTGTGGCAGGAATAAAACTAGTCTTACGCAATCAGAAAAAGATTTTATCCAAACTCATTTAGAACAAAATGGGAGCCTTGATGTCATTAAAGGAACTTATCCAGATAGGGTTTCTTGTTCTATGAGAACTCTCTATCGACTAGTAGACCGTGGTATTCTAAAGAAAGAGGATCTCCCTTGGAAAGGCAAGAGAAAACCAAATGGTCATAGCGAAAAACGAGGAAAACAAGCGTTGCGCAGAGATTTACGTGAGAGAGCAGACAGTTATCCTAATTTTAAGACGGAATTCGGTCATCTAGAAGGGGATACAATTGTCGGAGAAAAACACAAAAGTGCAGTCATTACCTTAGTAGAACGCCTCTCAAAATCTATTATCACACCGAAAACCAATGGACGGAAAGCAAGTGATATTGAGGCCTCCATCAATCAATGGATCTGTTTCATTTTGCAAATTTCAATCTTCTTCATCAAACATATAAGAGTCATATTGCTCAATTTGATTTTTTGTATCTTCCTGTGATTCTATTACATTACTTAAAAACTGCATAGATACAATTTCGTCATCAAGAAATAATTGAACTCTCCAACCCAATTCCATTTTTTCTTTAATTATTCCAATTGGTTCATGACTAAAATCTCGTATAATTTTCACGATTTTTATCTCATTACAATCCGATTTTATTTTAGCGATAAATTTATGCATAATTTCTCCTTTTAAAAATCTTCAATTGTATTTATTCGTTCACCAGGTAAACTCATCTTCCATGCCAACCCTAAAAATACTCATTGAAGGTAACTGGGAGAATTACTTCTGGTCGATTTGCTAAGTGTGGATATTGTGAAACACTATAGGTAAATCGACAGGAATGCTTCCTACAAGAAAGTAGCTTAAAAAGACAATAGTTAATAAATCTAGTATAACAAAAAATCTCCGAAGACGTGAAAACCATCCAAAATTATTTGAATAGTTCATCCTATTAGAACTTATTTTACGTTTTAGAGATGATAAATTTGTTTCAAATTAGGAGTTATTTATTCCTCATCAGAAAACATAAGTTCATCTATCTTTTCTCTGTCCTTAGCAATTCCTTTGTATGACTCAATTGTATTACTAAGGAATTCCATATTTACTTCGTGATTGTTTTTATATAAATATATTTGAGCACTTAATGCTTTAAGGCTACCTAAGAGGTCCTTCATTTTTATTAATTCCTCTAAATCAAGATAATCACATTCTAATAAAACTTCTCCCTTTTGGATCTTATTTTTTATTTCACCAATTGATAAACCAACAAAGTTTCTTATCAATTTACAGGCTTCAAAAATATTATCTGACATTTTAACTTTTGAATAGATTACTGACATAATTACTTCCTTTTAAAAATCTTCCATTATATTAATTCGTTCACCTGGTAAACTCATCTTCCAATTTCCTCCATGCCATCCGTAAAAATGTTCATTGAAAGTAACTGGGAAAATAACCTCAGGTCTATTTGCTAAGTGTGGATATTGAGAAGCACTATAGGTGTGATGACCTTGGAGTGTTTTTCCATCAAATTTTGCTCGTTTAGCATTAAACATAACCAAGAGAATCCGAAAGAAAACTTTCAAGTATGTCATCCCAAGAATTAAATATTTCAACTACACCTGAAGATGGTGTATCTAATTCTTAGTAATCGTGATTCCTTAGGATATGAACAATCATTTGACTTCAAAACCATAAAAATATTTTCTTCCTTCCATCCACTCTCGCTTGGATACATCTTCAATGTAGTCTACCATAGAATAGATATCTTTTTTTGAAATCGTTTCATTGACTTTGACTGGAACTCTTTTACCAGTATATGTAGAAAGAAGAGCGGATTGAAGGTATTTATGAAATTTACCTTCAACTTGAATACCTGCATACAATGAGGCCATGATTTCCTTAGCAAACATTCCTGGAAATACAGGATTGCCCTTGTAATAATAGGTATCTGGCTCTCTACAATCATGTACCAGAGTCCATAATTCTTCAACCTCTTCCTTAGTCGATTCATCCGTCAACAATTTCTGATCATAAAAATAATAATCTAATGCATCTTTGATCGCATATTCAATGTCTGAATCGCTATCTTCCCACTCGTCCCAAAGTGCAAGCAAATAAGGAACCACTTCATAGGACATCGTGTCCACAGCACCCGTAACAAATGTAAAAATTGCAAATTCCGACGTATCGGATAAAAATCTAAAGTTAGAAACATCCCTTAACTCTTCATTGTTACAAATAGAGCAAAAAAGCCGAATACACAAATTCAAGACAGATTCATCTTTAGTTTGATTCATTAGTTCAATCAACAATGATTTAACTGAAAAATCTCCCTTTTTTAAAATCTCTGCAAAGAGTAAAATACACTCTTTTTCATCAGTAATAGACTCTAAATTAGTTTTCAACTCTTCAAGAGACAACGGACTAACTTCACCAAAATCTACTCCAGTCAGTAATAAATTATTTTCCATACCATTACCCATCTTATCTTAACCCTTCATTTTTTTGCCATCTTAAAACTTTATTTTATATACCTTTCTAGAGGATCCGTCAGTTTTTGCATAAAATGTAAAAGATTAAGGCTTAATTCCATTTCTATTTTCTTTATAATCTATGACATACAGACCATTCTCAACTACAAATTGTAAGCGTCAATTTACTTTAATACCTTCAACCACTTCAGAGCTTACTTCAATTCTAAGTTTAGGAAATATTTCACTCAATGGTACGACCAATCATTGACTGAATATAGTGTATTAAAGGGATAAATCTAGTATAACAAAAAACACCCATAAAACGCTAAAACCATCCACATGAATATGAATGGTTTAGACTATATTTAAATTAGACTTGTATAGTAAACTAGATCTCCGCTGTGTCATCATCCTCATCATCTACAACTTCAACATTCAAGTGGCCATCATCTAGGTATTCTTCTTGAGTGATTTCACCACTTTTAAGCAAGAATTTTTTATTGAGGTTTGTTAACAATTTATCTGCATCATCCAGTAAGACTTCCAGTCTTCTAAGTCCCCAAACAGTCTCGAGAATTCCATTCGTATAAGACTTATTTTCTGAAGATTCAATAGAATGTATTTGACTTTCTAAAAGCTCAAGACCAGTCTTTAATTGGTCAACACTTGAATCCCAATCTGATTGAATATCTTCGATAAAATCATCTAAGTCCTCCTGATTAAGGAATTCTCCATTAAATTTATCATTTAATGACGAACAAACCTGATACAATCTTTCCAATATTTCTTTCATTTTCAAATGTTCCTTCCCAATGCATTCTTTGTTTTCACATCATTAACCGATCCATCTAAATTAATTACTTGTTTAAATTTCCCTCTCTTATCAAATACCTCAATATGGTCTTTATGACTACCATCTAAGTATAACTGATCACCTTTTTTAAGACCAGGAATACTCTTATCTACCACTTCATATATGGTTTGTCCATCATATTGTCTCTTGGTCTTTCTCACCGAACTTTTTAACTGTTCACCAAAATCCGTCTCAAAAAATTCTTGCATATTATTAACTGGAGTAGGGATCAATCTTCCCCCACCTCTTCCTTCAAACGCTTCAATCTTTTGTTTGTGATCGATTGAGATTTGTTGGATACGATCTGCTAGGTCATCCATCTTGGTTGAGACTTTTAATTTTGGTAGATCGACTGGGACGTCATCTACAGTAAAAAAAGCAAGTCGATTCTTATTCCCAAGGGAGTCAAGCGTGTTGTGAATATTTTGGCGGTCAGTTTCAATGGCATCGCTAAAGTTCCGTACTTTGTTTGAAAGTCCCTCTGTACTAGCTGAGATGGCTTGATTCTTCACATTTGAGACACGGTTCTTGAAGTGATCAAAACCTTCTCCTGCTTGAACCTTGACATCACCTGCCTTGGTCTTGATGTCCGTCCAGGCTGTGTTGGCTCGTTCTTTGATGTTGGCCTTGAAGCTGGTCGCTTCACCACTGTGGATATCGACATTGCCTGTTTGACTTGCTCGGTAGGCCTTGTATTTACTACCAAGATGACCAATAGTACGACCAATCATTTGACTGGTAGTAAAGTATTAGAAGTATAAATCTAGTATAACAAAATCTTTTGAGAATATATAAAATGTGATAACACTTGGATATCACATTTTAAATTATAAGACTACAGTTTAACAATGACTTGCTCACGACCTGCGAATTCATCGATTTCTTCCTGCCACAATGCTTTCAACTCATCATCAACTACAATGGTACTTCCGATTTCTTCCATTTCTTTAATACGTTCTTCAATTGATGGAATATAAACAACGGGACTTTTTATCTTCTTTAAAAACTCAATAAAATCAATATTAAAAGAAATATATTTTTGTTTTTCATGA
Organism: Streptococcus sp. SG1; assembly: GCF_030439935.1. Lineage (NCBI taxonomy): Bacteria > Bacillati > Bacillota > Bacilli > Lactobacillales > Streptococcaceae > Streptococcus > Streptococcus sp. SG1. The sequence continues at coordinate 144,368 of NZ_JAQFJC010000006.1, read as the reverse complement.
TCATAAAAAGCTATTTTATTATAATTTCTAGCATCAATACCAATTAAAATACTATTACCAAAACTATCCTTAGCAATTGGCAAATAATAGTTATCAATAAAATCTTCTAAGAAGCCTTTCTCAATTAAGTAGTTAAAATTACTATAATACTTAGCCAAAGAAAAACCGTAAAACGAATGGATATCTGAACTTACTTTATCAATTCTAAAGGTAGCATCAATTGTATCTCCTCCATTATACTTTAATAAAAACTCTTTATATTTTTCAGGTAATGAAATAGAATAATGTTTCTCCAATTTTTCTACTTCATCTAGTACTCCATCCGTTTTAAATGGGAAAATTCTTAACATAGCATTTCCTTGTTCTCAGTTCAGCTTATCACCATATCTTAAACTAATATTCTACATTCCAATCCTGCCAACCAACGTAGTAATTAACAAGATATGCTCATACATCTTAACCTTATCTAGATGATCCACATCTTTGAATCCACCTAATGCTAACAAGGGTACAAAGCCAAAACACTGATCGTAATCTAACAGACCATATTGTTCAATCGCTTCATTGTAGAGTGGCAATTCAAAATAATCATCTGCAAAATCGGGTTCATTAACAAATTGTAGAAACAAAGGGAGGTTCTCAAAAATAGTCATAAATACTCCATCTTTGTATTTTACCATCCTTAAATATTTTCCTTCTTCACATACAATCATATCTCCAAAAGCCGTCGCAAATATTGGAATAGCAACATTACCCCTAAAATATGAATCTTTAATTAACTCAATATAGTCATCTGGATTTATAACTTTTAGATAACCATTTAAAAAGGTACCCAAACCTTGGTTTTCCCAAATCACAACCAATTCAACAGGGACTTTATCCTTATAATTTTCAATCACCTCTTTTGGCATGTCTGCAACTTTTAAAAAATCTGAAATCATCGATACTCCTTTCAATAAGTAAGCCTTACATTTAAATATGTACTCTGTAGTTGTTCTGGAGACATTGTTTTAGCCATTGCCCGAATCTGCTCATCAACATAATCAATACGATATCTCCATTGAATTCCAATAGATGAGTTGACACCTGTATCGCCCATGCCACCAATCTTATCTGGATATCCTCCAGCTATCTGGTCAGGATTGTGAAGAGCAGCTTGGGTATCTAGCCATTCTTGCGCCTTCAGTTTTGCTTCTGAACGAGATAAACCACTCTCAATAAACTCGTTATACTTATCTGAGAAAGCATTCTCCCTTGCGACTCGTTGAGCAGCATTTCCTTCTAAAGCACGACCTTCAGCGATATATCTTTCACGATTATCAAGATATTCCTGAACAGTCAACTCGTTCATTCCATTTTGTTGATCTGCTAATTGACGTGAGAATTCTTCTTCAGGATGTTTTGGATTGCGATTAAATTCAACTTGTATCTCTTCAATGCGTGGAATGTCATCTATATGTTGAATTTTTGGAGTTTTATTACTAGTTCTTCCCCCACCTCTGCCTTCAAACGCTTCAATCTTTTGTTTGTGTTCGGCTGAGATTTGTTGGATACGATCTGCTAGGTCATCCATCTTGGTTGAGACTTTTGATTTTGGTAGATCGACTGGGACGTCATCTACAGTCACAAAAGAAAGTCGATTCTTATTCCCAAGGGAGTCAAGCGTGTTGTGAATACTTTGTCGGCCAGTTTCAATGGCATCGCTAAAGTTCCGTACTTTGTTTGAAAGCCCCTCTGTACTAGCTGAGATGGCTTGATTCTTCACATTCGAAACACGGTTCTTGAAGTTATCAAAACCTTCTCCCACTTGAACCTTGACATCACCTGCCTTGGTCTTGATGTCCGTCCAGGCTGTGTTGGCTTGTTCTTTAAGGTTGGTTTTGAAGCTGGTTGCTTCACCACTGTGGAGGTCGACATTGCCTGTTTGGTTTGCTCGGTAGGCCTTGTATTTACTACCGAGATGACCAATAGTACGACCAATCATTTGACTGGTAGTAAAGTATTAGAAGTATAAATCTAGTATAGCAAAAACTTTTGAGAATATAAAAAATGTGATAACACTTGGATATCACATTTTTAATAATATTGTTTATTTTAAAAATAATAAATCTGCTTCATTTTATGAATTTCAATCTTCTTCATCAAACATATAAGAGTCATCTTGCTCAATTTGATTTTTTGTATCTTCCTGTGATTCTATTACATTACTTAAAAACTGCATAGATACAATTTCGTCATCAAGAAATAATTGAACCTTCCCACCCAATTCAATTATTTCTTCCAGTTTTTTTCTAAAAACCTTCAATTGTTCTAAATTCAAATATTCTGTTTCAACTACAGATGTATTATTGGCCATTTTTTCTTTAATTATTCCAATTGGTTCATGACTAAAATCTCGTATAATTTTCACGATTTTTATCTCATTACAATCCGATTTTATTTTAGCGATAAATTTATGCATAATTTCTCCTTTTAAAAATCTTCAATTGTATTTATTCGTTCACCAGGTAAACTCATCTTCCAATTTCCTCCATGCCATCCGTAAAAATGCTCATTAAACAATTATCAAAATCACTTGATCATCAGACAATAATCACAATTCAATTGTAGCACCTTCATGCAAAAAAACCACCTCAAGAGTGGCTTTTCAATATCATTCTTTTATTCCGGAAGGTGAATATGTAAGGTATATCCAGCTTCAGCGAGTTGTTGTGAGACTACATTTAAATACTTCACAGCATTCTCAACTAAGTCATACATAAAATGTATTGAAATGATAATTTCATTAAAATTATCTCCATACTTTTGAACATACTGCTTACTATCAAGGTAAAGAAGATAATTGTTGAGCTTATCTTCAAGCAAATCAAAATGTTCATCTTCATATTTCCAGTCACAGGTATCTATAATCAATAACTCCAGATTCCCATTCACAACTCCCATTGTATCAATTTGTTCTGTTTCGAATACACTCATTTTCCTAGCCTTTCTTTACAATAATCCACAATATATTCATTGATCCATTTATCCTTATTTTGGAAGCTCCCAAATTCACGCTTTGCGATCAAATCTTCAGCCATTTGGAGTGCCTCTGCGTACTGCTCCCGGTGGATCATTAACAGCATTCCTATTAAATCATAACCCACAAGGCTTGGTCCATTCTCGACTGCATAGGCATAAAAATCTTCAAATGTTGGGAAGCTATTTATTAGTTTTAAGACTTCTTCATGCACTTCTGAGAGTACCTCAAAAACCTTGGATTCAACTTTTTCTAAATCAAGATCCTCCATCGACCATTCTTCTTTGAACATTTTATATGGTAATGATAAACTATCGACTGTAAAGGCTCCTACTGCTCGAAGACTCATTGGCTCCTGCGAATTACTCGGCATATCAAAAACTTCCCAAAAGATATCATCAATAATATAGGGTTTGATTGAAGGTTGAATTGTTATAGAAAACTGATTATCTGGAAATTTAATATCGATCATATATTTAACTAGATAGTCTCCTACTTTATCAAAAAACCTCTCACTTCTTGATTTAAGTTTCAATCGCTTAGCTGCCACGCGGACGCATTGGTTTAGTTCTTTTTTTAATTGTTTATCTATTTTTGAAAATTTAACCATTCAATCACCTCACTAATCTGGTCTTATTACTGGTATTTTAGTTCCAGGTGGAATTTCGAAGCCACCTCTAAATACTCCTTTCCCTTTACCAACAACATGAGCATTTGCACCATCTTTAATCAATTGAAATGCTTTTTCTTGGTTTGGAGTAAGCGGAGCGCTAACAGAGGATTTATACTCTTGAATCAATAACTGACCGGTTTCTTTATCATACCCCATAGCATCAACTCGAGTACGAACAATTTCACCATCGGGAGTCTCGACGTCAATCGTTATTTGTTCCTCAACATCAGTAGCAATTTTCTTAAAGTCTTCTAATCTTTCTAGTTCGTACTGACGACCCTGATTTCGAATATTTGCCATATGATCAGATACTTTTTTCCAATCCATTGGCTCTCTAGGAACCGCCCCCTGTTTCGCTTTTCTTTCTAAGTATCTTTCGTAACGATCTTGAACATCAGGATCAGTAAATTTACCATCTACAAACTCAACGTTAGCACGTTTATCCGTTTGGCCACCTCTACCCTCAAACGCTTCAATCTTTTGTTTGTGTTCGACTGAGATTTGTTGGATACGATCTGCTAAGTCATCCATCTTGGTTGAGACTTTTGATTTTGGTAGATCAACCGGGACGTCATCTACAGTCACAAAAGCAAGTCGATTCTTATTCCCAAGGGAATCAAGCGTGTTGTGAATATTTTGGCGGCCAGTTTCAATGGCATCGCTAAAGTTCCGTACTTTGTTTGAAAGCCCCTCTGTACTAGCTGAGATGACTTGATTCTTCACATTCGAAACACGGTTCTTGAAGTTATCAAAACCTTCTCCCACTTGAACCTTGACATCACCTGCCTTGGTCTTGATGTCCGTCCAGGCTGTGTTGGCTTGTTCTTTAAGGTTGGTTTTGAAGCTGGTTGCTTCACCACTACGGATATCAACATTGCCTGTTTGACTTGCTCGGTAGGCCTTGTATTTACTACCAAGATGACCAATGGTACGGCCAATCATTTGACTGGTTGCTAGGTTTGTCAAGGCCATCTGAGGGTCTTCCATAAAGTCATGCCCAAACTGAGCTGCATCATAGACATTTGCACTCATATGAGCAAACTTCTCAGCAGCCAGGAGAGACTCCGAAGCTGTAGTGCCTGCTACCTTAGTAGCTGTGGATAGACCACCAGACGCCAGCGTCGTAACTGCCTCAGCTCCTGCCCACCAGCGTTGCTCTGTTGAGAGTACATCTCCAGAGATCGTCTCTCCAACTCCTGCTCGATAGAGTGCTTCTCCTCCTAAAAGGGCAATACATGCCAAAATCGCAAAAGCTAAAATCCCACTTGAGGAAACTGTGCTGACAATTTCGATACATAGTTCTACCGCTGAAATGTATCCTGTATTATCGGTAACAGAAAAATATTAGAATAATGAAAATGTGATAACACTAGGTTATCACATTTTAGAAATAAAATAAATTTAAAGTCAATTGTAATTTTTAAAATTACTCCTCTTCAGAAATCTTCAAAAATGCTTGTTTGAAATCCTCATACATTTCAAAAGCAATTTTCATGACATCACGAAAATCAACGTAGTCGGAAATCACTGGCTGTTTTATAATATAATCACGTGCAATCATCAACCTAGCATATCTAGTCCAAGGAGAACCAAGAAGCACTTCCTTTCCCTCGTAAACAACCCAAATTAACTCCAATCGGCCAAACTCAAGAGCAAAATGAAAACCAAATTGAAATTTTCCGACTGATTCCAAATCAATATAGAAAAAATGTTCTCGTTTATCATAATGAACTTTGTAGCCTAATAATTCAACAATCTCCATCAGAAAATCGCCATCAAAATAGTCTAACTCCTCTCCCTTTGGAGTTCTTTCTCTACTGTATTTTTTAGAAATATTTTCATATCTTTCTACAAAATTAATTTCCTTTAAAGCTTTTTCAACTTTTGGATTCAATGCCATTTTATTCCTCCGTAAATCTTAATTCAACATCGTACTCTCTTGCAATATTTTTATATCTCTCAATATCTGGCAAAAATCTATTAGTCGCGGGGACTTCCAGTATATATTTACCTTCTAACTTTAGACCATCCAGCTCTGGATATGCATTTGAACGAATAGTTTCGCCAACAGAATATTTATCATGAATTTCCTGTAAATAACCTCTAAAAGTTTTCTCCTGAATCTTATCTAAATCTGTAGCTTTACGAGAGATGATTTCCCCAAAATCAGGATCATAAGAATCTAGACGTTTCCCGTTCTCTAAATTCACCTCATGATATTGATACAAATCGCTTTCCTTAACAGTTTTATTAAACCTGTTCCCACGAGCAATAGGAGAATTTTGAGTATAATAATCACTTGCCTCTTTCCAATCCAACCGGTCTCGAATCTTATTAGCTTCAATCCCAAGTTTCTGTTTACCCTGAACATACTTTTGATATCTTTCTTCAAGTTCAGGATTATCAAATATACCATCTTTATTAAGCAAAGATTTCGAACTTCTATTTCCACCTCTGCCTTCAAATGCTTCAATCTTTTGTTTGTGTTCGACTGAGATTTGTTGGATGCGATCTGCTAGATCATCCATCTTGGTTGAGACTTTTGATTTTGGTAAATCGACTGGGACGTCATCTACAGTCACAAAAGCAAGTCGATTCTTATTCCCAAGGGAATCAAGCGTGTTGTGAATATTTTGGCGACCAGTTTCTATGGCGTCGCTAAAGTTCCGTACTTTGTTTGAAAGCGCCTCTGTACTAGCTGAGATGGCTTGATTCTTCACATTCGAAACACGGTTCTTGAAGTTATCAAAAACTTCTCCCACTTGAACCTTGACATCACCTGCCTTGGTCTTGATGTCCGTCCAGGCTGTGTTGGCTTGTTCTTTAAGGTTGGTTTTGAAACTGGTTGCTTCACCACTGTGGATGTCGACATTGCCTGTTTGACTTGCTCGGTAGGCCTTGTATTTACTACCGAGATGACCAATAGTACGACCAATCATTTGACTGGTTGCTAGGTTTGTCAAGGCCATCTGAGGGTCTTCCATAAAGTCATGCCCAAACTGAGCCGCATCATAGACGTTTGCACTCATATGAGCAAACTTCTCAGCAGCTAGGAGAGACTCCGAAGCTGTGGTGCCTGCTACCTTAGTAGCTGTGGATAGACCACCAGACGCCAGCGTCGTAACTGCCTCAGCTCCTGCCCACCAGCGTTGCTCTGTTGAGAGTACATCTCCAGAGATCGTCTCTCCAACTCCTGCTCGATAGAGTGCTTCTCCTCCTAAGAGAGCTGTACCTGTCCCAAATGCTACTGGTGCTAGGGTGCCTCCCGAAGCAATACTACCTACAACTAACAAGCCAACACCAACGATTTTAACACCGTTTTCTACCCAGCCAAGCCACTGTTCATTGTCCTTGGACCAAGTAGACTTAAGACGCTTGTACTCCCCCATTTCGGTTGGATAGAAGCTATCCACCAACTTTCTATCTGTCAGGTCCTTAATCTTATTATAGGTTTCTTTGTCTGACTGTTCAAGTTCTTTTAGACGCTGTTTGGCAACTTTTAGCTTTTCATTGTATTTAACTGCAGCGGCAGGGATCGGACTTTTATCACTATTTAGAATATCAGATAAGGTAAAATGTTTGGTTTCTGTTGACGTCTGCTCTACCGGCCCAGCCAACCCACTGTTTATATAGGTTGTTGTTGTTTCTTCATAGGTTAAATGATCTGACTTGTATTGGTTTTTCCCTTCATTGACCTTATTGAGAGCTTCTACTGCATCTTCAAGACCACTGATATACTTATTCTCGATATTCTGAACAACTTCGCGATGAATATCCTTCAGAGCATCCATTATTTTCAGGACTTTATGTTCGGCTTCAAGAAAGTCTTTTTCTGGCATTTCCTTGCCCAGAGTGGCACCTCCTTGAGCAATATAAAGGTCAGCCAAGTCATTATCTTGGACGATGGTTGCGGCTTTAGAAATATCATTGAGCAAGTCAACAACTTGTTGAACATTGTTCTCCATGATGCCCAAATTTTTGCCCTTTTCAAAATCACTTTTATTTGTATAATATTCTGTCATCAAGCTCCCCCTTCATTGGTTCGTCCACTGTAGAGGATAGCATCTTCTGATTTTGGCCCTTTATAATCAGGTTTAGACTGAGTTTCTTTTATATTCTTACGCGTCAACTCAAAGGCCTGTTGAGGATCTTGTTCCAGTGCTTTTCGTGTCTCAGCGTCAAGCTCTGGATTCACCAAAGCTGCATTGACAATGTCCGCAGCTAATAGTTTATCTGTATCAATCATCGTTCGATAAGTCGTCTGGATATGATTAAATAGGAGTTCAGTCAAGGATTGAAAAGTTTGGGCTTTCGCTGTAAATCTATTCAATGATAGTTCGTTTACTCTAGACTGAAGAGAGCCTTCTTTACAGACTGCTGGTACTTTTTCAACCAATCCCTGCAACTTAATGGTCAGATCTGTTGTACTCGTGACCAACTCACGCGCCGCTAACAAGAGCTCCTCTTGCTCTGTCAAGGAAATACTAATCTTTGGCATGGCTCTATCCTCACTTTCAACTGCTTGATAATCTCTTTTTCCATTTCCCCCGTGCTTACGGATCGAATCCTTTCTTCCAGCATATCATACTGGTAAATACCAGACGGAGCCTCCAAATAGAGATAGGCTGTAGTTTTTTTCTTACCAGAATACGTTAAAACATTCAGCGCTGGTTTATTCCCATAGTATATCAACAAGCGCTCATCAGAATAGGGTCTCCAAGAAGAAGCTAACGGATTCACATCTCTACTTGGATTCTGGTCGCTTAAAAAGTCGTGGAGTTGAATCGTCATTCCAAGAAAATGAAAACTATGGATCCGATTCACAGTATATGCGTTATCACCAACCTTTTCGATAACAATATGATACCAGCGATTCGAATCTACTAACTGAGCACAATAGAAATGCTGATCTATCTCACAGTGTGAAAAGGCTTTTTGATACTGCTCAAGATAAATACCTCTTGCCATACATGCTGTCGTTGGATCGTTATTTTCATCAATCAATCCCATATTTCTAAGGTCTTCATAGCCTTGTTCCAAAACTTGCTTTAGTTGTTTTAGCTTTTCTTCCTCTGCTATTTCTGGTAGAGGTAGAAGGAAAATCTCCTCACTAAAACCATTATTGCTAATCATATGCAAGGCATACAATGCTTCTAATGAAAAATTCATATACTATCTATTTCCTTGATCTTATTTGCATCTTTTATGTGATAAAAAAGAGTCTCCAAACCATCTGCTGCTTCGTGTAATTCACCTACAGCATCCGCAAAGTCAGCTTGATATTGCAGGATAAAATCTTTTAAACCTAAATACTTCTCTTTTGTTTCACCAGACCAGAGAGATTCTTTTTGAGACAAAGCTCTGATCTGGGTAGGAATTGTCGAGTTGATAAGATTATGCACACTCTTAAGCTGGGAAATTAAATCATTTAGTTCACTATCATCATAAAGAATTGTATCATGTGCAAAACGGTCCTTAATATCATTAATATTTGTATCCATTAATTAAAAAAATCCTCCAAATACTTCAGCCCAATTTTCATCTATTCCCAAACGATCAAATCCTTTTTTGTCTTTATTGTACTCTGTTCTAATCTCGTCCATCTGACTTTGAAGAGAAGCAATTTGAGTATTCAACTCATTATAAAGATCCATAAAAGAAGAGTTTGAATTTTGAACAAAATCGACATACTCTTGAAGTATATTTCGATTTGTCTTTAATTTACTTGAAGCATTTTCTATATAAAAGTAACCACTTTTGCTATCAATCTTTTGGGTAATATCGTCAATATAATTAATGTATTCATCCATCTCCGATGTTGAACGCTTATAGTTTAAATTATTATTTTCAATGCCCTGAACAACCTTCTTGTATCGGTCTCGTTTAGCCTTGATACTATTGTATTGACTTCTTAATGCAGCATCGCTTGACATAAACTACCTTGCCTTTCTTTTATTTGTATTAGTTTACCATAAATACAGAAACATTTACACTACGACCCGACATTATGGGTCTTAAATAAACATTTTTACCAGTCAGACAATTTAATTTTTCATTTCATATTTTCAATCGGCTCTGCTACTTCAGATAGCGTTGCTTTCTGCTGGTCTGCTAGATGTAGCTTTTCCTGCACCGCTTCTGCGACTGCTCGTGGTACGCCAACTTCGACGATCTCGTCAACACTGGCTTCTTTAATCTTAGTTAGAGATTTGAAGTGTTTCATGAGATTTTGCTTGCGTTTTGGTCCCAATCCTTCAATACCATCTAGCTGCGATGAAAAGGAATTTTTAGAGCGGAGCTGGCGGTGGAAGGTAATAGCGAAGCGGTGGACCTCATCTTGGATACGCTGAAGTAGGAAAAACTCCTGCGAATTGCGAGATAATTCTACAACCTGCAGAGGATCACCAAAGAGCAATTCATGAGTCTGGTGCTTGTCATTTTTTTGCAGTCCAGCGATGGGAATATCTAGTCCCAGCTGATCCTGGATAACTTCTTTAGCGATATTCACTTGACCCTGTCCACCGTCAATGACAATCAGATCAGGCGGAGTCAGTCCATCCCGAATCACCCGACTATAGCGTCGCTTGATGACCTCTCGCATGCTGGCATAGTCATCTGGTCCTATTACTGTCTTAATCTTATACTTGCGATAGTCCTTCTTACTTGGTTTACCATTGACAAAGACTACCATAGCCGATACAGGACTGGTCCCCATGATGTTGGAGTTATCAAAAGACTCAATACGAACAGGCGTTGGAATGTTAAGGAGCTGCCCTAGATTCTCAATAGCACCTTGAGTCTTTTCAATAGATTTTTCCAAGAGGTCAAATTTCTGCTGGAGGCTGACTCGGGCGTTTTTGATAGCCAGATTGACCAACTGCTTCTTCTCGCCTCGCTGAGGCTTAAGCACCTTGGTATCCACCAAAGCCTTCACGGCTTCTTCGTCAATATCTGCTGGAATCAAAATTTCATTGGGCTTGAGGTGAGATTTTTCCTGGTAGAACTGGCCGATATAGGTCAAGAAATCCTCGTCAGGATCATTGTAATAAGGAAAAAGATTGACATCGCGCTCAATTAGCTTGCCCTGACGGACAAAAAAGACCTGTACGCACATCCATCCCTTGTCCACATAGTAGCCAAAGACATCCCGATTCTGCAAATCCTTGGCCATAACCCGCTGCTTGGTTCGCAAGGTGCCAATGGACTGAATCAAGTCGCGGTACTCTGCTGCCTTTTCAAACTCCATAGCTTGCGCTGCGCCAGCCATTTTCCCCCGTAAATCCTCAATAATCTGGTCATCCTGACCCTTGAGAAAGGCCGCTACCTCCTGGGCCAGCTCTTTGAAATACTGGCTGTCTACTTTGCAAATAGTGTGGGCCTTGCACTGCCCCAGATGGTAGTAAAAGCAGACCTTCTCAGGTGGATTGGTACACTTACGAAAAGGAAAGAGCCGATCTAATAGCCGCTTGATTTCATTGGCTGCACCTACATCGGGGTAAGGACCAAAATAAAGTCCGCCGTCCTTTTTGACTTGGCGCGTGATAATCAGGCGCGGATAGGTTTCGTTGGTAATCTTGATAAATGGATAGGACTTATCGTCCTTGAGCATGATATTGTACTTGGGCTTGTTTTCCTTGATTAAATTAATCTCCAGAAGCAAAGCCTCAATATTAGACTCAGTAACAATAAACTCAAAATCGACAATCTCTGATACCAGAGCCTCCGTCTTGGTATCATGACTGCCACGGAAATAAGAACGAACCCGATTGCGAAGATTCTTGGCTTTGCCGACATAAATAATAGTACCGTTTTTATCTTTGTGAATGTAACAGCCGGGACTGGTCGGCAACAGTTCCAGCTTTGATTGGATTAGCTTATTCATAGGTCTATTATAGCAGAAAAGAGGCCGAACCGCCTCTTCTTATTATTGTAACAACAAATCCAACAAGTCTTGATAAGATTGGAGAATGTAGGTTGGTCTAGCCTGTGTTTGATTCGTCAAACCCTTCGGATTATACCAAGCCGTATCAATTCCAGCATTGTTACCACCGGCAATATCAGCAGTCAATGAATCCCCAACCATCAAAGCCTGGCTCTTATCAAAAGCTGGTATCTGCTCTGCTATTTTTTCATAAAACAAAGCTTCAGGCTTCTGAGTCCCCATCTGCTCCGAGATGAAAATATGGTTAAAATAGGGCGCAATGTCGGAATGGGCCATACGGCCGGTCTGAATAGCTGTGATGCCATTGGTCGCTCCGTAAATCTCATAATCAGCTGCTGTTAGACTGTCCAAAAGCTCGCTGGCTCCTGCGTAAGTCTGGCCTTGCTGAGCAATATGCTGCTGATAGAGAAGGGCTAACTTGGCGCCATCCTTCTCAATGCCAAAATGAGCAAAAAGACGAGAAAAGCGCGTATTGACAAGCTCAGGCTTGGTGATTCTTCCCTGCTCCAGATCCCGCCAAAGCCCCTTGTTCATGGGAATATAATAATCTTTGTAGGTCTGAATCTCCGTCACGCCCTGTTCCTCCAAAAACTGAGTCAAGGCGATGTCTTCTGCCGTATCAAAATCCAGCAAGGTATGGTCAAGGTCGAAAAGTAGAAATTTGTATGACAAGGTTGAAATCCTTTCTGTAACTGTAGTAGCTTCATTATACCACAAGCCACAAAAAAACGAGAGTGGGACAGAAATCGGTAATTCGTTAGAATTCGATTTCGTCGTCCCACCTCCGCACAGTTGAGTTGGGCTGTAAAAGCTGATGGAATCAGCGTAGTAGAGCCCACTCAACCACTGCGTCTTGCTCGACAATCCAAAGACAATTGAGAGGCTAGGACTTTTGTCCCAGCCTCGATTCACATTTTATTTCACCACTGGAATCCAAAGTTCCATTTGATAATCTGGGGAATACATGTCTCCCTCGGTGTAAACTTCAAAATCTGGTGCTCCTGAGTGGCGATAGCCAGTTTCTGGGCAAAAGACTTCCAAAACGTATTTCCAAGCATTGTGAATGCTAGCTGGTATAGCCCCCTTAACTGGTACGATAGCATATTCAGCTTCTGCGATTTCCCTGATTGACAGACCTAGTTCTTCTGCTTTAGCTTTATCCGTCACATCATAAGCAGCCATATAGTTGATAATTTCGCCTTCTTTGACATCCGAGCAGATGCCAAAGGATTGACCACTGCCCAGATTCTCTAGGCTTTCAAGGCTATGATTGGCATAGAGTTGATCCCAAGCAGTTGGGCACTGGCTATTGTCAATAGCTTCCAATAGGACGCCTGCTACGGTAAAAGCAGGTTTCTTTTGAATCTTGATATCCATGTTTTTTCCTCCTGTAATCTTTAAGGATAATTGAAGTCTAGGAAAGACCCGATAAGGTTTTCCATTTCGAACTTCTGAGGGGGTCGCACCATGGAATTTCTTGAAGGCTGCGCTGAAGGCATCCGCAGACTCATAGCCGTATTTCAGTGCTATGTCAATGACTTTCTCAGAGCTTTCCCGTAAGTCCGTCACAGCTTCTGACAACCTGCGATTGCGCAAGTATTCCGCCAAAGTCATATCTGCTAAGATAGAAAAGAGCCTGCTAAAGAGAGCATAAGAATAGCCTGATAGCTGCTGAAATTTCTGCAAATCCACTTCTGCGTCTAACTTACTTTCCAGGTATTCCATGGTTCGATTGAATTGATGCATCATATTCTTTTTACCTCACAAAAGATACTAAGGCCGTTAAAAACAAAGTGAAAATAAGAAAATTAACGGAGGGGCTCCTGCTCCGAGAAAATCTTATCTTTTTCACACAGCTTTTTGGCCATGTTCAATTCTAACTATAGTCTAGCAGATCTAAGGTACTTCCGCCCTAGAATTTTTGTACAAGATTTAGAGGGGAACTCTACAACCTATCCCGCAGCTTCTCCACAAAGAGATAAGCCGCTGGGCAGGTCAGGGTATTTTTAATTGTCAGATGATTAATCTGATGAATCTTCTTACGGTCTGTATGGGGAAATTCTCGGCAGGCCTTTGGACGGACATCGTAGATCGAGCAGAGATTGTCTCCACCTAAAAAAGGACAAGGCATAGACTTGAAGACCTTGTCACCGTCTTCGTCCACCTGTAGAAATTCCTCTTCAAAAGCCGGAAGCTTCATCTTAAAATACTTGGCAATACGGACAATATCGGCTTCCTTAAAGTCTGGTCCCAGCGTCTTACAACAATTGGCGCAGGCTGTACAGTCGATCTCTTCAAAGACCTCATCATGAATTTGCTGGGCAATCTTATCGAGGTTTTTTGGTGGTTTTTTCTTGAGACTGGCTAAAAATTTTCGATGCTCTTTCTGCTTTTGCAGGGCTAGTTGGTGGTACTTTTCAAGATCGATTTCTTGAGACATATTTTACTTTCTAATTATCTTTTTAGTGTTTATCATCAACACATCAAAAAATGAGATGACCCTCAGTCAATCTCATTTTTCTGAGTCTTTTAGATCTTAGCATTTGAATTTTTTTCGTCGAGACTCCATGTATCCTTCATGTTTTCCAAGAAGTCATTGATAGTTTCTTTGTCACCTTCAATGGACAGTATATAGACTTTATCATCCTTTTGGAAAACCAATGTATTAGCAAGTTGTCCTGACTTCAAGATGATGTTAAGTTGAAATGCTTCTTGGCCAGATACGGTATTCTTAGTTCCCCACATCTTTTCAAGATTATCTTTTTGACTCCAATTATAAGCTACACGTTGAGCAATCGTTTCTGCATTGAAGGTCTCACCCTCACCTACTTCTGCCTCTGACTTAGAAATAGCATTCATAGTAACGATATTATAGGTAGAGCCATCGGTATATTGAACGAGTCCCTCAACATCTACATCGACAAATTTAACCCAATTACTAGGAATATCGATATAGCCAAACTCAGGAGAGCCAACTCGTTTTCTTTCTTGATTGGCTTTGCTCTTGCTTTCCTTAGAAGAAGAGTCTGAACTATCCTTTTTCACTTGAACACTTGAACTGGTCGATGAGCTCGTTTGTTCACTTTTTTGTTGAGATTTTGCACAAGACATAAGTGTAAGTGAAGTCAATACAAGGACTGCACCAAGTAAGTACGATCGTTTCATGATTTTCCTCCTTTTTGGAACATGTTACCTATGGATTTAAGAGATTATTCATCATCCATACTCAGGACACTGAGGAAGGCTTCTTGTGGGACTTCGACAGATCCGATAGCTTTCATCCGTTTTTTACCGGCTTTTTGTTTTTCTAGGAGTTTGCGCTTCCGGGAAACGTCACCACCATAACACTTGGCCAAGACATTCTTACGCAGGGCCTTGATGTCAGTCCGAGCCACGATTTTCTGTCCGATAGCGGCCTGAATAGGTACTTCAAACTGCTGACGAGGAATGATTTTCTTGAGCTTGTCTACAATCAGCTTACCGCGCTCATAGGCAAATTCCTTGTGAACGATAAAACTGAGAGCATCAACCTTGTCACCATTGAGGAGAATATCCATTTTAACCAGCTTGGATGAGCGATACTCGGAGATTTCATAGTCAAAGCTAGCATAGCCACGGGTAGAAGACTTAAGCTTATCAAAGAAGTCAAAGACGATTTCAGCAAGCGGAATTTGATAGATGACATTGACCCGATTATCATCGATATAGTCCATAGTCACAAAGTCACCGCGCTTGCGCTGAGCCAACTCCATCACAGCTCCGACAAATTCCTGTGGCACCATAATCTGCGCCTTGACATAAGGCTCCTCGATGGAATCAATCTTAGTCGGGTCCGGAAACTCGCTCGGATTGGACACATCAATCGAGGCACCATCCGTCATATTGACCTTATAGATAACGGACGGCGCCGTCATAATCAGATCAATATTAAATTCACGCTCCAAACGCTCCTGAATGACGTCCATGTGCAGCAAGCCTAAGAAACCACAACGGAAACCAAATCCTAGCGCCTGTGATGTTTCTGGCTCAAACTGCAAGCTGGCATCGTTTAGCTGAAGCTTTTCAAGCGCCTCGCGCAGGTCATTGTATTTATTGGACTCGATAGGATAGAGACCAGCAAAAACCATCGGATTCATCTGCTTGTAGCCGTGCAGAGGTTCTGCGGCTGGATTATCCGCCAAGGTCACTGTATCTCCGACCCGGGTATCCTGTACCGTCTTGATAGAGGCTGCGATATAGCCAACATCACCTGTAGCTAGAAAATCGCGGCCAATAGCCTTAGGCGTAAAGATGCCGACCTCTGTTACATCAAAGGTCTTGCCATTGCTCATGAGCTGAATGGTATCTCCAGGCTTGACCACACCGTCCATAACCCGTACTTGCAGGATTACCCCACGATAGGCATCATAGACTGAGTCAAATATTAAGGCCTTGAGTGGTGCTTCTACATTTCCAGTCGGAGCTGGAACTTTCTCCACAATCTGCTCTAGAATATCTTCAATCCCGATACCAGCCTTAGCAGAAGCTAAAACTGCTTCGCTAGCATCCAGCCCAATCACATCTTCAATCTCAGTTCGTACTCGTTCTGGATCCGCAGCTGGCAAGTCAATCTTATTGATAACCGGCAGAATTTCCAAATCATTGTCCAGCGCTAGATAGACATTTGCCAAGGTCTGAGCTTCAATCCCCTGAGCTGCATCAACAACCAAAATAGCCCCTTCACAGGCCGCTAACGACCGCGATACTTCATAGGTAAAGTCCACGTGTCCCGGGGTGTCGATCAAATGGAAAATATAGGTCTCCCCGTCCTTTGCGGTATAATTGAGCTCGATAGCATTGAGTTTAATGGTAATACCGCGCTCGCGCTCCAAGTCCATGCTGTCCAAGAGTTGGGCCTGCATTTCCCGGCTGGAAACCGTCTCAGTCGCCTCCAAAATCCGGTCAGCCAAGGTTGATTTTCCGTGGTCGATATGGGCAATGATGGAGAAATTGCGGATCTTCTCCTGACGTTTTTTCAAATCTTCTAAATTCATTTTTTTCATCCTTTTAGGGTATTCTATTTATTATAACACAAGACCCGCGATTTTTCCTATAGACTCAGACTTTCTCAATAAATTATGCTATACTTATCACAGATTAATATTGGAGATAAATAATGATTAAATTACTTGCACTTGATATGGATGGAACTCTTTTGAATTCTCAAAAAAAGATTAGCCAAGAAAATATCTCTGCCATCCATAAAGCTATAAAGGCTGGTGTGAAACTGGTCCTTTGTACAGGCCGGCCTCCTTTTGGTGTTCGACCGTATTATGAACTTTTAAGCCTAGCTCAAGAGAATGAATATGTGATTGTTGACAATGGCTGTGCCATCCACCAAACCAGTGATTGGAAGGTAATAGACTCAGTCGCCTTGGATAAGCAAGATATCCACTACCTCTATAGCTTAACCCAAGATAGCTCCATCCAACTTACCTTATTTGACGAAGAACACTATTTCGTTGTCGGAGAGACACCAAGCCCTATCGTGGTTCGAGACACAGGCTATGTTTTTACCTCACCCACTGAAATCAGCCTTGAGGAGGCAGTTAGTGGTAAGTATACGATGTTCCAGGCCATGTTCTTAGCTGAAAAAGAGACAGTCGATTTCTTTGAAGAAAAATATGCCTCTGATATCTGCCAGCATTTCAGCGGTGTACGCTCACAGGATGTGATTTATGAAGTTATGCCAGCAGGTATCACCAAGGCATTTGCATTAGAAAAACTAGCCCAAAAATTAGACATCCAAGCAGAGGAAATCATGGCTCTTGGCGACGCCAACAACGATCTTGAAATGCTTAAATTCGCAGGTCTAGGTATTGCCATGGGAAATGCAAGCGACTATGTTAAATCGCTTGCTAATGACGTCACTGACTCCAATGACGAAAATGGGGTAGCAAAAGCTATTGAAAAATATCTTCTAAACTAAAAAAGTAGGCGAGACCAACCAAAAAGGTAGGTCATCATCTACTTTTTTTCTATGTTCATCTGTAGTTCTTATATCCTTTATATGATTTTTTACTCAAGTTGCCTAAAAAGCCTGAAAGTCGCTTGACGACTGGCTTAGCGTTGGTTACAATATATCTACAATTTATTTCTTGATACTGTTTTCCAGTTATAAGAGAATAATATAACCTTAACCTTTCCAGGAGGAATCTATGAAGAAAATTTCACTCTATAGTTTAACTGCCCTATCATTTATCGTCTTAGCTGCATGCTCTGCGAAATCGACTGAAGAAACATCTTCATCATCTTCTTCAGAAGTCACTTCATCAGTATCTACTGCCAAAAAAAGCAAATCAGCTGGTACTTCTCAAGAAGATGTTATCAATGAGCTGAAATCAATATTTGATCCAAATGGAAATTCTAAAGATTTTGATATTAAAGTTGAAAAAGATGTAAAAGACGAAGCTTTCCCGAATGGACATACCGTCATTACAGCTTCTATCAAAGGTGATACAGCTGCTGGTACTAAGGAAATGATGGCTGCTTTTGATAATAATACTGCCACAGAAGAAGACAAACAAATCCTGCAAGGTTTCCGTCAGACTATTGCTGACATTGCACAAAAATTACCAGACGACACCACAACCATTGCATTCCAATACGAAACAAAACCAAACGAATATCGTGTGATTGCTCATTCTGGAAAAACTAAAGATATCATCCCTACAACAGTCAAATAAGCGACTCCTTCTCTTTGCCATTCATTAAAAATTGGCAAAGAGTTTTTTATTGACTTACTTTAAACGACATCCCCTTTCCAAGACATCATGCCTCCAGAAACATTCACAACATCATAGCCTTTCTTTTTAAGCTTTTTCGCTGCTAATCTGCTACGAACACCTGAGTGACAAATCACATAAAGCTTCTCTTCTTTTGACTGCGAATAGCGTTCGATTTGCCCTAAAGGAATATTTAGGGCTCCCTTGATATGCCCTCTGTTATATTCAGATGGAGTTCGAACATCCAGTAACTTAATATTCGTCTTCAACCTTTTCTCTAATTCTGCCGTTGAAATACTTTCAACTTTTGTAAAAAAATGGAACATATTCCCTCCTAATAATCTTTTTTTCAATTCTATTCAATCATTTCAATACTTTAAAGTCAAGGAAACGGTTTCCCCCATCATCTTACTTATTAAAATACAGCTAGCAAAACAAAAAATGGGCTCTCTGATTTCTCAGAAAGCCTTTTGTTTAGTGGTTTTATAACCTTATTTAGCGATTGGGTAAACAGAAACTTGTTTTTTATCGCGTCCTTTGCGTTCAAAGCGAACTACGCCTTCAACTTTTGCAAACAAAGTATCGTCTCCACCGCGGCCAACGTTTACACCTGGATAGATGTGAGTACCGCGTTGACGGTAAAGGATTGAGCCACCTGTAACAGTTTGACCGTCAGCAGCTTTAGCACCAAGACGTTTCGCTTGTGAGTCACGTCCGTTAGATGTAGAACCTCCACCTTTTTTGTGGGCGAATAATTGTAAGTTAGCAAGATTCATTTTTAACATAATGTTTTTCCTCCGTGTTAGTTTTCTGTGATAACTCTTGTTTGGACGAACTCTGATGAGTTCTCCGATAGGTTTGCCATTCCTAAGAAAAAGGATTCAAAGAAAAGCTGAGTCATTTCTCTCTGGTTCGGTGCAATATCTTTTGGGATTTCAACCCGTAAGAATCCACCTTGATCTTCGTTTAATTCTAAGGTCGGTTCATAGCCCGCAAATTTTTCAATTGAATTGACAAAATTTATGGCAAGCGTCGAAACCGATGCACACACGACATCAAAGCCGTATTCGCCGCTTCCGGCGTGTCCAGTAATCTCTGCACATCTCAGTTCGCCATCCTCAGCTCTCTCAAAGACTGCGTGTATCATGTGTTCTCCTGAAAATTAAGCGTTGATCGCGTTGATGACAACCTTAGTATATGGTTGACGGTGACCTTGTTTACGGTGACTGCCTTTTTTAGGTTTATATTTGAAAGTAACAACTTTCTTTTGTTTACCTTGTTTTTCAACAGTTCCGACAACAGTAGCTCCGGCAACAAGTGGAGTTCCGACAACAGTTTTTTCACCACCAACAAGAACAACTTCGTCAAAAGTAACATCTTGACCAGCTTCAACGTTCAATTTTTCAACGTAGATTGCTTGACCAACTTCAACTTTAACTTGTTTTCCGCCAGTTTTAATGATTGCGTATGTGCTCATTATGCACCTCCTATGATTTTTTTGGGGTTTCCCCCGTATTTTTGTGAAGACTCGCCTAGCATCGTGGGACGAACCACTTTATACTCACTATGTGAGCAACGATGTTCGTGCGGTTGCACAGGAACGTGCATAGTCAACTCTCTAAGTATAGCACTTCTCTTCCCTTTTGACAAGCCTTTTTACCCAATGAAAACGGATTTTCAACTAAATATCCTCATTCTATACTTCCTTTTATTTCAAATATACAATCTGCCCTTCTTGATTAACATGAACCTCAATATCTATCGGAGGCTTTAAATGTTTTTTAGCTGATCTGGCAAGACTTTTATTACTATCTGAAACATTAACCTCTCGCTCTTTCCCATCAACGTTAATAGTAAAGGTAATACGAGAATAAGTAGACTTACTTCCTCCGGTCTCGGTATCAACACCAGTAACTAAAGCCGTTTTTAGCTCGGTTATCTGATTAGTAAAATAATGATAACGCCAAATACCATTTGAAATTCGATAGCCTTCATAAGCAGGAAAGATAAAAAATATTAGAAAAAGGCCTGTTATTGTAACAAATCTAGCTCTGCCTTTACTTTTTTGGCTTTCACGTATGGTATTCCATTTATTTCTCATGGACTTCTTGATAGAGCCAGATTTCTTAATATCTTTATGATATCCCCAAAATAAGAAAGCATACAAGCTTAGGAAAATCTGGAAATGAACTAAGAGACCAAGTAAATAAGTCTAACTGGGTATTCCAAACAGCAAAGCATTATCTTGCCCATCTCTCCAAGACAATGCTCGTATGAGCCCACTCAAGAAGTAATCCCACTCATTCATAAATATCCCCTTTTATCTTCAGCATCAATGGATATAATCCCAGATTCTTTTAGTAAAAAGCTACTTCTATACTCTTACAACAGCTCCTCAATCAGCTCGTCAACTTCATCAGTCTCTGCTTGTGGTCTGATCTCAGTAATCATGATGCCTGCAACGGCACGCTCTACCAAACCTTCAACATCTAAGCGAGCTTCGTACTGCTCCGCATTCTTGATCTTCGGATTGGTTTTAGGCCGGTCTGGTGCAAAAATGGTACAGCAGTCTTCAAATGGCTGGATAGAGATTTGGAAAGTATCGATTTTTTCTGCAATCTCAATGATTTCCAGCTTGTCCATGGTCACGACTGGACGGATAACCGGTGTATTGGTTACAGCATTGATAGCCTGCATACTCTCGATAGTTTGACTAGCTACCTGACCTAGGCTTTCTCCGTTGATAATGACTTGAGCCCCCCGTTCCTCCCGAATCCGATCCGTAATACGCATCATAAAGCGACGAGTCAGGGTCATCAGGTAGGCTTCAGGAGCCTTGGCCTTGATTTCCTCTTGAATCTCTGTGAAAGGAACTTCGATAAACTGGATGTTGCCACCAAACTTGGTCAGTTTTCGTGTCAAATCTTGAGCTTTTTTCAACGCACCTGGACTGGTGTATGGAGGACTGGCAAAGTGAACCGCCTCGATATCTACACCACGCTTGAGAGCCAGATAACCAGCCACTGGTGAGTCAATCCCACCCGACAACATGAGCATGCCTTTTCCTGAAGTACCGACTGGCAGTCCCCCAGCACCACGAATCGTCTCATAGGAGATATAGGCCGCTTCTTCACGAATTTCGACACGCAACTCAATATCCGGCGCTTTCATCTTGACCTGAACATTAGGAATGGCCATAAAAACAGCGTCTCCCAGAGTCTGGTTAAGCTCGCGACTATCTAACTCAAAGCTGTGATCACTGCGCTTGCTGGTAATCTTAAAGGTCATGCCTTCCTGATAGACTTGCTTCATGATGGTTTGAACAGCTTCAATCAAGGCTGGTACAGACTTTTTAACCCTATAAGATGGAGAGAAATTCTGAATCCCAAAAATCTGCTTGAGTGATTCAGCGACCGGCTGATAGTCTGTTCCATGCAGATAGATATGAGTGCGGTCACGGTCAGCCTTGACATGAACCCGCGGATAGATTGATAAGACTGATTGGATATTGCGTTTGAGTTTGTTGATAAAGCGCATGCGGTTCTTGCCCTTGGTTGAGAGCTCACCGTAGCGTACCATAATTTCTGAATAATGCATTGTTTACCTTACTTTTCTAGTTTTTTCGTAAATGATTTTAAAAGTTGTCAAAAACTGCTCCATCTGGCTCATATCGTTGTCAAGATCCAAACTGATACGGACAGCCGTTTGAGCGATAGACTTTTCAACCCCCATAGCGATTAGGGTTCCTGCTGGCTTTCCAGCCTTAGAAGAGCAAGCGCTGGTAGTCGAGATATAAATCTCGTAGTCTTCAAATGCATGAACGACAACTTCGCCACGCACTCCCTTGATACCAAAGGTCAGTATATGAGGCGCAAAATCTCCCATGTCTGAGAAAATCACCACATCTGGATATTTCTGCAGTTCTTCAAGAAGAATCTTCTTCATCTGAGCCGTCCGCTGGGCAAATGCTTCTTGCTTTTCCATGGACAAACGCAGAGCTTTGGCTGTCGCTGCAATGCCAGCTAAATTTTCCGTCGTTGAACGCTTGTCCGACTCCTGGCCTCCACCGGTCAAGAGGGGAGTGATTTTCTTCCCAGACTTGATATAGACAAAGCCTACGCCCCGAAGACCATGAAATTTATGACTGGAGAAAGTCGCAAAATCCACGCGATCCGTCAGATAAGTAGCTGTCGGAATCTTCGTAACAGCTTGTACAGCGTCCACATGAAAGGAGATAGTTGGCTTATCTGCTAGCAGTTCGGATATTTTCTGAATGGGCTGAATACTGCCGATTTCATTATTGACTGCCATGACTGATACCAGAGTGGTGTCTGGTCGAATCAGCTCCGCTAGCT
Organism: Streptococcus sp. SG1; assembly: GCF_030439935.1. NCBI lineage: Bacteria > Bacillati > Bacillota > Bacilli > Lactobacillales > Streptococcaceae > Streptococcus > Streptococcus sp. SG1. The sequence continues at coordinate 121,615 of NZ_JAQFJC010000006.1, read as the reverse complement.
TGTCTACATCAACAAAACCAGACTTATCAACTGGCGCAAAATCTATTTCATAGCCTTGACTCTGTAGCCAAATAGCTGATTCTTTGACCGCGGGATGCTCAATGTTAGATACGATGATGTGTTTTCCAAAGGGAATCTTTTCAAAAGCAACTCCTTTAAGCACCCAGTTGTCTCCTTCTGTCCCTCCAGACGTAAAAAAAATCTCCGACGAAGACTTGCCCAAAAGCTCTGCAATTTGCCTACGAGAAGCTTCTAAGAGACGGGTTGCCTGACTGCCTAAACTGTGCAGACTGGAAGGATTTCCCCAGATTTTAGAAGCAACCTCTGTGTAAGTGGCCAAAGACTCAGGATAAGGTCTTGTTGTCGCTGAATTATCTAAATAAATCATGTTCTTTCCTCTAAAATTCAATACTCCTATTGTAACACGAAAGAGAAACAGGAACAAGAAAGAAAAAGCCCTAAATTCAAGAAGAATCTAGGGTATGTTTTAAAAGTCGTAAAATTCATGTAGCAGAGCAAAAAGTTCTTGTTGCTGAGCCATCAATATTTGACCGATACTAGTGGATTTAATCAGAGTTCGCTGTTCAACATTTTCAATAACTTTCTTTAAAGAAGTCTGGGCAAAAGGTGCCTCTACTACCTTTTGAGCATTTTGGAAGGGCTGGTGGGTTACCAGTTGAAAACCGTAAGAATTATTCAGCAAAGAATATCCTGCTGTCCCTGTCTTTTCTTGGTAAGCTTCACACAAACCACCATCAATGACGAAGAGCAAGCCACCACCACGAATAGGAGATTCTCCCTTGCCTGTCTTGACTGGAGTATGGCCATTGACCATTCTAGACTCCTGAGAAAAGAGGCCGAATTCTTCTAAAATCAACTGACAAATTTTCTCAGAATTACGATAAGAAAAATAAGAATTTTCCACTTCCTTGTGGGTTTCCTTATCCTCGATAAAATAACGTTCTAAAGTGGTCATCTTATCTTTCCCAAATAGAGGGGACAATTTGCCTCTCCAACAATACCAAATTAAGTCTGTCGAAAAATCATCGCCGATTTCCTTATTCTTTGCTGCTTGGCGAATATGGTATTCAAAGAAATCCAGCAATTCTCTTCCTACATAATGCGCTTGATGAATCATAAGAGGTTGAAACTCTCCAGAAGGTTCAAGAGGAATACAGCCATGAAAGAGCAAATGTTGGTTGTAAATCTTATACATTGAACCCTTTTTCATGAGCAGGTTGATATGTTCAGCCAGCTTGAGTGATTCTTGGAAGGAAGCCAACATACTGTCAACTGCTTGCACTTCTTCTGGACTTAATTCTGATGGATTTGTTGGATCAATAGTTTGAAAACAAGTATTAATCAAAGGATGTTTTTTATCATCGATCGTCAGACATTCTTCCCAGTAATCAATTTTATCCAAGGTAACCTGGTCCTCCATCTGGAACTCAGGGCGTCTTTTTATTAATTGACTTTCTAGCTTAAACTGTATTATGGTAAGAGCTTGATGAACCTTTTCCAACTGTAAAATTTCTTCTGCAGTGAAATCATCTTCTCTATGTCCCAGAATAGGTCTAAACTTAGGATTGGCCTTATAGGTTCTATCCGCAAATAGCGTTAAGGCTCGAAGATTTAAGCCATACGCCTTTTCGATATCCCACAGATAACCATAGCGTGCTGCAATACGCAAGGCATTGAGCATGCAGGCTTTAGAGCCGAAAAAGCCTCCCATCCAAATAATATCATGATTTCCCCACTGAATGTCTAAAGAATGAAAATGCAAGAGTTCATCCATGACTTGAGGACTACCAGCCCCTCTATCATAAATATCTCCCACCACATGCAAGTGGTCAATCAATAAGCGACGGATACTTCCAGATATCCCCAGAATAAAAGGAACAGCTTCGCGTAGCTCAATGACATAAGACAGAATATTTTCGAAGTAAGATTTTTTATCCGCTAAAGCGGTATCACTATAAACCAATTCTTCAATGATATAGGCATATTGAGGGGGCAAGGCCTTTCTAAGCTTGGAGCGACTGTACTTGGCTGCTGCAAAGACCAGTAAGCTTAACAGCTGAGGGATGGTGTCCTTATACCAGTCTCTGCTTTTATTGCCTTCTTTCAAGACAAGTTCTGGATAGGAAACCAAAGCTGATAGTCTGTTTTTATCATCTTGTGATAAAGAATCCCCGAAGCAATCCTTAATTTTTTCATTAAGAATACCAGCACAGCTTCTTAAAATATAGTCAAAAGCCTCGTATTCTCCATGAATATCACTGATGTAAAGCTCTGTCCCCTTAGGAAGGTTTAAAATTGCTTCAAGGTTGGTTAGTTCTGTAATAACCTTTTGCCGAGAGTCAAATTCTTTCAGTAAAATACGCTTATATTGCTCCATATCTGCCCTCCAACGCTCTAACCTATTTATGAAAAACAGTTAACTCTTCATTCGCTTAGTTCAGTTTCTTTAAATGCTCTTCGATCAAGAAAGCTGTCTCTTCAATTGATTTATCTGACATATTAATGATCTGAGCTCCATATTTTTTAAATACGGTTTTAGAGTAGTCCAATTCCTGATAAATTTTTTCCAGATCTGTATAGCTGGTTTCTTGGGTCAAGCCTAAAGAGTCCAGACGGTGACTACGAATTTCCGCTAGTTTTTCTGGCTCACACACAAGACCAATTAAACGGCGAGAATCAACTTTTTCCAAAACCTGAGGCAGAGGAACTTCTGGGATTAAAGGAAGATTTGAAACCTTGTACCCTTTATTAGCCAAGTAAATGCTAAGAGGTGTTTTCGACGTGCGAGAAACACCCAACAGGACTATATCTGAATCTAAAAATCCCTGTGGTGCCTTACCATCATCGTATTTAACCGCAAATTCAATGGCTGAAATTTTATTAAAGTATTCGCTATCTAAACGATGAAGGGTCCCAGGCACTTCAATCGGGTCAGTTCCAGTCTTTTCCTTGATAATTTCAAAAAATGGATGCATCAAATCCAAATAGGACAGACCGTGAGCCTGACTAAACTCTCTAGCTACAGAGGCTAGCTTTCCATCAACCAGAGTACTAATAACCAGGGCATCATCCTTGATGGCATCACGCAAAATATCTAACAGTTCCTCCTCCTTGTTAATAAAAGGAAAACGATAGCTGTTATTAAAAATGATATCTGGATATTGAGCCGTAACTGCTGATAGCAACTTTTGGGAAGTCCCACCTAATGAATCTGAAACACTATAAACAATCATTTCTTTTTTCATATTTATTCCTCTTCTCTATTCACCTCAGCGCTTCGAGCTTGCTGAATAATATAATCCAACAAGGCTGACTTGGTCACGCTTCCTAAAATTTTACGCTCATTCTCCTCGTCCACTATTGGCAATGAATCTATAGCATAATCTTGTAGGAGGGCAGCTGCTTCTAAAATATTCATATTCTTGTGACATGTTTTAATATGTGGCATCCTGGTCATACAAACTGCTACAGGTGTACTATTGATATTAGAATTGAGTGAAGCCCTCAGAAGATCTTTACGCGACATAATTCCAAGGAGAAGCTTTTCTTCATCGATGACATAGAGAACATCTGCATCATACATAAAAAGAGTAATAATAGCATCCTGAATATAAGAATCATGGCTTACCAAGACTGGAGAAGTCATAATCTCTGCTACTTCTTTTCGAAAAGTATCAAAAAAGAAAAGTGTTTCAAGATCAGTGCCAGAATACGTGTAACCAACTTTCGGAGTGGCCTTTAAAATTCCAACCAAGGTTAGAAAGGAAAGATCTGATCGTAATGTCGCCCGAGAAATATCCAGTAGCTCCGATATTTTCTCACCGCTCAAAGGCTGCTGAACTTTAACAATTTCTACAATTTTCTTTTGTCGTTCGCTTAATTTCAATTAACATAAAACCTTTCTGTATTCAATAAATGATAAAAATAAATAATGGATATTCTTGGCATATTTAAATTAAAAGTTATTATATAATCATCATTTTTGTTACACATTATATCAAAAAAATTAAATATGTCAATAAAAAACCTCCATGTTTTTTATTTGACAAGTATATATGATGTATATTATAATGAATTTGTCTTTTAATATGACACATATTAAATTAATTTGGAGGCAGATATGACAAAATGGATTTATTCCTTCGAGGAAGGAAGTGCGAATGACAAAGCTCTCCTTGGCGGAAAAGGAGCCAATTTAGCAGAGATGAGCAATTTGGGATTGCCTGTTCCTCCCGGTTTTACCATTACTACAGAAAGCTGCATCAAGTTTCTCGAAAATCCTGATTTCTTTGATTCCTCTTTAAAAGATCATATTTTGAAAGCGATTACTTTTCTTGAGAGGAAAACAAATAAATCTTTTAATGGAGAGAACTCTGACTTGCTTTTAGTCTCCGTTCGTAGCGGTGCAAAATTCTCCATGCCAGGAATGATGGATACCATTTTGAATCTCGGGCTCAATGATCATCGGACACAAATATTAGCCGAACAGACTAATCCTGACTTTGCCTACAACTGCTACCGGCGTCTTCTTCAAATGTTTGCAGACGTTGTATATAGAATTCCTAAAGAACTTTTTGATACTTTATTAGAAAACGTTGAGAAAAATCAAAATAAAAGTATTAAAGAATTCTCAATAGCCGAGCACCAAGACTTGGTTAAGCAATATAAAGAAATCTACCATAATGAAAATCAGAATTTCCCAGAAAATCCAATAGATCAGCTTTATGCTGCTATTCAAGCTGTTTTTAAGTCCTGGAATAATAATCGTGCTAAAATTTACCGTGATTTAAATCATATTTCTCATGATTTGGGAACAGCCGTAAACGTTCAAGCCATGGTTTTTGGAAATAGTGATCAAAATAGTGGAACTGGAGTCTGTTTTACTAGAAATCCTGCTAGTGGTGAAGCTGAATTATTCGGGGAATTTTTATTGAATGCCCAAGGAGAAGATGTAGTCGCTGGCATACGGACTCCGGAACCTATTGCTGCCTTAGAAAAAGCTCAGCCTCAAGCTTATAAAGCCTTTAAAAACTATGCTAGTATTCTTGAAAACCACAATAAAGACATGCAGGACATTGAATTTACTATTGAGAAAGGGAAACTTTATATCTTACAAACTAGAAATGGTAAACGGACAGCTAAAGCCTCTTTAAAAATCGCTTTAGATTTAGTAGACCAAGGTATTATCAGTAAAAATGATGCCCTCTTAAGAGTATCTCCTGCGTCTATTAGTCAGCTCATTCATCCTGTCTTTGAAGATACAGCATTGGAAAAAGCTTCATTCATAGCACAAGGGTTGCCAGCCAGTCCTGGAGCTGCTACTGGTGAAATAGTCTTTACAGCTGATCGAGCTAAAGAACTACATGATCTGGGAAGAAAAGTTATTTTAGTCAGACAGGAAACTTCTCCAGAAGATATTGAAGGGATGGTGGTCAGCCAAGCTATTGTAACCAGTCAAGGTGGTATGACCTCTCATGCAGCCGTTGTCGCTAGAGGAATGGGAACCTGCTGTGTCGCTGGATGTGGAGAACTAAGCATTCGCGAGGAATGCAAGACACTTTCATGTGGAGGTCTTACCCTTACTGAAGGAGATATCATTTCTGTTGATGGTAGTTCAGGTTTCATTTATAGCGGAGAAATCCCAACCGTCCTAGTTGAAAATAATCAAGATCTACAGCGTCTGCTTTCTTGGGCTGATGAAGTTGCTCGTCTGAAAGTTCGAGCAAATGCTGAGACTGTCAAAGATTTGGAAACAGCTATGAAATTTGGTGCTCAAGGGATTGGACTGGCCCGTACTGAACATATGTTTTTTGGTCAAGACCGGATCCTAGAAATGCGTCGCCTCATTCTCGCTGACAACGAAGAGGAGATTAAGATAGCCCTCAAGCTACTTTTACATTTCCAAGAAGAAGACTTCTACCAAATGTTCCAAGCAATTCAGGATAAACCGATGATTATTCGCCTTTTAGATCCACCAATGCATGAATTTTTGCCTAAGGATCCTCAGGAAATCAAGCTTTTAGCCGAAAAATTGCACAAGTCACCAGAAAAGTTAGCCCGTCAAATCGAGAACTTGCAGGAAAGTAACCCTATGCTAGGACATCGGGGATGCCGTCTGGGAATTACTCAGCCAGAAATTTACAAAATGCAGGCTGAGGCTATTTTTAGTAGTGCCATTAGACTGCATCAAGAAGGACTTAAAATCAAGCCAAAAATTATGATCCCTTTGATAACAGATAAAAAAGAACTGGACTTTGTTAAATCATATCTAAATGAACATATCCAGTGTCTCTTCAATGAGTATGAACAAAAGCCCTTCCCATATGAAATTGGTACTATGATTGAATTACCACGCGCTTGTCTGACCGCAGACAAGCTGGCTCAGGAAGCTGATTTCTTTAGTTTTGGAACCAACGACTTGACTCAAATGACCTTTGGTTTCTCTCGGGATGATATAGGAAAATTTATTGGCCATTATAAAAAGAAGGGCATTCTCTCATCCGATCCATTCCAAAATATTGATAAGGATGGTGTTGGAGAGTTAATGAGAATTGCAGTCAGCAAGGCTCGCCAAGTAAAACCAAATCTATCCATTGGTATTTGTGGTGAGGTTGGCGGAGATCCTGCTTCTATTTCTTTCTTCCAGGATATCGAGGTTACCTACGTTTCCTGTTCGCCTTATAGGGTCCCTGCAGCTAGACTTGCCGTTGCGCAAGCTGTTCTACAAGAGGGAAAAAATTAAAATTCTTTATGGGTATTTAAAAGAGGCTGGGACAAAGAATTCCCAGCCTCACTTTATGATAAAAGCCACGTTTCCCTAAGCAGGATTTCTTTTATTATTTTGAAAGTTTACCCAGACATCTCTTATCATAAAACTTCTCGACTAGAGATGAAAGAAAAAACCTACTGACTGCGTTTTCAAATATAAAATTTTTATTTTTTTAAGACATTTTAAAATAAAAGACGTATAATGGAAAATATGAAATGAACTTGAATTCATATTTAGTTTTTGCAAAGGAGTTTGAAAAACATTATGACCAACTATTCTCGTCAAAATAAGAAAACAAATAAAGATAATCAGGAAACTGGAAAAGCTGGGCGCCATATCAAAAAAGGCCTATCTGCTTTTCAGAAAACCTTAACCTTGATTGGTAGTGTTCTGGGTATTATCACAGCGACTATTACTATTATGAATGCAATGAAGTCCAATGATCAAAAGAAATCAGAGACCAGTTCTTCTGCTCAAACGACTACTATCATCAAGGAAGTCGAAAAAGAGACGACTACTGCATCTACTTCTGAGGCCACTGAGACCTCCACACAAGAGAGTTCAGTTGCAACTAGTACGGAGACCAGTTCAAGTTCTTCAAGTAATGACACTACTTCTTCTAGCCAGGCTGAGACAAGTGCTAGTAGTAGCGAGCAGGAAAATCAACAATAAAATGAGCCAGAACATCTGTTCCAGCTCATTTTTTTATTTTCTATACATCTTAACCTGTAAATAGAGGTCATTATAAATCCCTAACCACTTTGGTCCAATTTGTTTATAGACTTCTAAGTGTTTCATCGTTTCTGCCGTTGGATAGAAAGCTTCATCATCTTGGACTTCTTTTGGTAAAAGAGCCTTGGCTTTTGGAATGGGTGTTGCATAGCCAACATAAAGCGCATTCTTGTAGGCATTTTCTGGACGCAGCATGAAGTTAATAAATTGATAAGCTGCTTTTTTATTTTTAACCGTTTTTGGAATGACAATGTTATCAAACCAAAGGTTGCTGGCTTCACTAGGAACTACGTAACGCAAGTCTTCGTTCTTCTCTAGCATCTGCCTAGCTTCTCCAGAGAAAGTTACACCAATTGCTGCATTGTTTTGGATCATGTAGCCCTTCATCTCATCTGCTACAATAGCTTTGATATTTGGTGTAAGCTTGTAGAGCTTGTCCACAGCTTCCTGCAAATGATCCGCATTTTTGTCATTTAATCCATAGCCAAGAGAATTGAGACCTAAGCCCATAACCTCACGCGCTCCATCAATCAACATGATAGAGTTTTTGTATTCTGGGCGCCAAAGGTCATCCCAATGTTCTGGAGCCTTGTCAACCAACTTGCTATTATAAACAATGCCCAGGGTTCCCCAGAAATAAGGAACAGAATATTGGTTCCCTGGATCAAAAGGCTGGTCTAAGAAATCTGAACCGATATTCTCCATCCCCTTGATCTGGCTATGATCTAGCTTTTCTACCAAATTCTCTTTGATCATCTTGGCAATCATGTATTCACTAGGGATGGCAATGTCATAGGTCGTACCTCCCTGCTTGATTTTAGTGTACATTGATTCATTTGAATCAAAGGTATCGTACTGGATTTGAACTCCCGTTTCTTTGGTGAATTCTTCTAGCAATTCTGGGTCAATATAGTCACCCCAGTTATAGATGACCAGTTTATCTCCACCACTAGTTTTGGTTTGATTTTCAAGCTGAACACTAACTAGCCATAAGACAGCGACAATGGCAACAATACCGATTAGAAAGGAATAGAGTCTTTTCATGCCTGCTCCTCCTTCTCTCGTGAAATGAAGTAATAGCCAATCACCAGTAAAATACTAAAGAGAAAGACTAAAGCAGATAGGGCATTGATTTCCAAAGAAATCCCCTGACGGGCACGAGAATAAATTTCCACTGATAAGGTAGTAAACCCATTCCCCGTTACAAAGAAGGTCACTGCAAAATCATCCAAAGAGTAGGTAAAGGCCATAAAATACCCTGCTATAATAGCTGGTGTCAGATAAGGCAACATGATTTCTTTCAGCATTTGTAACTGGCTGGCACCTAAGTCATAAGCCGCCTTAATCATATCGTCGTTCATTTCTTTAAGCCTTGGCAGAATCATCAGAACAACGATCGGAATAGAGAAGGCCACGTGGCTAGCCAGAACTGAGATAAAGCCCAGCTGGAATTTCATATTGGTGAAGAGAATCAAGAAACTGGCACCAATCATTACATCTGGTGCTACCATCAAGACATTGTTGACAGAAAGGAAAGCTTCCTGGTATTTTTTCTTGGCTTGATAGATATAGATTGCTCCAAAAGTCCCAATGATTGTCGCAATTAAAGCAGAAAGAAAGGCCAGAAAGAAGGTTTGAGCCAAAATCAGCATCAAACGCTTGTCACCAAAGAGGTTCTCAAAGTGAGTCAAGCTAAAGCCGGTAAATTGATTCATATCGTCACCAGCATTGAGGGCATAACCAATCAGATAGAAGATTGGCAGATAAAGAATCAGAAAGACAAAAGCTAGATAGATACTGGATAGTTTCTTCATCGATCTCTCCTTTCTTTGGTTGCCCACATAATCAGGAGCATAGCAATAATCAGAACCACTCCGATGGTTGAACCCATCCCCCAGTTTTGCGTCGTTAGAAAGTGTTGCTCAATCGCTGTCCCTAGGGTAATAACTCGATTTCCGCCAATCAGACGAGTCAGCATGAAGAGGCTGAGACTGGGAATGAAAACTGACTGAACTCCTGAGCGCACTCCATTCATCGAAAGTGGGAATATCACGCGACGGAAAGTATCCCAACGATTGGCTCCCAAATCACGACTGGCGTTAATGAGATTTGGATCCAAATCATCCAATACATTAAAGATTGGCAAAATCATGAAGGGAAGCTCAATGTAACTAGCAACAAAAATGAAAGAAAAATCGGTAAAAAGAATTTGCTGAGGACCAACTCCGATAAAACTAAGGAATTGGTTGATAGAGCCATCCTGACCGAAGATTCCGATAAAAGCATAGGCCTTCAGCAAAAGATTAATCCAAGTCGGTAGGATGATCAGCATAAGCCAGAGTTGCTTGTGCTTGAGCTGAGTCAAGAAAAATGCCGTTGGATAACTGACCAATAAGGTGACCAAAGTTACAATTCCTGCGTAAAAAATCGAATTGAAACTCATTTTTAAATAGGTCAGATTCTGAGAGGCAAAATAAGTCCGGTAGTTTTCTAAGGTGAATCCTCCTTCAATATTAAAGAAGGAATTCCAGATAATCATAGCCACTGGTGCTAGTACAAAAAGCACAATCCATAAAAAATATGGAACGATAAAGAGGTTAGAGGTTGTTTTCTTCATCTCTTTCCTCCTCGATTGCGTTAATCAGACCAGCTTCTTGTTCTTCAATTTCAACATATTCTTCGATACGAGCATCAAATTCTTCTTCTGTTTCATTGAGACGCATGATATGGATATCTTCTGGTTCAAACTGAAGACCAATGACTTCACCAACAATGGCTTTGCGGGTCGAGTGAATCATCCATTCATTTCCCAGTTCGTCATAGGCGATGATTTCATAGTGGACTCCACGGAAAAGCTGAGTATCAACCTTAACCTGCAGTTTTCCTTCCTCTGGCAGAGTGATGCGCAGATCTTCTGGTCGAATAACAACTTCAACAGACTCATTTGGACGCATACCACCGTCCACCGCTTCAAAGCGTTTACCATTGAACTCAACCAAATAGTCTTCAATCATCTTACCCGGAAGGATGTTAGACTCTCCAATGAAAGTCGCAACAAAATGATTAATCGGCTCATCATAGATATCAACCGGTGTACCAGACTGGACAATCTCTCCGTCATTCATGACAAAGATCCAATCGCTCATTGCTAGAGCTTCTTCCTGGTCGTGAGTAACAAAGACAAAGGTAATGCCTAGGCGCTGTTGCAACTCACGAAGTTCATACTGCATGTCCGTCCGCAATTTCAAATCAAGAGCTGATAGTGGTTCATCTAAGAGGACCACTCGAGGTTCATTAATGATTGCTCGAGCAATGGCTACCCGTTGTCGCTGACCACCTGATAATTTTCGAATAGAACGGCGATCAAAACCTTCCAGCTGAACCATTTTCAACACTTCTTTGACACGACGTTCAATTTCCTTCTTCTCAACCTTACGCAAACGTAGCGGAAAGGCCACGTTTTCAAAGACATTCATATGTGGAAAAAGGGCATAAGACTGAAAGACAGTGTGTACATCACGTTTATTGGTAGGTACATCATTGATCCGTACCCCATCCAAAAAGACATCTCCTGTAGAGGCATCTAGGAGGCCTGCGATAATATTTAAAATAGTAGATTTACCAGACCCTGAAGCCCCCAGAAGAGTATAAAATTTTCCTTCTTCTAGCTCAAAGTTAATGTCTTTTAAAACAACAGTATTGTTATCCTCAAAAACCTTAGAAACATTTTTGAATTCGATAATTGGTTTTTTCAATTCACATAAATTCCTTCTTTTTCATGTATTAACAGATTGAGGCTCTGTCAAGCCGCTACTGCTTCTCGAGGGCAACTAGTGCCCTGCATACTTGCGATATCGATAGGCGTCACCCCCTCAACTAAAACGTAGCGGTCAGAAAAAAGCAGAAAGTCGTTCATTACTAGACAACGACTAACCTTCTTATCTAACATTTCAATCTCAGTAAAATTTTACTGTAAAGTCTCTCCAATAATCCGGACTTCACGCTCCAACCTTATACCAGATTCATTTTCAACAGTTTGAATCACGTGAGCAATCAAATCTTCATAGTTCTGAGCATTTCCATCTGCAATATTGACCATAAAACCAGCGTGTTTGGTTGAAACCTCAACGCCACCAATCCGATGTCCCTTGAGACCAGCTTCACTAATCAACTGGCCAGCAAAATGGCCTAAAGGACGTTTAAAGACCGAACCACACGATGGATATTCTAGCGGTTGCTTAAGTTCACGCAGGTGTGTCAGACGTTTCATTTCCTGCTGGATGGCTGTGTAATTTCCTGGAGAAAGGGCGAATTTAGCAGAAATGACAATATCACCCGTTTCCTGAATTACCGAAGAGCGATAGCCAAACTTCATTTCCTCTGCTGAAATCGTCTTGATTTCTCCTTCTGGAGTCAGGACCTTACAAGATACTAGGACATGAGCGATTTCGCCACCATAGGCGCCAGCATTCATGAAGACAGCTCCACCTACACTTCCTGGAATTCCACATGCAAACTCAAAACCTGTCAAGCTATGATGCAAGGCCACATGAGTCGTGTCGATTAATTTAGCCCCGGCTTCGGCTTCAATCGTATAGCCGTTTACCATAATGGTATGTAACTGGTCAAACATAATCACAAAGCCACGAATACCACCATCACGAACAATGATATTACTAGCATTCCCCAGAACCATCCATGGAATCTGCTCTCTATTAGCAAACTTGACCAGTCGAACTAATTCGTATCGGTTACGAGGAAAAGCTAAATAATCAGCCGGACCACCAACTTTTGTGTAAGTGTATTTCTTCAGTGGTTCATCAAAACGGATATCAATTCCCGCTAATTCCGACTTTAATAATTCTATATTCACCATGATTTCTCTTTCTTATCACAAATTGATTCTATTATATCAAAATTAATCGGCATTTTCGATAAAAATACAAAAAAACTGGTCTCAGCCAGTTTTCTTTTATAATTTCCGAGTGACATACTTCAAGGTATGATTACCTAAAGCATTGTGTACCATAGAGTAGGCACCAATTCCTGTAAAGAGATAGAGCAATCCAAGGTTAAGCCAGTAGGTATAATGAACTTCTCCACCAGATAAGAGATAATTTGTGAAATAAGAGAAAGCTGTAAAGACATCCGTACCTACTTCTCTTGAAACTAATAAAGCCCAGTCAAGCTGGTGAACAAATAAAATCATCACAAGCATAAAGAAAATACTGATACCAATTCCAAGTTTAGATAATTTCTTTCCTAAAAGTTCATAACCCTTAATGGTACAAACCCCCATAACCAAACCAGATACAAAAGAGACATAACCCAATTGAGCAATTCCCAATGTAACTGCTCCACCGATCAAACACCCAACAAAGGCTCCGACGATTCCGCCAATCACATTTTCATTTTGCTGATCATAGCTTTGATTCTCAATTGCAAGATTAGAGCTCAACTGTTGGAAGCTATCAGCCGATAAAATCAACAAGTTTGTTCCTACTTGATAGACTGCTGTTGGCTCTGCTTCTCCAGTGTGCTCACAAACATTGATTAACCCATGCTCTTTTAAGAAGGTGACACTAGCTTCCAAACATTCAGCAATTGTTTCTTTGGTTCTACCCTTAGTCATTCCGCCTTTAACAGTAACAACAAGCTTGTAACGCGTAAGCTGAGCATTTGTCATACCCTTAGTGGATTTTTTCAATTCTTTCAGATCTTCCGAAATGGAAAGTGCTTCATCACCTTTAACTGAAAAGCAAATTCGGTAGATTTTTTCACCAGCATCTTCAATAAAAAGAGTGTACCCATCTTTCTGACCGAAAATAATTTTCGTATCTTCATCGTACTCAAGTCCTAGCTGGCTAGCAAGATCCTGCCATTCAAGTTTATCCATTCGTGTAAAACCTCCTAGTTGGATATTCATTTGATTATATCATAATTTTTTTGATAGGAATAGACAGTCTCTTCGTCTATTTTAAAGCATTTAAAATTCCACTCGAACACCATCTCTGTCAACATCTAGTATAAAGACTTCTCCATTATACTTGCATCCCTCAATCCGTGTTTGAATTAATTTGGCCCTATCTTTTGGAGCTAAAATCATAATTGTTGGACCTGCTCCAGATAAATAAGTAGCATAAGCTCCATGTTTTTTAGCCAATTTCTTAATGTTAGGAAATTCTCTGACGAGTTTTTGGCGAAAACGCTCATGGAAGCGATCCGATTCAATGGCTCGGCCTGCCTTGACAAGGTCTCCCTTGAGAAGAGCTGCAATGGCGACATTGGCAATAGAACTAGCTGCTACTGCTTCCTTATAAGAAAATTTAAATGGCAAAACACTGCGACTATCACGTGTCTTCAGTTCGTACTTAGGAACATAAGCAATGAAAGAACACTCTGGAAAGTCTGCCCTAACAGAGGAAACAGCCCCTTTAAAAACACTAGATATGACTAGATTTCCAAAGATAGCTGGAGCTACATTGTCTGGATGACCTTCAATCTTGTTTGCCCAATCCAGCTTTTCATCATCCGTTAAATCCAGTTTTCCTAATTGGTTAGCCAATTCAATCCCAGCTACGATAACTGAGCTAGATGAACCCAAACCACGTGCCAAAGGAATATCACTAGTCATCTTCAGACGGTAAGGCTGAAGGTTTGGTGCCAGTTGCAAGGCTACTTTGATTAGCAAGTTTCGTTTATCCTTGGGAATTCTTGGATTTAAGTCATGTTCGATTAGCCACTCATCGCGTTCTTCCAGAACCTCAATGGTCAAATATTTACTGACAGCCACACCGACTGAATCAAAGCCGGGACCAATGTTAGCACTGGTAGCGGGTACAATAATCTTCATCTTAATCTCCTAATACTTTGAAGGTATTGAGCAAGTCGAACTCAGCAACTTCTTTGAGCTTAGCAGTGACATTTTCTAGCTGTGTCTTGCTGACAGCATGGGTAATAATCACCACACGAGCCTTCTCACCGTCTGTACCTTCTTGCAGAATCTGCTTAAAGGAAACATCCTCAGCATTAAAAATCTCAGCCAAATGCAGAACTTGGCCTTTAGAATCAGGCGCTAAGATAGAGAAGTAATAGCTACTCTTCACATCTTCTGGCTTAGCCAAGACCAACTCACGGTTAAATTCATTAAATGCCTTTCCAACTGTTCCTTCATTCAAACGACGACTAATCCGAACAATGTCTGCCACGACACTAGTTGCAGTTGGTTTTTGACCAGCCCCTGGTCCGTAGTACATAGACTCTCCGATACCGATCGACTCAACAAAGACAGCGTTCATCACCCCATTGACACTAGCCAGTGGATGCGCTTTAGGAAGGAATGTTGGAGCTACTTCTGCTGCAATACCTGATGGCGTCTCTTCGATAGACCCAACTAGTTTAACTACATAGCCCAACTCCTGAGCAACAGCTACATCTTCTGGCGTGATATTTCGAATTCCTTGATGACCCACGTCTTCAAACTTAACATTCATACCAAAGGCAAACTGGCTTAGAATAACCATCTTGTAAGCCGCATCAATACCATCTACGTCATTGGTCGGATCACTTTCAGCATATCCAAGTTTCTGAGCCTCAGCAAGAGCATCTTCATAAGACCAACCCTCTTCTACCATCTTAGTCATCATAAAGTTAGAGGTTCCGTTGACCACACCCAGGATACGAGTGATTTTGTCAGAAGCCAATGAATTGACCAAGGTACGTAGGATCGGAATACCGCCAGCAACTGCTGCTTCATAGTAGAGAGCTACATTTTGCTTTTGAGCAATTTCCAGTAGCTCTGCGCCATGAACAGCCAGCAAGTCCTTATTGGCCGTTACCACATGCTTGCCAGCTTCAAGAGCACGAGTGATGAAAGTTTTCGCCGGCTCAATCCGTCCCATCAATTCGACAACGATTGTAATCTCAGAATCCTTCAAAATTTCTTCGACATTTGTGACAAAGTTAAAGTCATTTCCTGCTGCCAAAAGACGCTCTTTTTCAGCATCATCCTTAACCAAGACTTTAGCAACCTCAATCTCTGAATGGGCAGCTTGAACGATTTTCTCTCCGTTTTCCTTCAGTAGAAATGGCACACCACTGGCCACTGTTCCAAAACCAAGTAAAGCTATTTTAATAGACATGAAGCACTCCTCAAATTTTTTCTGTATAAAGTCTATTATATCAGAATTTAGCACAAAATTCATACTATTCTTCTCTAGATCTGATATAATAAAAGCAAATATCTAGCCAAGGAGAAATTATGACTTATCCTAATCGCAATCGTTCAGCAGAAAAAAAGGCTCGAAAGAAAAGAGATATCTTACTTCTGTTGAACCTCATTCTTCTCATCTTTATCGTTACTGGTGGTATTTTCCTTTGGAAAGAATACAGTAATAGTCAGCAAGAAGCCAGCAAGCCTGAAGCTAGCCAAGTTAGTAAAGCAAGCCCTTCAAAAGAGGCAAGCCAGCCCTCATCTACTAGTCAAAAGAAAGAGGAAATCAAATGGGTCAAGCAAGATAAGCCTGTTAAATTGCCCATCTTGATGTATCATGCTATCCATGTCATGGACCCATCTGAAGCCGCTAACTCTGGACTAATTGTTGATCCTGAAACTTTTGAAAGCCACTTAAAAGCTTTGAAAGAAGCAGGATACTACACTCTTTCTCCTGCTGAAGCTTATAAGGCCTTAACTGAAAATGTCCTCCCAGAGAATAAGAAGGTCGTTTGGTTAACTTTTGATGATAGTCTCAAGGACTTCTATACTCAAGCCTATCCTATCCTACAAAAATACCAAATGAAGGCTACTAACAATGTCATTACAGGTTTTGTTCAAGCAGGTCGCGAAGATATTCTAACACTTGATGAGATCAAAGAAATGAAGAAAAATGGCATGTCCTTTGAAGATCATACCGTGAACCATCCAGATTTATCCGTATCAAGTGCTGATACTCAAAATTCAGAATTACAAGATTCAAAAGAGTATTTAGATCGTAATCTTTCTCAGACAACCACTACCGTGGCTTATCCTTCTGGCCGTTACAGTGAGACAACTCTTCAGCTTGCAGAAAAGTTAGGATATAAAATGGGGTTGACGACCAATAATGGCTTGGCTTCTCTCTCAGACGGACTTCTATCACTCAATCGTGTTCGTGTCAATCCAACGACCACTGCACAGAGTCTCCTAGATGAGATAGCAAATTAAAGACCATAACAAAAAAGGCTCTCATTCAAGAGCCTTTTTAAATTTATTCGCATAGTGAAAATAGAGAAGACCAGAAAGGACCATGATAATAAGGAAAAATCCTAAGGTAATACCATAGACTATTGCTTCTTTTAGGTAGAATATCAAGGCATAGGAACCACCAATTGCGGCAATAAAAACAAATAAGATTAGAAAAGCAATAATTGTCTTTAGAGTATTGTTAGATCGGTTGAATAATTCTGTGACATTAGACCAGTTGGTAACCAAGAGACGATTGTCCCGTTGGAAGCCCCAGATACTCCACGCTAAACAATTACTGATCCAGACAAGGACCATAACCAAAAGAGATAACCAATGGGTGCCCAATAATAGGTTGACCACTACAAATATCAAGAGAGGCAAGATTGACTGTATCAAGAAAAGATACCAGAATTTTAAGCGAAGATATGCTTTCATATCAAAGGGAAGTACTTTCAAATAGGAAAAATTCTCTCGCTCCAAGGAAATACCAATCATAGTTAAGTTGGTCGAACCTGCATTAAAAGTAGCAATGAACACCGTGATCAACATCAATGGTAACAGAAACTTCGGTGTTAAGTACGGGCTAAGCTCAAATCCTCCTCCCTGAATAAAGCCCATTAGTCCAGGAAGTATGAAGAGATAAGGCATAACACTAGACATAAAGACTGATTGAAGAAAGACAGAACCGTCACTGATCAAGCTAAGCTGATAGCTCCAAACAAAGCGAGGGAATGACTTCTGATTTCCAAGTTGAAATTTACGAACACGTTGTTTCTTATTAACAGTCTCAGAAGTTTTCAAAGCCGCTTCATAAAACTCTGGTAGAACCTTCCATTTTACGATTGAAAACAGAAGCACGGCAACCAAGGCCCAAGCGCCAATTCCAATAAGAGATTGGGGCGCAAAAGGAGTAACACCAAAATAATAAAAGGCTTCCATCGGTGGCAAATAGCTACCAGTATCTTTAAGAAGTAATTCTCTATTTTGAGTATTGACCAAAATAATTGATCCAAAAATCAAGAGATTGGTCACTCCCAAAAGAATATTAGAGGCTACTTGCTTATGCTGACGGAAAACAGAAGTTTTAGTAATAAAATGAACAGCAGTCAAAATCCCAAAAGCCAGAACAGATCCCAAAACCACTAGCGAAATCAGAACGATTGGAATAGCCAGCCAAAAAGGATTCCCACTTTGAATCTGAAGATTTATGAAATAAGCTAAAATTGGAAGAGCTCCAAGCAAAACCGTCAGAACAACAGAGATACTCTTACCAATCATGATTTCTGCTTCACTAAAAGCATAGGGCCGATAAGACTGCAAGTCCTTACTTTCATAGAAAACGTTGTAGAAAGATAAGAATCCCTGTGATAGAACCATCAGACTAAAAATAGATACCATATTGGTAAAGATACCCGGATGGTCTACTAAAGGATAAAAGGCACTCATCACTCCAAAGATAAGAAGATAAAGTAAACTTGTAAACAAGTGGGTCATAATCAACTGTCTAGAAACATTGATTTTCTTATCTGGCTTTTTGGCTTGCTTCTGACGAAAGCGTGTTAGACTTGACGGAGGTGTTGTATAGATAATATTCGTCCGAATTAAACTTTTTAAGACTTTAAAGCGCATCGTGGACCACCTCTTCTTTCCGTCCAGCCAAGCCTAAATAAATAGTCTCTAAACTTTGCTCAGGGTGCTGGGACTTGAGTTCTTCGATCGTTCCATAAAAAATTAACTCTCCTTTTTTCAAGATGGCCAATCGATCACAGAGCTGCTCAGCCACTTCTAGGACATGGGTTGAAAAGATAACAGTATTTCCCTTATCTGCATGCTCCCGCATCATGTTCTTAAGATCAAATGCTGCTTGAGGATCCAAACCTGTCAAGGGCTCGTCCAAAACCCAGATATCCGGGTCAGAAAGTAGAGCACCAATGACAAAAACTTTTTGACGCATACCATGTGAGAAGGATTCGATGACCTCATATCGATGATCTGCAAAGTCAAAAGTTTCCAACAAATACTGCAAGCGTTCCTCACAGTCAGCTTCATTCATATCGTAAGATGTGGCTACCAACTCCCAGAATTCATTAGCTGTTAGACGAAGAAAGAGATCTGGTGAGTCAGCTACATAACCAATTTTTTTCTTGATAGCCAGTCGATTAGCAGACAACTCTTGTCCGTCAACAATGATTTGACCACTCGTTGGATTAATGACACTGACTAGTGACTTGATTGTCGTTGATTTTCCTGCACCATTATGACCAATCAGACCGACAATTTCACCATTTTGAATGGTCAAGTTTAGATTCCTAAGGGCCAGATGGCCATCATAATCTTTGGTTACATTTTTCAATTCAATCATCAGAGTTCCTCCGCTCTTATTTATAATATATTTATTATATATCTTTTAAAATTGTTTGTCTCTCTTATAACGATAATGTTCGTTTTTTCCTCTATTACACAATAGAAAAGCTAAATTAGTTCCTTTTGACTTCGTCAAGGTGTTCTAAAAGGTAGAGAAAGAAAGCTGGTATGGTATCTAACACATCTTCCTCATAGACCCGTTCTGTCAACTGGTGTAAGTCCTTGCCCCAAGGCCCCAAATTTACAGCAGCTACATTAATACTAGCAATTTTTTCCAAATCAAGCGGGTAAATCTCTTTTGAGACTGCCATACTGTTCAGAAGAGCTTGATAGTCACTTAAAGGCTTCTCCAAAGCACAGTAACTCATGTCACAAATGCCCATAAAAAACTCTTCAACTTTCAACTGGTAACTCCCCTTATTTGCTAAATAATTCTGATAGAAAGAAATGAATCGATCCATGTCAAGATCCTGTTCTTGAAGTCGTCTGCTATTCATTGTTGGGTAATAAGGCGGAGCAACGGCAAGTACAGCCAAAGCTTCTTTTTTATCGTAAAAATCAAGAACTTTTTGAACATTGGACAGTGTAACTTCTTGATAAGACAAGCCCTTTTGTAATTCTGCTTTAGCTTCTTGATTGACCCCTTCCATAAAGTCTTTAAAACCAGCCTTCTTTTGGCATTCTTCTAACAAGTCTTGATAGGTTAGCGCCCGTGGTTTAGCTATTGATTTGCTTTCCTGATATTGATCCTGCAATTTGGTATACTTATCATAAAATTCATCTAGAGCTTCTTGCATCAGTCCTTGGATCAGATTCAACAAGTCTTGAGGACTTTTATCCAGATACAGAAGACTAAAATATCCAGCTGCACGTAGGACCGTTGACACATCATACTGCTCTTTTAGGTCTCTCATAAATGACCAAGAAGGCAAGGGGGACTGTTCTCCATAAGCTGCATCAGATAGCAAAGGATTTAAGTCTATTTTTTCAACAATTTTAGCTAAAAGAGAAATCGCATTCACACCTTTTAATGGTTCTTTCATATGAGAAAGCAAACCCTGGGTCACGATCAAGGGCATCAATTTCCCAACTGTCCCAACATGCAGGACCTTTTCTGATTCAGATGTACTTTCAAAAGGTTCCGAATCAATAGCAAGAATGTAATTAAGATCAAAGCGCTCTTTTAAATCATAGAGCAAGCCAACGGATGCCCTCATCCCTTGAGAATACGCTTCCTCATCGCCAACAGACAAATAAAGCAAGTTTGCTTGGCCAGTGGAGACAGACGAGTATTCCTCTAAGACCCCCAACTGCAGGGCTAGGGCTGCCTTCATATCACAGGAACCTCTACCAAATTGCCAATCTCCTGAAGAAATGTCAGCCAGGACATCTTGACGTATAGACTCTTCTTTTAACTTTTCTTTCAGTGCCTGATTATCAAAAGCCAATTCTTTCAATGAACCAAAGTCTTCCGTATCCACTGTATCGTGATGATGGAAAAGAATGACTGTATCAGCCGAATCACGACGCACCAAGGCCCAATTAACACTACGTCCCAGACTATCCTCAGGAATCGGATAAGAACCAAAAAGATCTGGATGAGTTTGAAAATAAGGAATTTGTCCTATATAGTTCATCAAAAAATTTTCTATATCTCGTTCAAAAGCAGTGTGAGTAAAGCTTTTAATGGCCATACTTTTTTGAAATATATCAGCTATTCGTTCCTTCATTTTCTTCACCTGAACAGAGAACCTGTCTTTCTTCTATTTTGCCTATATTGTAGCACTCAGACTTTCAATTAACAAGGAAAAATAGGTATTTTTTAACAAAAATAAAAATCCCCCTCATGGAAAAATTATACTGAGGATTGTTTTATCATCGGTCTTTCAGCTTCTTAAATCTTCTACACTATAAAAGCTACTAACTCTTCTTCTACTCTACAACTCTAAATAAAAGAACAATCAAATCTGTATACGTCACGAATCTATCATGACTACTTACAATTTTTGTTAACTAGCTGGCCTTTCCTCTACCATCCAATCCAATTTCTCCAGAGATAAAATAGTTTTCTTAGAAAGAAATGAAAGTTGCCTAATCTGATATCTAGCTAAAAGAAAAAAATGGATTTTAAACTCAAGTCTTCACATTTAAAAGCCCCTCTCCATTGAAAGGAGAGGGGAATGAAAATTCTTCTGAACTTTAATAATTCTGTCTTTAGTCTTGGTACAATTCCTTAACAGCTTGGATATCTATTGGCTGGATACTATAGAAAGATCCTGCAGACTGCATGACGGATGCTGACTCATTGTGATCCAGTCCAATGGCATGGCCCAACTCATGAGCTGCTGTGTTCACAATCCTTTCATGAGAATATCCGTAGTAGCTGTTCAAAAGATAATAAGCATTCAAACGAACAGTTACTTTAGTAAAACGCTTGGTCAAGACATTTGTCTGAGACTCAGCTTCTCCAGCTGCCGTAATAGTACTATCATTCATTTCAGTAGCGATGATGTTAGCTTGGCTTTTATCCTCTACAAGTTGAAAAGTAAAGGCTCCTGTTGCATTCCAAGACTTCATCGCCTCCTGATAAGCTGCTCGAAAAGTAGGATTTTCCGTCTCAATATAAACTGTCGCTCTAGCAGTTTCCCAACGTGCTCCATCCGAACTCGCTACATGTTCATCAGTTAAATGCTCTCCTAGATTCTGAACATTTTGACCAAGTCCAGTGTGAATACCTTGTTGATCTAAAAAAGTATCTAACTGATTAACCGCTGTCTGTACAGCCTGTCTTATAGCCGGTAGTCCAGTTTGACTAGGATTCGTTAAATAGAGAACGCTCACTAAGATAATAAAGGCTACGATTCCTGCCCATACAAGGCGCCAGAACATTCGCCATATGAAACGAAAAAGGTTTAAAAGGAATCTCATTCTCGCCTCCTCTCTCTCCTAGATAAAAACAGATTATAAAAGACCTTGCTTAAAGTTTTCTAAAGATACAAATAGAAGAAAGTGGTTTCACTAGATAAATCAACGACTTCTACCCACTTTCTATTCGTCTCTAATTTTGTGACAAACGCTCTTCTGACTTATAGTCAATAGGCAACCACTCTAAGAGATATTCCAGCTGTTTTTCCCAATAATACCACTCATGCTTACCAGGACTCTGTTTGTAATCCAGTTTTAAGCCAAGTTTCTTCAACTCTTTGACAGCTACTTGGTTAGCCTTATAAAGAAAATCTTGCTCTCCACACCAAGCATAAAACTTAGTTTTCTTGTCTGACTCTGCTACCATACTTGTTAAAAAGTGTTGCTTCATATCAGGAGAATCCAAGTCGCCAAAGACCCCTTCCCAGTAAGCACGATTGTCACCAGGAAGATCATCAAGACTAGTCCCATCAATTCCTAAACCAAGAGCACCAGAAAAGGAAGCTGCATAAGAAAAACGATTGGTTTTCAAAGCAATTTTATAGGCGCCGTATCCTCCCATCGAAAGCCCCGCAATAAAAGTTTTCTCCCGCTTACGGCTCATATTTGGAAAGAAACGTTGTAAGACCTCTGGTAGCTCTTTAACTATGGCGTCATAATAACGGTGCCCGTAGTTTGTATTTGTATACCAGGCCAAGTCAGTCGAGGGCATCGCAACAATCAAATTCGTGTGTCTCAACAAACGTTCAATATTGGTTCTCTTACGCCAGGAATTTTCATTTCCCCCCATCCCATGCAGAAGATATAAAACTGGAATATCTTTATCTTCTACTAGAGCTGGATCAATCTCACTGGCATCTGGATAGATAACATTGACATGTCTTTCCATTTCTAAAACTTTGGAATTATATTCAATTTCAAGAAAAGCCATCTTAGTCTCCTATTCTATGATTTAAAAACAGCCTTCAGGCTGTTTTTCATTTATTTTACTTCCATCACTACTGGTAAAATAGCCGGGCGACGTTTGGTCTGTTCGAAGAGATATTTTGAAAGTACATCGCGAACGTTTCCTTTTAGTTCACTCCAATCAAATTCATCTTTTGCAAGGTAGTCTTCAACTGTTTTATTAATTAATTCGGCACTTTCTATCAAAATATCACGGCTCTTTTTGATATAAATAAAGCCACGAGTATGAACTTTAGCCTTGGAAATAATTTTTTTCTCCCGACGATTCACACTGATTGCAACGATAAAGATCCCGTCTTCTGATAAGACCTTGCGGTCTCTGAGGACAATGTTGCCAACATCACCAATAGCATTTCCATCAATAAGAACATCTCCTGCTGACACTGACCCTGCAGGGACAAAATCTCCACGGTCATATTCCATAATGGTTCCGCGTTTTGGAATGAAAATCCGCTCAGGTAAGATACCAATTTCCATAGCAGCTCGAGCATGAGCATCCAGTTCTCGGTATTCCCCTTGAATTGGGAAAAGGAATTGAGGCTTCAAAAGATTGAGCAACAATTGTAAATCACGAGCATTTCCATGACCAGATACACGTAAATGCTGGGTAATCAATTTCACGATTCCGCCTGCCTGGTAGATCATATTTTCTACTCGGGCAACAACTGCTTCTTTAGCAATAGATGGTGTCGTTACAATATAAACTAGGTCACCCTCTTTGATTTCCACATAACGGTGACGACCAATTGACATTTTACGTAAGCCGTTGATAGGTTCACCCATCCGACCTGTCTCTAAGATAATCAGCTCATGGTCTTCGAACTTAGACATTTCTTTTGGCTTGATCAAGAGACGTTCATCTGCCAAAGAAAGCTTCTTCAAACGAATGGCTGTACGAACAATGTTCTCAACATCAAAACCTGTCAAGACAACACGGCGTCCAGTATCAGCTGCAGCATCAAAGACCTGCTGAATCCGAGAGAGGTTGCTGGCTACTGCAGCCACAATCACACGGCCGTCCCAGTCGCCAATGGTGTGCATAATTTCATCGCCCACTTCACTCTCACTTGCTACTTGAACATTGCTGTCTGCGTTGGCAGAATCACTGAGGAGAGCTAATACACCTTCCCGTCCAATCTCAGCCAAGCGGCCAAAATCAGTCGCATAAGACTGGCTAGCTGATTGGTCGAACTTGAAATCGCCTGTGTAAACAATATTTCCTTCATCAGTCTTTATCACAATACCCAAGCTCTCTGGTATCGAGTGAGTCGTTCTAAAGAAGGAAACAACCACATTTCCAAACTCAATTTCTGTATTTTCATCAATCACATGGAAGTCATTAAATTTCTTGACAACATCATTATTTTTAACAAAAAGTTTAGCCAGCTCAATAGTCAATTCTGAACCGAATACAGGCACCTTGGTTTCAGCTAAAAGATAAGGCAAAGCTCCAATAGCATCCGCGTGACCATGGGTCAGGAAGACACCCGCAATTCTGTCGCTGTTCTCAAAAAGGTAATCCATGTTAGGAATCACCACATCGACACCTAACTGCTCATTTTCTGGATATTTTAGACCTGCGTCCAAAACAAAAATTGATTCATCCACCTCGGCGATATAGAGATTTTTACCATTCTCTCTGACACCACCTAAAGCGATGATTTTCACTTTACTCATTAATTTTGTATCCTTCCATACATTTATATTTTATTACTAACGGTCCTTGGAATCCAAGTCGAATGACAGTCTTGCAACTTTCGCTGCATATCCTCTATATTATACAACTTTTTCACTCTTTTTTCAAAAATGAGGTTAGTCTACTGCAAACAAAAAAGATAGAATTTCTATCTTTCTTGCTTTAATAATCGTAGTTTTCCTTTACAGTGACTACAGCGGTATCTCTTGAGATCAATCCTGCGTTGCCTATAAAAATCTGCATGACATTGCTGGCATTGGTAATGTAACTTGCCTTCTGGACTAGAAATACTGGGTGTATAGCGCAAGCCTCCTACCTGTTTAAGCAGTTCCTTAAAATCACTATCTTTATGCCGATACCCCTTGCCTTGATAATAGAGATGATAATGAACTAGCTCATGGCGGACAATTTTTCGTAAGGTTTCCAGCCCAAAAGCTTCATATATTTTTGGGTTGAAATCCAGATGACCGTCTTTGGGAAAGAAGCGCCCACCAGTCGTCCGAAGACGCTTATTCCAAAAAGCTTGATGGCGGAATTCCCATCCGAAATCTTCCAGCGAAACCTGCTTGACATACTCATTTAGATTCATTTGGCTCTATCAGAGAAAGGTTGACCTTCTCCCGCTCCACATCCAGTTTATCCACCCAGACAGTGACCAAATCACCAACAGACAGGACTTGACTGGGATGCTTAACAAAGTTTTTACTGATCTTAGAAATATGGATGAGACCGTCTTCGTGGATACCGATATCCACAAAAGCTCCGAAATCGACGACATTGCGGACGACACCTTCCAGCTTTTGACCGATGCGTAGATCCTTAATATCTAAGACATCCTGTCGCAGAACTGGCGCATCAAAGGAATCACGCAAATCCCTACCAGGTTTGAGCAGATCCGCAATAATATCTTTGAGGGTTTCTTCTCCCAAGCCTAGCTCTGCAGCCAAACTAGCAGTCTGAACAGCCTTTAATTTAGCTTGAGCCACTTCATCCAAACTGCTGATTTCCAGACGCTTAAAGAGCTCTTCCACTGCCTGATAAGACTCTGGGTGAACGCCTGTATTATCTAGCAAGTTATCACTTTCAGGAATACGTAGGAAGCCAGCTGCCTGTTCAAAAGCCTTTGCACCTAGTCGTGGCACTTTCTTGATGGCCTCACGAGACCGAATCAAACCTTCTGTTTCTCGATACTTGACGATATTTTCTGAAATAGTCTTATTGAGACCAGCTACATGGGCCAGCAGTGCAGGACTTGCGGTGTTGATATTGACTCCGACTTGGTTAACCACGGTATCCACGACAAAGTCCAGACTTTCAGACAGCTTTTTCTGGCTGACATCATGCTGGTACTGACCAACCCCGATAGACTTAGGATCAATCTTGACCAGCTCAGCTAAAGGATCTTGCAGACGGCGGGCAATGGAAATAGCTGAGCGCTTTTCAACAGTCAAATCTGGAAACTCATGACGAGCCAGTTCACTAGCAGAGTAGACAGATGCTCCGCTCTCATTGACGATGACATAGCTGACAGTTGGATGGGATTTCAAGACTTCCGCTACAAAGGCTTCGCTTTCTCGGCTGGCCGTTCCGTTTCCGATGGCGATGATTTCCACGCCAAACTGCTCAATCAGCTCTGACAACTCCTTCTTAGAAGCTTCAATCTGAGCTGGCTTTGCTGGTGGAACTGGATAGATGACATGGGTCGTCAGCATCTTACCTGTCTCGTCCACAACAGCCAGCTTAGCCCCTGTCCGAAAGGCTGGATCAAAGCCCAGTACTACGCGGCCTTTGAGAGGAGCAATCAGAAGGAGATGACGGAGATTTTCTGAGAAGAGCTGAATCGCACCATCCTCAGCAGCTTCAGTCAGCTCGGTCCGAATACGGCGCTCCATGGCTGGAATGATTTTCTTTTTAACAGCTTGCTGGACAGCTTCGATAATATAGGCATTTTTCACCTTGAAACGAACTTCAAAGAAGCGCAGGATCTTCTCAAGATTGTTCTCAAAACCAACCTTGAGAATACCTAGCTTTTCACCACGGTTAAGAGCCAGAGTACGGTAGCCTTGCATGGTCGCTACTTTTTCGGAAAAATCATAATAGATCTGGAAGACCTGCTTTTCATCCAAATCACCGTCTTTGAGACTGGACACGATAGAAGAATTGGTCTGCATCTCGTGGTAGGTCCAAGCCCGCAGCTTGGTATCTTCAGAAATCGCCTCAGTCAGAATATCCACTGCTCCAGCAAGAGCAGCTTCTGCTGTCGGAAAGGCTTCACTAGTCAGTTTCTCAGCTTCTTCTTGCAAGTTAGCCGCATCCTGTAGGATGAGGCGGGCCAAAGGAAAGAGACCTGCTTCACGGGCAATAGTAGCCTTGGTACGGCGTTTCTCCTTATAAGGAAGATAAAGTTCTTCCACATCAGCCAGCTTTTCAGCAACCTCAATCTCAGAGCGCAGAGCATCCGTTAGCTTGCCCTGCTCCTCAATCTTAGCTAAGACCGTCGCTTTACGCTCTGCCAAAGCAGTCATACTCTTATCTAAGTCAATGATTGCCTTAATCTCGACCTCATCCAGATTTCCTGTCATTTCCTTACGGTAACGAGCAATAAAAGGAATCGTATTTCCCTCAGCAGTCAGATCTAGGACCTGTAATACTTGGCTTTCTTTAAGGCCCAATTTCTGAGCAATTTTTTCAATATTTATATTTTCCATAACGTTTCTATTATACCACAAGATTGATCTTAAAAATTCAGAAAGTCAAACTTCTATTATTCTTTTATAACTCTAAGTTCTCATTAGAAACTAGTTCCTATGTCTCAAAATATCATTTTTTCCTTTTTGGTAGTATAATAGAATTATTATTTTAGAAATGAGGTGGCCCTATGGCTGTAAAATATAATAGAACAGATGATTTAGATAAGATGTTCGAGGAATTTGCAACCCTTCCTAAGCTAGAAAAAGTAGAATTCCCTGATGATAAAAAGAAAAAAGAAACAGAAGAAAAGGCTAAAAAAGCATGAGTCTCTTTTCAAATCTACCTGCTAGTGTTTTACAGGCTGGCGCTATCTTTCTCTCCATCATCATCGAGGCCCTACCTTTTGTTTTGATTGGAAGTATTATTTCTGGCTTTATTGAGGTTTATGTCACGCCAGAAAAGGTTTATCACTTCTTACCCAAAAATAAATGGGCTCGGATTTTCTTTGGAAGCTTGATCGGTATTGTCTTTCCCTCCTGTGAGTGCGGGATTGTTCCCATTATTAACCGCTTCTTAGAAAAGAAAGTGCCCAGCTACACTGCTGTTCCTTTTCTAGTGACAGCACCTGTTATCAATCCTATCGTGCTTTTTGCTACCTACTCAGCCTTTGGAAATTCCTTCCGAATGGCTCTGCTTCGTGCCTTAGGTTCTATGGTAGTGGCTATCGTTTTAGGGATCTTTTTAGGTTTCTTTGCAGACAGCAATATTCAAAAAGAAAACCGCAAGGCTGTTCATGAGCATGACTTTTCACATCTCAGCAAAGGACAAAAGTTTTTTCAGGTCTTTGTGCAGGCCATTGACGAATTTTTCGATACAGGTCGCTATTTAGTCTTTGGCTGTCTCTTTGCTAGCCTGGTCCAAGTCTATGTGCCAACCAGAATCCTGACCTCAATTAGCTCGACACCAGCTGTTGCTATTCTTCTCCTCATGCTACTGTCCTTCCTGCTCTCACTTTGCAGCGAAGCTGATGCTTTTATCGGGAGCTCCTTGATTGCTAGCTTTGGCTTATCGCCAGTCCTAGCTTTCTTGGTCATTGGGCCTATGCTAGATGTCAAGAATCTACTGATGATGAAAAATTACTTTAAGACACGCTTTATCTGGCAATTTATCAGTCTAGTTACTGTCGTCGTCTTTCTTTACTCTTGGCTTGTGGGGGTAGTGCTATGATTCGATTTCTAATCTTAGTCGGCTACTTTGAGATCACCATGTATCTGCAGCTGACAGGCAAGCTTAATCAATATATCAACCTTCATTACTCCTATCTGGCTTACTTGTCTATGATTCTGTCCTTTATCCTAGCAGTTGTGCAGCTTATTATCTGGATGAAGAAGATGGAGGTCCACAGTCATTTGAGCACTCTCTGGGCCAAACTAGGTAGCGTGCTGCTCCTTATCATCCCACTATTTGTAGGAATTTTCTTTCCAACTGTTACCTTGGATTCGACCACAGTTTCTGCTAAAGGATTTCATTTTCCACTGGCTGAGGGAACTTCAACTGCTATTCAGCAGGACGAAGGAACAACCAGCCAATACTTGAAACCGGACACCAGTACCTACTTTACCAAAGGGGCTTATGAAAAAGAAATGCGGGCAGCTGCCAAGAAATATATCAATAAAAGTACCATTCAGGTCACGACTGAAAATTACATGGAAGTTATGGAAGTTATCTATGATTATCCAGATGAATTTGTTGGTAAAACGCTTGAATTTACCGGTTTTGTCTACAATGACCCGAGCGATCAGAAAAGTCAATTTCTCTTTCGCTTTGGTATCATCCACTGTATTGCTGACTCAGGAGTCTATGGCCTCTTGACAACTGGAAATACCCAGCATTTTGAGAACAATACCTGGATCCATGCCAAAGGAAAGATTGCTGTACAATACCATAAGAATTTAGGACAGAGTCTGCCTATCTTAAAGGTCTCCAGTTTTGAAAAGGTAGAAAAACCAGCCAATCCTTATGTTTATCGTGTATTTTAGAAGAGTTAGACGAGTAATCTAACTCTTTTCTTAACCTCAGACAAAATATATTCTATTCGTAGCATCATTTACCATTTTTGAGGCATTTGTGATAAAATAGATACATCATTTTAGAAAAAAAGGATATTAGGATGTCATCTAAAGTTATTGTTACAATTTTTGGAGCTAGTGGAGATTTGGCTAAACGTAAGCTCTATCCTTCACTTTTTAGATTATATAAGTCTGGCAACCTTTCTAAGCATTTTGCTGTTATCGGAACAGCTCGCAGGCCATGGAGCAAGGAGTACTTTGAATCAGTTGTCGTTGAGTCTATCGCTGATTTAGCTGATAGTCCTGAGCAAGCACAGGAATTTGCCAGCCACTTCTACTATCAAAGTCATGATGTTCAGGATACCGAACACTACATTGAGCTACGCAAGCTTCAAAACCGACTCAATGAAGAATATCAAGCAGAACACAATAAACTCTTCTTCCTATCCATGGCTCCGCAGTTTTTCGGAACTATCGCTAAACATCTCAAATCTGAAAACATTGTCGATGGCAAAGGCTTTGAGCGTTTGATCGTCGAAAAACCTTTTGGAACAGACTTGGAAACAGCTAGCCAACTTAACAACGACTTGTTAGCAACTTTTGATGAAGAGCAAATCTTCCGAATTGACCATTATCTGGGCAAGGAAATGATCCAAAGCATCTTTGCTATTCGTTTTGCCAACTCACTTTTTGAGAATATTTGGAACCGCGACCACATTGACAATGTCCAAATCACCTTTGCCGAAAAACTGGGTGTAGAAGAACGAGGCGGATATTACGATGAATCCGGTGCCCTAAGAGATATGGTCCAAAACCATACCTTGCAATTGCTGTCTCTTCTTGCCATGGATAAGCCCAACAGCTTTACAAAAGATGAGATCCGTGCAGAGAAAATCAAGGTTTTTGAACGTTTGACACAACCGAGCCAAGAAGATTTGAAAAAATATTTCATTCGTGGCCAATACAAGTCTGGAAAAGTCAATGGTAAGAAATATATTTCTTATAGAAGTGAACCCAATGTAAATCCAGAATCTATGACTGAAACTTTTGTTTCAGGTGCCTTCTTTGTTGACAGTGACCGCTTCCGTGATGTTCCTTTCTTTTTCCGCACAGGTAAACGTCTAACAGAAAAAGGGACCCATGTTAACATCGTCTTCAAACAAATGGATTCCATTTTTGGTGAAAAACTAGCACCGAATGTTCTGACCATTTTTATCCAACCAACAGAAGGTTTCTCCCTCAGTGTTAATGGTAAAGAAGTCGGTGAACTCTTCAGTTTATCCCCTATTTCTTTAGATTATCGTACAGATGCGACTGCTTCTGGAGCTTCACCTGAACCTTACGAAAAATTAATTTTTGATGTACTTAACAATGACTCAACTAACTTTAGTCACTGGGAAGAAGTAAAGGCCAGCTGGAAATTAATTGATCAAATTGAAGAGCTCTGGAGAAACAATCAAGCGCCACTTCATGAATATGCAGTTGGAACAATGGGACCAGCTGCGTCAGCAGAATTATTGGCTCAGTTTGGAGCCGAGTGGCAATGGAACCCCTAAAATTAAAGATACAAAAAGAAATCCAAGGAATATGGATTTCTTTTTTGTTTATATCAGTCCCTCTAAAAGACCACGCATAAAGTTCTCTGAATTGAAATCTCCAATATCATCGATCTTCTCACCAAATCCAATCAATTTAACTGGAATATCCAATTCCTGACGAATAGCAAGAACAACACCTCCACGCGCTGTTCCATCAATCTTCGTTAGAACAATTCCTGTAACTGGAGTAATCTTTGAAAATTCCTTGGCTTGAACGAGGGCATTTTGTCCTGTTGAAGCATCTAAAGCTAGGAAAGTCTCGTGAGGAGCATCTGGATTGACTCGCTTAATAATCCGGCCAATCTTTTCCAATTCAGCCATGAGATTATCTTTATTTTGCAAGCGGCCAGCAGTATCGATCATCAGAATATCTACATTTTCAGCTTGAGCGCGCTCCATACCGTCAAAAACAACACTGGCTGGATCACACTTTTCAGGACCAGTCACAACAGGTACATCAACACGTTTCCCCCACTCAGCTAACTGGGCTACTGCTCCAGCCCGGAAGGTGTCTGCTGCTACCAACATAACCTTCTTGCCTTCTTGCTTGTACTTGTAGGCCAACTTACCGATAGACGTAGTTTTCCCAACACCATTGACACCGACAAAAAGCATGACTGTCAAACCATCTTGGAAATTAATTTTCTCATTGTAACGACCATCTTTTTCGTAGATATCAACTAGCTTTTCGATGATAACCTTTCGTAAAGCATCAGGTTTCTTGGCATTTTCTAATCTAGCCTCATATCGTAGCTCTTCTGCCAAATTAGAGGCCACTTGCACGCCAACGTCGCTGGTAATCAAAAGCTCTTCCAAATCTTCAAAAAAGTCTTCGTCGACAGTCCGGAAATTAGCAAAGAAAGCATTGAGCTTCGCTCCAAAGCCTGTCCGAGTTTTTTTCAAACTACGGTCATACTTTTCTTGAACAGTTTCAGTATGACCTTCTTCCTGGTCTGACTTTGTAACTTTAGCCTCTTCGCTTACACTTGTACCTTGCTTCGCTTCATCTGGTAAATCTTGCTTCTCTTCCTCAACAGCTTCTGCTTGGATTTCTGCTTGATTTGAGTCTTTCGCATCTTCATCAGCCTGACTTGGTTCATCGACAGTTAGAGGTCCTTGGTTTTCTAACTTGATATCTTCAATTGCTGGTGTTTCTGAGTCAAGTTCTGATTGTTTTTCCTCAGACTCCTCTTGGACTGGGACTGATTCTTCAGCAAGCTCTTCTTCACTTGAATTGTCTATTTGATCTTCTTCAGACTTTTCCGCAATGCTGGCGCTCTCTTCAGTCTCTTCTTGCTGGAGTTCATCCGATTCTTGCTCCACGAATCTATTTTGAGTCTTGTCTTCTATAACTTCATTCAAGACCTGATCTTCTGATAAGCGTTCTTCTAACTCTTCGTAAAATTCCTGCTTTTCCTCTTCTTCAAAAGGTTGACTCTCCTCTTGTAAACTTACTTCAGCAGCAGTTTCTACTTGAGACTGATTTTCGTTTTCTAGTTCTTCTATTGCGTCCTCTGTTTCAGAAACTTCCGTCTGAACAGACTCCTCTTCTCGGATGTCTTCTTTTTTTTCTTTTTTTCTGCCAAAAAGGCGGTCAAATAAGCCCATGGTCTGTCCTCCTTTTCTCTATAAAATATAGTTTTCAATCGCCCAAGCGACTGCGTCTTCATCGTTGGTCAGCGGGGCAACTACCTTGGCTACTGCTTTGATTTCTTCCGTTGCATTCCCCATGGCCACACCAAGTCCAGCCCATTCAATCATGGAGCGGTCGTTTGCTTCATCACCGCAAGCCATGATCTGACTGGAATCTAAACCAAGATGCTGGCTTAATTTTGCTAAACCAGTTGCTTTATGAACATTTTTCGGAGACCACTCTAACAGCATATCCCGAGATTTAAAAATTTCATATCGCTCAAGTAATTCACGTGAAATCTGTGGTAAAGCCTTATCAATGCTGGATGGATCAAAGGCTGAGACACATTTATTGTATGTCAGCCCCTCAGATAAATCGTTTAGCGATACGTGTTCAAACTGGAGATAAGGATTGGCTTGGGCATAGAGGGATTTCTGTTCTGACTGCAGCTGATACACAACTCCCTCACTAATAGCATCGAGTGGTAAAGCAAGCTTTTGAGTTTCTTCAAAAATGCGAACTACATCAGCATGGGAAAAGACAGTTTTATCTATAATTTCACCAGTATTTCGCTGAACCAAACCACCGTTAAATGTAATGGTATATTCATCCTCTAAACCTGCTGTTCCCAACTCATCTAGTAAAAATTCCATAGCTTTGAGTGGCCGACCTGTCGTCAATACAACTTTTACTCCCTTTGCCCTGGCAGCCGCTAGAGCCTTTAGATTCCTCTGAGAAATTTTCTTGTCAGAAGTCAACAGGGTTCCATCTAAATCAAGCGCAATCAGTTTAATAGCTGTCATACTAACTTCTCCATATAGGCAATTACAGACTGATCTTTGTGAGAGCCAATCACCTCAGTTGCTAATTCTAAAATCTCTGGACGGGCATTCTCTGGTGCAATTGGATGGCCAACTACCTGCATCATATGGAGGTCATTAAGATTGTCTCCAAAAGCCATGACTTGGTTCATATCTAAACCAAGTTTCTTGGCTAATTCGACAATCGCAACCCCCTTATCCACGTAATCAAGAACAATATCAATGGATTCATAACCAGTTGTCATCGCTTTGACTCCAGGAACATTTTCATTGACCCAAGCTTCTCCTTCAGCTATAGTTTCAGGTGTGAAATTAGTCGTGAATTTGAAAATCTCATCATCAATATCAGCTAAACTAGCCACCTTTACAATATTTTCATTGTAGTGAGCTGAAAAATGTAGATAGGTCGGATCTACACTGTCTAAAACATAGCAAGCTTTTTTACCTGTTAGCAAGAGCTTACCAGTATTTACATATGGAGACTCCTTTAACTTTTCAAAAGTATCTAAGTAAAAATCTCGGCTCATCGTAGCCTCATATAAATCCTGTCCATGGAATTCAACCAGACTGCCATTTTCGGCGATGAAAATAATCTCATTACGAACTTCGGCAAACAGCTTCTCCAGAGACAGAATCCCTCGGCCACTGGCTACCGCAAAATAGAGACCTTTCTCTTTGAATTTGACTAAAAGACTTTTCAGACGCTCCATGTCAAATTGCCCTTGACCATCTAAAAAGGTACCATCCATATCGGTTGCAACTAGTTTAATATCCATTTTACATACCTTCTAAATCTTTTAATTTCACCGAAACAATCTTCGACACACCGGACTCCTGCATGGTCACTCCATAAATAGAGTCAGCTGCTGACATGGTCCCTTTTCGGTGGGTAACAACGATAAACTGACTCTCCTTGTCAAAGCGGTTGAGGTAGTCCCCAAAACGTTTAACATTGGCTTCATCCAAGGCAGCTTCAACTTCATCCAAAATAACAAAAGGAATGGTCTTCACTCGAATAATGGAGAAGAGCAAAGCGAGAGCTGACAAGGCCTTTTCCCCACCACTCATGAGATTGAGGGACTGGATCTTCTTGCCAGGTGGCTGCACCGAAATTTCAACTCCAGCTGTCAAAAGATCGCCTTCTGTTAAAATTAGGTCTGCAGATCCTCCACCAAACATTTGTTTGAAGGTCATTTTAAAGCTTTCACGAATGGCCTCAAAAGTTGATTTGAAACGCTCTTTGACTTCATCGTTCATTTCTTCGATAGTTGTCAAGAGCAGATTCTTAGCAGATAAGACATCATCTCGTTGAGTATTGAGGAAGTCCAAACGATTTTTCACTTCATCAAATTGTTCAACAGCATCCAGGTTTACTGGACCGAGCGCACGTATAGATCGTTCCAAGTCTTTGACTTGCCCTTCAGATACTGCTAAGTTTTCGAGAGGACGAGCCTTCTGATTGGCTTCGTCAAAGCTCATTTGATATTCTTCCGTCAGACTGGTTAAGAGACGACGCAAAACATCAGTAATCTTTTCTTTTTCAGCCTCAGCCTTGGCCTGATTACGTATCAATTCTTCATTTTGCTTACGTGCCTGATCCAAATGACTGAGGATGTCTTCAGACTGACCTTCCAAATCTTCCAATTCAAATTTCAGGCGAATCAGTCCTTGGTTTAAGTCTGTCTTTTCTTGATTTGCAGTCTTCAACTGATCTTCTAGAACTGCAATGTCCACCTTTTGGAGACTGGATTCTTTTTGTTCCATTAAGAGTTCTAGAGTAGACTGTTCTTTGACTAAAGCTATTTTTTCTTCTTCCAAACGTTCTAAGTCATTTTTCTCAAAACGTTGGAGAGAGGTCAGCTCAGTCCGAGATAGTTTTAAGTCTGACAATTTATTGGAAAGTTTATCAAAACGTTCTTGAACAGCATCTTTATTCGATTTAACCTGCTCAATTTCCTGTGTCACATCCAATTTAGCCTGTTCAATTTCTACTAAACGAGCCTGCAATTTGGCTTGTTCACCAGAAATATCAAAGCCAGACAACCTTGCCAATTCTTGCTCTTGCATATCTTTCAGATTCGTCAGCTCTTCCACTCGCTTTGCAATTTGCTCATAAGCTAAACTAGCTTTTTGTTCTGCCAAACGGGCACTTTCGCCATCTTCCTTGATTTGATCTAAGACATGCTTAGCTTGACTCAGCTGATTGTGTAGGACTTGGACAGCCTCTTCTTTTTCCTTCAGTTGCAGATCTTTTTCCTTTATATCAGACAAAAGAGCATCTAATTCCGGTTTGATAAAGATCGTATTGTTGTTTTTATTTGCTCCACCAGCGTAGGAACCACCTGTTCGCAGTTCAGTCCCGTCTAGAGTGACTATTCTGACTTGGTAACGAACCTGACGGGCTGCTGCACGAGCATTGTCTACCGTATCAAAAATGGCTGTTGTTCCCAGCAGATTTTGGAAGATAGTATCCAAGCTGGCATCATAAGTGACAAGGGAAGAAGCAAGGCCAAGAAAACCTTTACTTGACTCAATACTTGTTCGATGATGATCAGCTAGCTGACGGGGTTTAATCGTTGTCAGTGGCAAGAAAGTTGCCCGACCAGCTCGATTTTTCTTCAAGAAATCAATTGCTCTTGTAGCAGCTGCTTCATCTTCGACAATAATATTCTGACTGCTAGCCCCTAAAGCGATCTCAAGAGCTGTCTGATAATGCGGATCAAAACTTAATTTTTCGCTAACAGCACCAACAATCCCACCTAAGCGTTCAGACTCTTGCAAGACACTTTTTACACCAGCGTAGAAGTTACTATGATTTTTAAGAATAGCTTCCAAACTTGCAGAACGAGCCTTCTTATTTTTCAAATCATCCAACAAATCAAACATGCTTTTCTGCTGATTTTGGTAACTTGTCTGCAGTTCTTGTACTTTTTCCACTTGTGCCTGGTAAGCATTCAACAAGTCTTTTAGATTCTTCCGAGCTGTTTCCAACTCTTCTATATGGGCTGTTTCAGCATTTTGGCTTTCTAACAAGTCCCTTTTAATTTTTTCAAAATCTGCTTGTTTACTCTCGTTTAGTTTCAACTGATTAGCCTGACGGCTTTCCAAAGCAGTCAAATCATTGGATAAATCAGCCTCTTCTTTCATGAGTTTGACGTATTGATCACGTAAATGCTCAATCAATTGATCAGGATCCTCAGAAAAATCGGCAATCTCTTTTTCTAACTCAGCCATTTCCTGCTGATTCTTGTCCAATTTTTCTGAAATAAGACTCAGATTTTCAGTCTTAGCCTGACAATCTTTCTCCGTTTGCTCCAACTTCTCTGCCAATACAGCCATACGAGCCTCATTCTCTTTACGGCTACTAGCCGCCTGACTCGATTCGAGCTTAGAGAGGTCAATTTGTCGCTCCAAGTCACTAATCAGACGAGTTAATTCCAGTAGCTTAGCTTGATCAGCTGCCAAGGTCTGGTTAAGCTCATGACGCTTGGATTTGAGATCTTGGTTCTCCAATTCCAATTCATCGCGTTTGCTATAATAGGCTGACAGCTCTTCCTGAATCTTGGCCAAATCCTCCTCTGCCTGGTTCAGCTTTTCCTTATTGGCGATCATTTGAGCAACTAAGACATCTAGGTAAAGTTCCCGCCTTTCTTGATCTAACTCCAAAAAGCGTTTAGCAGTTTGTGCTTGTTTCTCTAAAGGTTTGATTTGCCCATCCAATTCGTAAATAATATCTTCCAAGCGGTCCAAATTGTCTTGGGTTTGAGCCAATTTACTCTCGGTTTCCTTACGACGAGTCTTATATTTCAGTACGCCCGCAGCTTCTTCAAAAATAGCACGTCGCTCCTCCGGCTTACTGTTAAAGATTTCTTCTACCTTACCTTGGGAAATAATAGAGAAGGAATCCCGTCCAAGCCCAGTGTCCATAAAGAGATCATGAACATCACGCAAACGAACCTTTTTACCATCTATTTTGTACTCACTATCACCACTGCGATAAATATGACGCTCTACTCTAATCTCCTTAGCTACATTCTTGATAAATTGGTCGCTATTATCAAGAACCACTACTACAGACGCATAATTAAGGGGCTTGCGTGTTTCTGTCCCTGCAAAAATGACATCGGGCATCTTACCACCACGCAAACTCTTAACACTGGATTCTCCCAAAGCCCAGCGCAGACTTTCTGTAATATTGGACTTACCTGAACCATTGGGGCCGACAACTGCTGTTACCCCTTGGTCAAAAACTACCTTTGTTTTATCCGCAAAAGATTTAAAACCCTGGATTTCAATTTCTTTTAAATACATGAATGATTTTCCTTTTCAAAGGCATTCTTAGCAGCCTCTTGTTCTGCCAGCTTTTTAGAACGCCCTTGGCCTTTTCCTACTAAACGGCCGTCAACCGAAACGCTAACCTCAAAATTTTTGGCATGAGCTGGCCCAGATTCAGACACGACTTGATAAAGAATTTCTACATCTCCATTAGACTGAAGCAACTCTTGCAATTTTGTCTTATAGTCTGTCACTTGCTCAAAATCTCCTGCCTCCACCTTAGGAATCATGACTTGATAAATAAAGTTCTTCACAACTTCCAAGCCTTTATCAAGTAACAAAGCTCCTAAGAAAGCTTCAAACAAGTCACCTAAAATCGTTTCGCGCTCACGGCCCCCAGATTTTTCTTCTCCCTTACCCAGCTTGATGAAGCGATCAAACTGACAGTCACGACTAAAACCTGCCAAACTTTCTTCACGAACAATCGTTGAACGAAGCTTAGTCAGATCTCCCTCAGGTCTCTTGGGATATTTTTCAAATAAATACTCAGAGATAATTAGTTGCAGAACAGCGTCTCCTAAAAATTCCAGGCGTTCATTGTGTGAAATTTTTAAGAGGCGGTGTTCGTTGGCATAGCTTGTATGAGTAAAAGCTGTTTCTAGCAATGAAACATCCTTAAAAACCAAGCCAAATCTATCAAACAAAAGGTTTTCTAATTTTTTCATAAACCTCTACCTGTGTTCAAACTGATAAACACAAGTCCAATCCTTTCTATCTTTATAGCAAATTAGAGTAGAAAGACACTCTTAACAAATGGTAAAAGTAAGTTCTACTGCTGTTTAAATCTTCTATTAGAAAGAAGACTGCACAGCTACTATTATACCAAAAATTAAATTTTCCTGCCCTCTTTTTCTTGCTTTAGGCAAAGGAAAAAAGACAATTATAACAATTGTCTTTTCTATAGTTATTACTTATCAGGAATGACCTTAAATAAGTAGTAGGTGATAAAAATTGTCAGAGCAAATAGACCGATCTTTACAAGTAGAAGAGGAGCAAAAAATATAGAAATGCCCATCAAAATGTAGATGGATACAATAATCTTTTTCTTACGCTCCTTGGCAATCGATCCTGTCTCCCGAAAATCCGCCACATAAATCTGATACATTTTTGTATGATAGAGCCAATTTTCAAAACGTTTGGAACTCCGAGAGAAGCAAGCTATGGACAAGAGCAAAAAAGGCGTTGTAGGCAAGATAGGAAGAAGAATTCCAACAACTCCCAGCCCCAAGGACACTAGTCCAACAAGAAAATAAATGGGACGCATAAAATCTCCTGGTTATTTTTTATTTTCAACATGATTAAATTGATGTCAGAGGCGTAGCTGTATCTGGCGAAGTATCCAAAACTTGAAAGTCATGATTGACTGCCAAGTCAGCTTGAGCCAGCTGATTAACCATAGTCATATGAGCAAGCTCCTTGATATTATTCTCCTTACTCAAGTGACCTAGATAAATCTTTTTGGTACGGTTCCCCAAGGTTCGAATCATCGTATCAGCACCATCTTCATTAGATAAGTGGCCTTTATCGGATAAAATACGTTGCTTAAGACTCCAAGGGTAAGCTCCACTACGCAAAATTTCTACATCATGATTACTCTCAATCAAGTAACCATCAGCATTTTCAACTACTCCAGCCATACGGTCACTCACATAGCCCGTATCCGTCAGCATGACAAAGCTTTTATCGTCTTTCATAAACCGATAAAATTGTGGTGCCGCCGCATCATGGCTAACACCAAAACTTTCAATATCTATATCACCAAAAGTCATAACCTTACCCATTTCAAAAATATGCTTTTGGCTGATATCAATTTTCCCTAAGGCACTATCCATAGCTTTCCAAGTATCTTCATTAGCATAGATATCTAAATTATACTTGCGGGCTAAGACCCCAACACCATGAATGTGATCCTTATGTTCATGAGTTACTAAAATAGCATCTAAATCTTCTGGTTTACGATTAATTTCACTTAGGAGACTAGTGATTTTTTTACCAGATAGTCCCGCATCCACTAAAATCTTCTTTTGGGTTGTTTCTAAATAAAAACAATTACCACTAGATCCAGATGCTAAAATGCTATACTTAAAACCTTCCTTAGTCATCTTTACTTTCTACTTCTTCACTTTCCCAGTCATCATCCAAAACAGCATCCTTATCATACGGCAGGACAATTGTAAAAGTTGATCCGACTTCATACTCACTCTTGGCCCAGATAAAGCCATGGTGCTGCTTGATGATTTCTTTTGCAATCGCAAGTCCTAAGCCCGTTCCACCTTGCGCACGGCTTCGAGCCTTATCCACTCGATAAAAACGGTCAAAGATCTTAGGCAAGTCTTTTTTGGGAATTCCCAATCCTTCATCAGAAATTGAAATAATCAGCTGATCTTCCGTCGTTTTCATCCCTACGGTAATCTTTCCACCATCTGGAGAATACTTGATAGCATTATTCATGATATTATCAATGACCTGCGTCATTTTATCAGTATCAATTTCAACCCAAATAGGTGTGATTGGATAATCTCGTACAATCTCATATTTTTTGGTTTCATCCTGACTTTTAATCTTATCAAAACGATTCAAAATAAAAGTGATAAAAGCTGTAAAATTAGTTAATTCTACATCCAAATGACTACTATCATTATCAATCCTTGATAAGCTAAGCAAATCAGAAACCATCCGCATCATTCGGTTCGTTTCAGTAAGAGAAACTTTAACAAATTCAGGAGCAACTGGCTCAGAAAGAGCGCCCTCGTCCAAAGCTTCTAGGTAAGACTTAACACTTGTTAAAGGGGTCCGGAGCTCATGACTTACGTTTGATACAAAAAGCCGACGCTCCCGTTCCTCTTTTTCCTGTTCTGTCGTATCGTGCAAAACAGCTACCAAACCAGAGATAAAACCAGATTCCCTACGAACCAAGGCAAAACGAACACGCAGACTTAGATATTCTCCATTTTCATCCTGTGAATCAATCGTCAATTCCGGCATCTTGGTAATTAAATCCCGCAGATCATATTCATCCGCAATATCTAACAAGTCTAAAATACTTGTATTTTGGACTTCCTCTGGATCAACACCTAGTTGCTTAGAAGCCATATCATTAATCATGATAATCTGACCCCTACGGTTGGTTGCCAAAACCCCATCTGTCATGTAGGACAGGATACTAGTCAAACGTTTGGTTTCTTGCTCCAGATTTTCTTGTGTTAATCTAGTCACCTCAGACAAATCATTTATACTATTGGTCATATCCGTAATTTCTGGACTGCCTTGCATATCCAGAACCTCGGAATAGTCTCCTGCGATTAAATCTTTGATCTTTTGATTGAGCAGACGAAGTTGGCGATTATCCCTTCGATTCTCTAAAAAGAGCAGGGCAACAACCAAAATAAAACCTAAAACAATTAAAACAAAAACAAAATCTACAGAAAACACAAATTGTCTAATATTTTCAATCATTGTTTCTCATATAATAGCCAACACCACGACGAGTTAAAATATACTCTGGTCGGCTTGGCGTATCTTCAATCTTTTCACGTAGACGGCGAATCGTCACATCAAC
The DNA here is from genome assembly GCF_030439935.1 of Streptococcus sp. SG1. NCBI lineage: Bacteria > Bacillati > Bacillota > Bacilli > Lactobacillales > Streptococcaceae > Streptococcus > Streptococcus sp. SG1. The sequence goes on along the minus strand of NZ_JAQFJC010000006.1, from coordinate 80,213 downwards.
AGTGCGTACATCACCAAAATAATCATAACCCCAAACTGTCTCTAGTAGATGTTCGCGTGTCATTACTTGACCAACATGACTAGCCAAATGGTAGAGTAATTCAAACTCACGATGGGTTAATTCTAGCTCTTCACCATGTTTCTTGGCAACAAAAGCATCGGGTAAAATTTGCAATTCACCCACTGTCAACTCATTTGAGCCCTTTTCATTTTCTTGGGTATCTACAGCAAATTCTGAACGTCGCAAAATAGCCTTGACGCGAGCTTGGAGCTCACGGTTAGAGAAAGGCTTAGTCACATAGTCGTCTGCTCCGATCTCAAGGCCGATAACTTTATCAAACTCACTATCTTTAGCCGATAGGACAATAATTGGAACATTACTGGTCTTCCGAATGGTGCGTGCTACTTCTAGCCCGTCCAATTCTGGCAACATCAAATCCAAAATCAAAATATCAGGATTTTCAGCTTCAAACATCTCAAGAGCTTCACGACCATCAAAAGCCGTAACAACTTCATAGCCCTCTTTTACCATATTAAATTTTATAATATCTGAAATTGGTTTTTCGTCATCTACAACTAATATTTTCTTCATATCTTTCACCTTTTTTTCTGTCTCTTTTATTATAACAAACTTTCTTAAAATAGACTAATTTCCCCAATTAAAAATACTATTCTTTATCTTACAATTTAAAGACATTCGTGACAATGCTGTAAAAAAATTAGCTCATAAAAAATCTAAAAATAAACTGTCAAAAAATGAGATTACAAAAAGAACCCGCAAAGCGAGTTCTTGATCATTATTTTTCGACGCGTGATTTGTTAGCGATATCAGCTAGGATAGCTTCAACAAATTCGTCTACCACTACCGTATGTGTTTCTTTTTGTCCGTAGCGACGAACGTTGACAGTTCCATCTTCCATTTCCTTGTCCCCAACGATCAATTGGTAAGGGATCTTGCTGGTTTGTGAAGCACGAATCTTGAACTGCATTTTTTCATTGCGCTCATCTACGTCTGCACGGACACCGCGGTCACGGAGTTTCTTAGCCACTTCCCATGCGTAGTCCACGTGTTTTTCGTTAGAAACGGGGATGAGGGTCACTTGATGTGGTGCAAGCCATGTTGGGAATGCACCCTTGTAGTTCTCAATCAAGATAGCTGTGAAGCGTTCCATAGTTGAGATAACCCCACGGTGGATCATAACTGGACGGTGCTCTTCACCATCAGCTCCGATGTATTTGAGGTCAAAGCGTTCTGGAAGCAAAAAGTCGAGTTGGATAGTCGAAAGGGTCTCTTCTTTTCCAAGGGCCGTCTTAACTTGGATATCGAGTTTTGGTCCATAGAAGGCTGCTTCACCTTCAGCTTCAAAGTAGTCAACACCCATTTCATCAAGGGCTGCACGAAGCATGGTTTGGGCATTTTCCCACATTTCATCGTTGTCAAAGTACTTGTGAGTATCTTGAGGGTCACGAAGAGAGAGACGGAAGCGGTACTCAGTCAAGTTGAAGTCTTCGTAAACATCGATAATCAACTGAAGGGCACGTTGGAATTCTTCTTGGATTTGTTCAGGAGTAACAAAGAGGTGACCGTCATTAAGAGACATTTCACGCACACGTTGAAGACCAGTGAGGGCACCAGATTTCTCGTAGCGGTGCATCATACCGATTTCAGCGATACGGATTGGCAATTCACGGTAAGAATGAACATGGTGTTTGAAGACTTGGATGTGGTGTGGGCAGTTCATTGGACGAAGGACAAACTCTTCACCGTCTCCCATGTCCATAGTTGGGAACATATCTTCACGGTAGTGATCCCAGTGACCAGAAGTTTTATAAAGCTCTACTGATGCAAGTGGTGGAGTGTAAACATGTTGGTAGCCTGCAGCGATTTCCTTGTCGACAATGTAGCGTTCCAATTCACGACGGATAGTCGCACCGTTTGGCAACCAGAATGGCAGACCTTGTCCAACCTCTTGTGAAATCATGAAGAGGTCAAGTTCTTTACCAAGTTTACGGTGGTCACGTTCTTTGGCTTCTTCACGCATTTGAAGGTAGTTCTTCAAGTCTTTCTTGTCAAACCAAGCTGTACCATAGATCCGTTGCATCATAGCGTTGTCGCTATTTCCACGCCAGTAAGCACCTGCTACATGGAGAAGGTGGAAGATTTGGATGCGACCAGTTGATGGGACGTGAGGTCCACGGCAGAGGTCCACGTATTCACCCTGACGGTAGATAGTCAAACCACCTTCGTCTTCAGAGTGTTCTTCGATCAATTCCAACTTGTAAGGGTCGTTCTTAAAGATTTCACGTGCCTCGTCTTTGGTAACTTCCTCGCGAATAGATGGGAAGTTTTCCTTGACGATCTTCTTCATTTCTTCTTCGATACGAGGAAGGTCTTCGTTAGAGATTTGACCAGCTGTGTTGTCCGTATCGTAGTAGAAACCATCTTCGATAGCTGGACCAACCCCCAAGTGAATATCTGGGAAAAGACGACGAGCTGCTTGAGCAAACAAGTGAGCAGCTGAATGGCGCAAGATTGGAAGGGCATCTTCGTGATCAGGTGTCACGATTTCGATGGAACCATCTTCGGTGATAGCACGAGTCGTGTCGATGAGTTTGCCGTTGAATTTACCTGCCAAGGCTTTTTTCGCTAGGGAATTGCTAATGCTTTGTGCAATTTCAAAAGTTGTAACGCCAGATTCGAATTCACGAACAGCGCCATCTGGGAAAGTAATCTTAATCATGGTTTTCTCCTTTAAAAAATTATCGTATTTTTATAACTGAGGTTTGAAGGAATGGGGAAACTAGCTATTTACAATGAATGATATCAATTGATTATCTAAGCAAATGATAGTTTAACTTTCTCATTCTAAAGAAAAAGAAAGCTGTAGAAATAAATAGATAGCATACCAAAGAAAGGATTAAAGACAAGTATTGCTCATCAGTCATCTCACCTTCCATGTATATCCTTATCGGATAGCTTTTTATCGCATTGACCAAATAGATAGCAGCTGTCAAACTTAAAAGATATCCCGTTATAATGAGTTTCTTGTTGTTGAAAAACATTAAGATACCAAGAAAGGGGGCAAGGAAGGGCAAGAGAGGAATGAGTAGAAAAAATGAAAAGACGACAATATACTCTAAACCCCATAGGCTGAGAGTTTTCATTAGCCATACATAGACTATAAGGAAGGTACAAGTCATCATCCAAGATAAATATTTCTTCAAATCTATTACCTCATTCAGCTCTTAGCTAAATTTCATTTTAACTTTGTCGTAACTATTCTCCATACAAAAAGCGACATCCTCGAAAGGACGTCGCAACGTGGTTCCACCTTCATTTATGTTCCTCAAAAAAGAGGGACACCTCTGATTGGCTCTAACGTAGCCACCGTTTTATGTTTTCATAAAATCCAGTAGAGTAGTCCCAACTGCATCCTCTACGCGATTTCCAGCTCCACGCGCTCTCTAAAAGATTTCCTGCAGGTGATATGTCTCTAGGAAACATTATAGCACGATTGAAAAAATTTGCAAGAACTTTTACATTTTTCTAGCTTCGCTTTTTTTCTTTCTCAAATGATAAAACAAATGGCCTAATCCATTACCAGCCAGTGAAGAAAGAAAATAAACCAAGTGATAGAGAGGAATCCATTCTCCAAAGATAAAAATTGTCAGCAAAAACAGAAGGCCAACTAAAATAGAAAAATGCAATGAAAATCCATAAATTACTGCATATAGCAAGGATACTAATAGAGTGACAAGAGGTGAAAAGATAAGAATGTTTCCAACCACAAGGTTTTTACTTACCATTGAATCAAGTGGCAAATATATTAGCAAAATATCAAATATTAAATAGAAAAAAACAAGGGGAAGTAAGAAAAGAAATTCATTTTTTCAGTCTCTCATCCCCTCATCTCCTTTTCACCTTTCAAAGAATAAACTTATTCTAGGTATTTGCGAATTTTTCTGATTTGTTTTCTTGAAGCTTTAATCATCCGAGTTGAACCATTTACCGGAAGAAGGATAATTTTACCTGGCAGTTTTATCATTGATTTTGCAAAGCGCTTTGTTCTTGTTTCATCCGGCCTAATTTCATTTTGAAAATCTTTAGAAATCCCTAAATCCAGATAGAATTCATAGACACGGCGCCCAAAATTTTCTGCTGAAATTTCATAGAGTTTATCTGCCAATCTCTCTTCGTCCATTTTAGGCGTTGTCATAACTGCTTCTAAAATAGCACCAGATAGGTCGTTATCCTCATAATAAAGTGTCCCAAACATTTTATCCGTCACAACATTATCTAGATAAGGATTGCCGTGGGCAATAATCGGTGTACCACTGGCAATACTTTCCAAATATGTTAGTCCCTGCGTCTCACTAGTTGAGGCAGAGATAAAGAAATCAGCCGCCTTATAGTAAAGGGCAGTTTCATTTGGAGGTATCATGCCTGTGAAAATAATAGAATCAGTAATACCTAAACTCTCAGCCTGTTCCTTCAAGTCCGACAAATAAGGGCCGTCTCCTGCCACTACCAATTTTACAGTAGCATTTTCTTTTAAGACATCTGGTAAAGCTGCAATAACTGCTTGAATATTTTTCTCATAAGAAACTCGAGACAAACTGAGCAACATAGTTTCTGAGTCATCGATTGCCAGTTTCTTTCGTAAATCTTCAATATGATCTTTGGTGATTTCAGGTCGTTCAAACTTAGCCAAATCAATCCCTGTAGGAATGACCCTCTTTTCAGTTGTAACCTTGTAGCGTGTTAACAAATCATAGACGATCTCACTAGGACAAATCACACCATCCATATCATTCAAAAAACCACGGACGATATACTTAACCATACTAGGCCGAATCAGCATTCCATTTGCAATATAGCGGACGTAATCTTCATATTGAGTATGATAGGTATGCAGGACAGGAATCTTTAATTCCTTAGCAATCCAGACTCCTAACAATCCCAATGAAAATTCAGTCTGTGTGTGAATGATATCAAGCTGATACTGGCGAGCAATCTCTAAAGCCTTAGAAAAACCTCGGTATGCAACCCGACGATCTTTAAAGGCAAAAAAGGGTACACTCGGTATCCGAATAATCTGCCAATCCTCATAACGATTCACGTCTTTATCAGTTGTCGTAAAGATAAAAACTGTATGTCCTTGCTTTTCAAGTTCCGTCTTCAAAGTCCGAATACTCGTCGCCACACCCGAGACCTGAGGGAAATAGGTATCTGTAAAAAGACCAACTCGCATATTACATCTCCAATACTTTTCGATAGGCTTCTACTAGCTGATAGGCTACATCATCAATTGAACGGCTTTGAGCCACTCGATAACCAGCTTCACGTTTATCAACTTGACCGTCTAGAACCTTTCGAAGTGACTCAACAAATTCATCAACATTATGACAAAGCTCAGCAGACTCTTCGCTAATCCATCCCTCATACACAGGAATATCTCGAAGAATGACATGTTGCTTGCTAGCTAGGGCTTCCAAGACCACAATACCTTCTGTCTCTTCATATGATGGGAAAAAGAATGCATCACTTCCTGACATAGCTCCTTGAAAAACAGCTCCCTTAAAATAGCCAGGGAACTCCACATTAGAAGGATGATCTTTTTCTACTAATCTACGAATCGAAGCTGGGATCAACCACTTATTGATCGAGCCTAGCCAGATAAAACGAACATCTGGCATCCTTCTAGCCACTTCAACAAAGTCTTCTATTCCTTTTCGCTTAAAATAGAGACCTGCACAGACAACAACCTTTTGGCCTTCCTTAACTTGAAAATGTTCTCTAAAAACCTTTTCCTTTTTAGGGTCCGCTTGGTATTTCTCAAGATCTATACCATTTGACACAGCAATAATCGGTGTCGTTACCCCGTAGCCTGCAATAAGCTTTTTAGAATACTCTGATGGTGTAATAACAAAGTCAGCCTTTTGATACATATGTGCAAGATATTTACCAAATAAAGGTGCAAAGAAATTCGACCCAATAAAAGAATTCTGAAAATCCTCCTTGGTAGAATGGCCATGCATAATAACCTTCTTCCCATGTCTCTTGGCGGCATGTAAGAGGAGCAAACTTCTTGGTCCATAAGTATTAATATGGACTACATCATAATCACCTAAAATATCTGTCGTATACGGAATACCAGCCAGGTCCAAGGCATGCATTTGGTGTTGCAAAGCTCGACCAATACCAGATTTTTCTAGCACTGATTTTCCTTCTAAATACAATAAAACTTTCATAAATACTATTATACCTGAAAGCAGAAAAAAATTAAACTTTAAATGGCAAAAGCAGGTATGGATCTCTCAATCCTATTGCTTTTCTTGCCAATAAGTATCCTCAAACTGCATACAAAAAAGCCACCAAATGGTGACTTTAACTTTTATTTTCTAGTTGAGTCCCGTTCGTAAATACCATGAGATAAAACAACTTCGCGTTCTTCCAACTCTTCCTTGTGCATAATTTTAGTCAGCATACGCATACTAATAGCACCTAAATCATATAAAGGCTGGCTGATAGTCGACAAATTTGGACGTGTATAGCGAGATATTTGTGAATCATCGCTAGTAATAATTTCAAAATCCTCTGGAATTTTTACTCCGCGATCAGCTAGTCCGTTTAAAAGACCAGCTGCCAGCTCATCACCTGTAACAAAAGCAGCCGTTGCTTTAGAAGCAATTACTCGTTCAGCTAAATTATAGCCATCATCATAGCCATACTTAGACTCAAAAACAAGACCTTCGCTGTATGACAGCTTTTTGCTCTTAAGAGCCGTTTTATAACCGGATAAGCGTACTTTTCCATTGATATCATCAACTAAAGGTCCGCACACAAAAGCAATTTTTTTATTGCGCTTAGCAAGGAATGTGATAGCATCAATTGTAGCCTGTTTATAATCTATATTAACACTTGGCAATTGGTGCTCCACATCAATAGTTCCAGCCAAGACAACTGGCGTGCGTGAGCGTGAAAATTCTGAACGAATCTTTTCAGTAAGGTGGTAACCCATAAAGATAATACCATCTACTTGTTTCGAAAAGAGAGTGTTTACAACTGAAACTTCCTTATCATCATCCTCATCGCTGTTTGCTAGGACGATATTGTATTTATACATCTCAGCAATATCATCAATTCCCTTGGCGAGTGTTGAGAAATAACTATTTGTAATACTTGGAATCACAACACCAACTGTCGTAGTCTTCTTGCTAGCCAAACCACGAGCCACTGCATTTGGACGATAATCAAGGCGATCAATTACTTCCAAAACTTTTTTCCGAGTGTTTTCTTTTACATTCTTGTTTCCATTAACTACACGACTAACTGTCGCCATAGAAACCCCTGCTTCACGGGCGACATCATAAATGGTTACTGTATCGTCTGTGTTCATATTGCTTCCTTTCTTAAAGTTGAAAATAACGTTTTCATATTCCTACCAAGAACATTTTATCACTTCTTGGAAACACTTTCAAGCATTTTGATGAGTTTATTTGAAAACTCTTGCTTTTTTAGTCATTTTTTGCCAAAATAGAAGCATAGAAAGAAGGTTTCATTATGACAAAATTGAATCAAATTCGTAATTTTCTTGAAAACGAGAAAAAAGACGCTGCAATCATTTCAGATCCAGTCACTATTCATTATTTAACCGGATTTTATAGCGACCCTCATGAGCGTCAAATGTTTCTCTTTGTCTTCACAGATCAAGAACCTCTACTCTTTGTTCCTGCTTTAGAAGTAGAGCGCGCTTCTAGCACCGTTTCTTTTTCTGTAGTAGGTTATGTAGATTCTGAAAACCCTTGGAACAAAATTAAGGCTTCCCTACCAGTCAAAGGGGTTAAAACTGTGGCTGTTGAATTTGACAACTTAATTTTAACTAAATACCACGGTTTGAAAACTGTTTTTGAGCAGGCTGACTTTACAAACCTTACACCATTTATTCAACGGATGCGACTCATTAAGTCTGCTGATGAAATCCAAAAAATGCTTGTAGCAGGCCAATATGCCGATAAGGCTGTTAACATTGGTTTTGACAATATTTCTTTGAATAAAACTGAAACTGATATCATTGCTCAAATTGACTTTGCCATCAAGCAAGAAGGATATGAAATGAGCTTTGAAACCATGGTCCTAACTGGAAATAATGCGGCCAACCCTCATGGTATCCCAGGAGCAAACAAAATTGAAAACAATGCCCTCCTACTCTTTGACTTAGGCTGTATGGTTAATGGCTATGCTAGTGATATGACGCGGACTGTTGCTGTTGGCCAACCTGACCAGTTCAAAAAAGATATCTACCATCTAACTCTAGAAGCCCAGCAAGCTGCACTTGACTTTATCAAACCAGGTGTAACAGCCCATGAAGTAGACCGGGCTGCTCGACAAGTTATCGAAAAAGCTGGTTATGGTGAGTATTTCAACCACCGTCTTGGTCATGGTATCGGTATGGATGTTCATGAATTTCCGTCTATCATGGAAGGTAACGAGATGGTTATTGAAGAAGGTATGTGCTTCTCTGTTGAACCAGGTATTTATATTCCTGGCAAGGTCGGTGTCCGCATTGAAGATTGTGGGTATGTCACTAAAAACGGATTTGAACTCTTCACTGAGACTAGCAAGGACTTGCTCTACTTTGATTAGAATAGCCAAAAGCACCCATTGCGGTGCTTTTTTGCTAGTTTGAAATCTACTTAGTCAACTGTTACTTCTCCTGTTCTATAGGTAATACAAATCCCGGTTTGAATATTCGGTATGAAAGTATTAAACTCGAGACTTCCATCGCTTGATTTGGTTTCCAGACGAAAGATTACTCCTTTCTTTGCTTCTATTCGTTATTGGACGGAGATTCTTGTCACTTTCTTAGATCCTCTTGTCCTTAATTACAAGTCTGAACTCTATTGTTCAGGCTTGTTTTTTCCTAAAAACTTAAGGATCCTGAAAAACAGTCTGTAACTAGTTCGTGAAATTCTTATATGTATAAATGATTAACTTTTCAAATCAGGTCTTCCCTTGCCCTTCTTTTTTTAAAATGATATAATTTTATTAAATTATCAGAATATTCTAATATATTTTTGTTTTAAGGAGACATCTATGTCCTTCAAGAAAGGCAGAGGGAGAGGCTACCTTAGCTATCTTGTTCTCTTACTTTTTCTCATCATATTTTTACTTTTTTCATTGTTTTTATCTGTTTCTTTAGGAGCTGTTAAAATCAATTTGTTAGATACCTACCGGATTGTATTTAGTAAGTTAGGTTGGTTCTCAAATATAAGATACCTTTCCAAATCAAGTATTGCAATCGTTTGGAATATGCGAGTCCCAAGAGTACTCCTTGCCATTATTGCAGGAGCTGGACTTTCTATCTGCGGGTGTGTGATGCAGTCCACTGTCAACAACCCCATTGCTGAACCTTACATTCTGGGGATTTCTTCAGGAGCTACTTTTGGAGCTACACTCAGTATCATTTTAGGCCTTAAAGCCTTCACTGGAGTTGCTGCTTTTACGGGAGCACTTCTAGCAACCGCTGCTGTTTTACTAATTGCGACTATACAAGGAAAGTCGACAACATCCAGTCTGATTCTTTCCGGTACAGTAGTTAACGCCCTCTTTATCGCCTTTGCTAATTTTATCATTTCTCTTGGCGCCAATGCTGATAGCGCCTTGACTATCAAATTTTGGACTATGGGTTCTCTGGCAGGGGCATCTTGGTCGAATCTAACTTTTCCTGCTTTCATTGTCAGTCTTTCCCTTTTGTTCTTTTGGTCTCAATATCGAATTTTTAACGCCATGACGATGGGGGAAGAAATTGCTTTAACATTGGGTGTGCCCTTACGCTTTTATTGGTATCTTTATATCACTATTGTCGCGATTATCACTGCTATGCTAGTAGCGTCTTGTGGAATTATTGGTTTTGTAGGATTGATCACTCCTCATTTAGCCAGAGCCCTAATAGGAAGCAATTATAAAGAAATCTTACCCATAGCCAGCCTTCTTGGAGCCCTCTTTATTCTTTGGGCCGATGTTTTTTCCAGGATTTTAATAAAAAACTCTGAACTTCCGATTGGTATTTTTACCGCTTTAGTAGGAGCTCCCTTTTTTATCTATATGGTTGCTAAAAGTCGAAAGGAGATGCTTAGTTGAGATGGATCTAATTTGCGAAGATATTCACTATTCAATTGGCCAGAAAAAAATTTTAAATGGCATTTCTCTAAAAGTCGAAGGGAGAAAATTCCACACTATTCTTGGACCCAACGGCTGCGGTAAAACAACCCTATTGAAGACTATATATCGTCAAATTAAACCAGACAGTGGTAGGATTTTTTTAAACGGAAGTCCATTAAAAAATTTGAGTTTAAAATCTACCGCTAAAGGCATGGCAGTTCTCAGTCAATTTAACCAGTTGCAATTTGACACCACTGTTGAGGAAATCGTGTTACTGGGGCGAATCCCCCACCTATCTTTTTTACAGAGGGAACAAGAAGAAGATTATGACTTGGTTCACCAATCTTTACTTAAAGTAGACATGGCTGACAAAGCCAAACGCTCCTACTCCTCCCTATCTGGAGGAGAAAAGCAAAGAGTCTTGTTGGCTAGAGCTCTAGCCCAGCAACCAAGCTTGCTACTCCTAGACGAGCCTACCAATCATCTGGATATCAAATACCAGCTGGATATTCTAAGTATTGTTAAAGACTTAGATATCAACGTATTGGCTGTTCTACACGATATTCAATTAGCCTGTCGCTACTCAGATTATCTGTATCTTATGAAAGGAGGTGAAATCCTATACCAGGGCAGCCCTGAAGAAGTAATTTGTCAAGAATCACTGCAAGCCATTTATGGTGTTCAAAGCAAGGTCGCTTGGACCAGCGATCAACAAGCAATGATTCAGTATCTCTAAGAAACTATTTTCAGAGATGAATAGTTGAAGAAAAAATTGTTTCCAATGTGACTTTCTTATAATTAATGGAAACTTTTGGGTAGCCACTTTTTGAAAACCTTAGCCTAATCTAGCTATATTCTCAACACATGAAAGGAAATGTATATGAAAAAAACTCTCAGTATCTTACTCGTCACAACAGCTGCACTGACAATGGTAGCCTGCAATTCTTCATCTAAGGAAAGTACGAAAGAAAGCTCAACTTCGCAATCTTCCTCAAAAACACAAAGCGCGAAAAAGAGCACAGCAGAGACAAAATATCCAGTGACAATCAAAACCTACGATGCCGAAGGCAAGGAGATTGATCAGATCTTTGAAAAGGTACCGGAAAAGGTCATCACCAATAACCTTTCAACGACCGAAATCTTGATTGAACTAGGCTTAAAAGACAAGATTGCTGGTATGCTCAATCCAGACAATGATGTCACAGATAAATACAAGGCTGATATTGCCACCATTCCGCAGGTCGGCGACAAGAAAACTGTATCACAAGAAACTGTGCTATCCTATGAGCCAGACGCTCTTCTTGGACGAAACATGATGTTTTCCGAAAAATCTCTGGGGACAGTTAGTGCCTGGAATGAAAATAAAATCCCTGTCTATACACAAAAGGCTTCCCTGTCCAATACCAAGCAAGATCTAGGCAATATCGTTGAAGATGTCAAGAATATAGGAACCATCTTTAACGTTCAAGATAAGGCCAATCAGTATGCCAACCAGCTACAGGCAAGAATTGACACTGTCAAGAAGGCGAATAAGGCTAGCCAAGGAGAAAAGAAAAAAGCGCTCATCATGTGTGCATATAACGATGAGACTTTCGGTGCTTATAAATCTGCTCTGCAAGAAAGTCTGCTAAACCAGCTCGGCTATACCAATGTAGCGACTGGAACCTCTGGCTTAACCTTGGAAAACCTGGTTTCTATGGATCCAGAACTCATCATCTACGTAACCAGCGACCGCAACAAGTCCATGGATGAGCAAGCAGTTGATCTAATGAAAGCCAATCCAGTTCTGGAAGATGTCCCAGCGGTCAAAAATCAGAAAATTATGACCATCTCCTATGATGAGTTTATGGATTATGGTCCTGCTGTAATCGACTCACTCGAGAAAATCAATGACTTTATCAATAAATAAGGCCTTTGTCTGGGAGGGTATCACTGTCAATATTACTCTGCCCCAAGATTATGACGGATCACGACCTTATCCAGCAATCTTGCTAAATGATGGCCAGATAAACTACCTAAGCAAGCTTTCTCCATCGGTAATCTTGATTGGACTGATACCGAACAATAGGCTGGACGATTTTACACCCTGGAAAGCCAATGCTCTAAAGCCTGGCAATCCTGATTTTGGTGGCAAAGCAGATAGTTACCATCAAAAGCTCTTCAGCGGTATATTAACAGAAATCAGACAGCACTACCTACTGGATGACAAGAGAATTGCCTATGGTGGCTACTCTCTTGGTGGACTCGCGGCTGTTTACAGTCTCTATAGCGACTGCAAGATCCCCTGTGTCTTTTCTATCTGCGGCTCCTTTTGGTATCCAGGTTTTACCGACTATTGCCAGACACAGGACTTGAAAAACAAGGACTGTCTAGTCTATTTACAGAATGGAAAGACAGAAGGTGCGAATCACTCGAACCGACTTTCCAAGGCTCCTTTCTATGCTGAAGAAATTCATCGCTTGATTCAGAAAGAAATCCTTACCACCTGCTCCATCTTTGACCCTTATGGACATCATGAAGCTCTTCAATCAAGGTATGATTCCTTTATAAAATGGTTAGTTCAATACTGGAATTTAGAAACAACTAGTTAACTATCTTTCTTGAAAAAATTTAATCTAATCAAGGAACTATATTGAGAAACACTTTTAATTCATATCAAAGTAGATAGCTTCTAACTTTCTTCCTCTCTTCTAATTTTAGAAAGTAAATAAAAAAGCACCAGATTTATCGACCCTAAAAGTTAGATTGAAATAATCTAAAGATTAGGGTCTGGTAAAATTGGTGCTTTTTCTGTTTTACTATATAACTACTCTACTGTTACTTCTCCAGTTCTATAGTTAATACGAATCCCGGTTTGAATATTTGGAACGAAGACATTAAACTCAAGACTTCCATCGCTAGACTTTGCTTCTAAATGAGAGCCCGCTGCTATTAAGTCATCAGGATTAGCATAAATCAAGGTAACTCGATAACGGACTCGCTTCTTTTTATCCAAAGCCTTCCGAATCAAGCTTTCATAAAAATTTTGTCCAGTAGACGAAGAACTGTTTGCCTGATTTGCCCAAGCTGTTTGAACAGCGATATTCTCTGGGTTACTTGTAGAAGCATCAAAGTTCTTTAAGCCTCCGACTAAAGAATAAGCTAATAAATGCCCTCGGTCAACAGCATGATTAAAATCTCCAGTAAGATTTCTCACTTGATGCCAGCCGGCAGGAACCCAACTTGTCGTTCCGTTTCCGGTTTCTTCTCGATTTTTGTATTGTCTAGTCTGTTTAGAAAGCAGAGCATTCCCAATTATTGGTACTAACTGTCCCTGAACTGACTTTGTCTGGTTTTGTGCATAAGGCTGACTGGCAATATCAGCATTTAGGTCTGTCTTGTTGCCATTAATAATAAATGCACCTGCCTGATTCCATTCTATGTTGCCTTTTAATTGCTTGCGAACAGAATCAGTCAATACACTCTGAGATAGTGCTTGCTCGGGAGTTGAGATATCCCTTCTTCCTGTTCTTTGAACCTGTGGATTAGACTTTATGTTATCCTGATTCTGATGGTTTGAGAAATAATTAGCACCAGCTATCAGAACAAGTGCCAGAATCAGTCCTACTATGCTTTGAAAAAGTTTCTCTTCTTGTTTCTTCTTCATTTTTTCCTCATAAAAATAGGAGCGGACAAACTGCCCTATACTCCTTATTTACCTGTAAACTTATTAATAATGCTCTGCCATTTATCAGGTGATAAGATGGACCAAGGATTATCGCCACCACCAATCACACCATAACCAATAACTAAACCAATAGCAAAGACAAGGAGCCCCAATAAAATCACTAAGAAAACAATCCCAACTTGTTTCGCTACATATTTCAACTCATCATTCATCGTCATCTTCCTTCACACGCTTAATGTTGGCTCCTAGAGCAGCCAATTTCTCATGGAAAAGATAGTAACCACGATCTAAATGCTCTAATTTGCTAACCTTGGTTTCTCCACTAGCAATAAGGCCCGTCAAAATTAAGGCCGCGCTAGCTCTCAAGTCAGTAGACATAACCTCTGCTCCTTGAAGCTTCTGCCCACCAACAATTCTTGCTGTATCCCGCATAATTTCAGAGTGCAAGCCCATACGACGCATCTCTTCTAGATGTTGGAAGCGATTTTCAAAGACTGTCTCAATCATAGTTGATTCGCCACGAACTACCGTCATCAAGGCAGTAAATTGAGCTTGCATATCCGTTGGAAAACCTGGGTGAGGCAGGGTTTTAACACTAACAGCTTTTAAGCGTGATAGATCTGATTGGATCCGGATTCCCTCTTCTTCTTCAGTTACGGATACACCCATTTCTTGAAGCTTAGCTAGCAAAGGACGATTGTGTTCCCAGATTGCATCCTGAATCAGAACATTACCACCTGTCATAGCAGCAGCAACCATAAATGTTCCCGCTTCAATTCGATCCTGAACAACACTATGTTTGGTTCCTGTTAATTCTTTGACTCCAAGAATGGTTAATGTTTCAGTCCCTGCACCACGGATCTTTGCCCCCATTTTATTGAGCAAGACAGCTAGATCAACAATCTCTGGTTCCCGAGCAGCATTTTCAATAACAGTTGTCCCTTCAGCCAGTGTCGCAGCCATCATAATATTCTGAGTCGCACCTACACTTGGAAAATCCATATAAATATGGGCCCCATGTAACTTATCTGCTTTTGCTTCAATATAGCCGGCTGTCTGAGTAATCTCAGCCCCCATTGCTTCAAGGCCTTTCAGATGCAAATCGATCGGACGACTCCCAATCGTACAGCCACCAGGCATTGATACCTTAGCGTGTCCATTACGTGCCAAGATAGGTCCTAGGACAACAATAGATGCCCTCATCTTGCTGACATACTTATAGGGCGCTTCTTCTGTAATATCTTGACTAGCATCGACCACAATCTCATGCTCATCCTGATTGAAGTCTACAGTAGTATTTAAACCGCGAACAACATTGTTCATGGTAAAGACGTCTGATAGAACAGGTACATTTGTTAAAATCGTTTTTCCTTTACTTGCCAAAACTGTTGCAGCCAAAAGAGGCAAGACTGCATTCTTTGCACCCTCGATTTGTACTGTTCCAACTAAGCGATTATTTCCACCTTGAATAATAATTTTATCCATATATACTCCCTTACTCATTCATTGTTTCTAGTTTCTCTCTTATTTTACGTTTCCATTCAAAATATCAAAACTTACTTGATAAATACTTAGGAAAAAAAGACTAACCAGATAACCAAGCGCAATACTCAAGAATAGAATGAGTAAGCGAATTTTTAAAGCATTATCAGCATTTACTTTCAAGAGCCTCTCCCAGTTAACAAGACTAGATAATAACTGATGAGACAAAAAAATAAATAGTAAATGACTGCTAAGCGTAAAAACTATTTGAATCATAGACCTATTATACCAAAAATACTAAATAATGGGAAATGACCTTTACTTATCCCCTCTCGCCTTGTTCTTGAAGCAAGTTCTAACAGAAAAAAGCTTGTTGCCTAACAGCAACAAGCTTATATCTAATCATTATTTTACAAAGTCAAGCAATGCCAAGAAGCTTTCAGCTTCAAGTGAAGCTCCACCAACAAGCGCACCGTCAACGTCAGGGCAAGCCATGTATGAAGCAACGTTTTCAGGTTTAACAGAACCACCGTATTGAACACGAACTTTGTCAGCAACTTCTTGACCGAAGTCTGCAGCTACAACGTCACGAACAACTTTACACATTTTTTGTGCATCGTCTTGTGAAGCTGATTTACCAGTACCGATAGCCCAGATTGGCTCATAAGCGATAACGGTTGAAGCAACTTGTTCAGCTGTCAATCCAGCCAATGCAGCAGATACTTGAGCACCTACAAATTCAGCAGCTTTACCAGCTTCGTAAGTTTCAAGTGACTCACCACAACAGATGATTGGAAGCATACCGTTTGCAAAGATAGCTTTTGCTTTTTTGTTGATATCTTCGTCAGTTTCATGGAAGTAGTCACGACGTTCTGAGTGACCGATAACTACATAGTCAGTACCAATTTCTTTCAAAACTTGTGGGCTAGTTTCACCAGTAAAAGCACCTGCATTTTCAAAGTAGCAGTTTTGAGCAGCAACTCTAAGGTTTGAACCTTTAGCAGCAGCAAGAACAGCTGTCAAATCAACTGCAGGAGCTGCGATACCTGCTTCAACAAGGTCTGATGAAGGAAGTTTTGATGCAACGGCTTCAACGAATGCTTTTGCTTCTTCTGGATTTTTGTTCATTTTCCAGTTACCAGCGATAAATGGTTTACGTGACATTTCACATACCTCTTTTTTCATTTTATTTTCATGTTCCATTGTATCACAGTTGGCTCAATAAATAAAGGCGCTTGCTAAGTTTTTATCAAATTGAAACGGCTAAAATACTGCTCTCTATTTTATAAAAGACCTTGCTATATGTCCATTATGAAGCTAAATACATTGGTGTTAGGAATATTAGTAAACAAATCCTTCTTTCAAAAAAATATAAAAAAACCCGCATAAGCGGGTTTCGTGTCTGACTTAAATTGTTAATCTGGTAACTTAATTGAATTAAGCTTCGATTTCTGTAACCATACCTGAACCAACAGTACGTCCACCTTCACGGATAGAGAAAGTAGTACCTTGTTCAACGGCGATTGGGTGGATCAATTCAACTTCGATAGTTACGTTATCACCAGGCATTACCATTTCAGTACCTGCTGGAAGTTCGATTGAACCTGTAACGTCAGTTGTACGGAAGTAGAACTGTGGACGGTAGTTGTTGAAGAATGGAGTGTGACGTCCACCTTCTTCTTTAGTAAGGATATAAACTTCACCTTTGAATTTAGTGTGTGGGTTGATTGAACCTGGTTTAGCAATAACTTGTCCACGTTCGATTTCATCACGTTGGATACCACGGAGAAGCACACCTACGTTGTCCCCTGCAAGACCTTCGTCAAGCTGTTTACGGAACATTTCAACACCAGTAACAACTGCTTTTTGGATTTCTTCTTTGATACCAACGATTTCGATTTCGTCGTTGACTTTAACGATACCACGGTCGATACGTCCTGAAGCAACTGTACCACGTCCAGTGATTGAGAATACGTCTTCGACTGGAAGAAGCAATGGTTTGTCAGTATCGCGTTCTGGTTCTGGAATGTACTCATCAACAGTGTTCATCAATTCCATGATGATATCTTCGTATTTAGAGTCACCTTCAAGAGCCTTAAGAGCTGAACCTTGGATAACTGGAAGATCGTCACCTGGGAAGTCGTATTCTGACAAGAGGTCACGGATTTCCATTTCAACCAATTCAAGCAATTCTTCGTCGTCAACCAAGTCAACTTTGTTCATGAACACGATCAAGTGTTTAACACCAACTTGGCGAGAAAGAAGGATGTGCTCACGAGTTTGTGGCATAGGACCATCAGTTGAAGCTACTACAAGGATAGCTCCGTCCATTTGAGCGGCACCAGTGATCATGTTTTTAACGTAGTCCGCGTGTCCTGGAGCGTCGATGTGAGCGTAGTGACGTTTTTCAGTTTCATACTCAACGTGCGCAGTGTTGATAGTGATACCGCGTTCGCGTTCTTCTGGAGCAGCATCGATAGACGCATAGTCTTTTGGTTGGTTAACTGCTGAAGGCAAGCGACGTGCCAATACAGTTGTGATAGCTGCTGTCAAAGTAGTTTTACCGTGGTCAACGTGTCCGATAGTACCAATGTTAACGTGTGGTTTACTACGATCGTATTTTTCTTTTGCCATTTGAGTAAAAGCCTCCAATAAAATATATTTTATAGATAGACAGTAGGCAATACAGTCTAACTTTCCTTACTATTTTATCAAATTCTAGTGAAATTGCAAGCCTTTTACACATTTTTTGTGAATTAACCTTTTCTAATAGAAAGCTCAACTTATATCAGACAAGTTAACTGCTAGCGTATATTCTAAAACTCATCATCTGCTTCTCTTCTTACTTCCTTGAAAGATCTAAGAAAACTACAAAAATGATTTAATCGATTAAAAAAAATCGGAAATATTTCCGATTTTTCTTCGTATTAACCTGAGTTTCGCAAACCAGTCGCAATACCATTAATAGTGATGTGAATCAGCTTCTCTTGATCAGGCGTGAGCTGACCATTGCGTTGACGTTTAATCAGCTCTAGTTGAATATAGTTCAAAACATTAAAGTAAGGCATACGATAGTCCAAGCTGTCTCTTAGATAAGTATTTTCAGCCAAGAGTTCATCGTGTCCTTCAATCTCAAGAATAACATTCTTAGTTAGTTGCCACTCATCCAAGATAATATTGAAAATATCCCGAACATTCTGATCTTCGCATAACTGAGCATATTCAAAAGCAATGTTCATATTGGACTTAGAAAGGACCATGTCTACATTTGATAATAGAGATTTGAAGAATGGCCATCTCTTGTACATAAGTTGTAGAAAGGCAAGGTTATTTTCTGGATCTTGATCAATAAATTCCTTGAAACTCGAGCCAACACCGTACCAACCAGGGAACATCACTCGACTTTGAGACCATGAGAAGACCCATGGGATCGCTCGAAGACCACCGATTTCAGTAATCGTTTTACGAGCTGCAGGACGAGAGCCAATATTAAAGCTAGAAATCGCTTTGATTGGACTAGATTCAAAGAAATAATCATAAAAGCGTTCGTCGCCAAAGACTAAATCACGATAAATCTGATAGCTTCGCTCGACAACTTGATCCATGATCCGCTCATATTTATTGGATGTATGGGCATCACTTTTCTTATGTGTTACCATTCGATTGATTGCTGCAGAAACGAGCATTTCCAAATTATAGTAGGCTGCATCTTTATTACCATATTTGTTTCCAATAACTTCCCCTTGCTCAGTAAGGCGGATCCGGTCGTTGATACTTCGTAGGGGTTGTGAGGTGATCGCTTCATAGGTTGGACCGCCACCACGGCCAACTGTACCTCCACGACCATGGAAGAAGGTAATTTTAACACCAAATTTATCACCGATAGCAGTCAGCTGTTGCTGAGCCTTATAGAGAGTCCAGCAAGAAGATAGGTAACCACCATCTTTATTACTGTCTGAGTAACCCAACATGATTTCTTGGTAATTATTCTTAGAGGCAATCCATTTCTGAGCAATAGGCAAAGATAGATACTTCTCCATTGTTTCGCATGAATTGTCCAAATCTTCAATTGTCTCAAAAAGAGGAACAATCTGTACTCGAGTCCCATTTTCATCAATCAGCCCTACTTCTTTCAACATAATAGCCAACTCCAGTAGGTCTGATACACTGGTCGAGTGAGAAATGATGTTCTGCTTGATGACTTCTTCACCAAGTGCATCTTTCAGCTGTCGAGCAGTCTTGAAAATTTCTAATTCTTTTTGCAAAAGTTCGGACTTGGGCTCATGAGTAGCTGATAAAATGCGAGGATCCTCAAGCAATTGCTTAAGTAGTACCTGACATTTTTCTTCTTCAGATAAGCTGCTGTAATCTTTTACAATGTTTGCTGATGCCAAGAGCTCAGCCACACAAGCTTCATGAACACTAGAATCCTGACGCATATCAATGCTGGCTAAGAAGAAACCAAAAACATCCACTGCTTGTAAAAGTTCTGTCAGGTCTCCTGTCACTAAAGCCTCACCATGATGTTCGATAAGAGAATCATAAATGACCTGTAAGTCTTCTTTGAATTCTTTTGCAGTTTTGTAAGAAGGTGTTTCCTCCTTCTTCAACTCAGTTAAGGTTTCACTGATACGAGACTGAATATAGTTTGGAATAATTTCCCGTCCTTTATTACTCAAAGAAGGAGTTGTCTTGGCAGATAATGTTTTCTCAGCTCGATCAGTCAAGCGCTGACCTTCATTAGAAAAGTTTCCTTCTTTCAGGTACAGCAAGGTCTGAATCAGCTTGGACTGAATATAGTGGAAGGCACGGCGGTAAGGTTCATTTTCACGATAAACAGATTTATCAGTTGACAAAGCAGCCATTTCTGCTACTGCCTGACTAGTTTCTGAGAGATTTGTTGACAGAGAAAAAGTACGATAAAGTGTATAAACCTTGTCAATGTAATAGTTGAGAATGACTTCACTCTGGAGAGTGGCTGATAGTTTCAAAGTTTCTGCCGTTACAAAAGGATTCCCATCCCGGTCACCACCAATCCACATTCCCATGGTAATAGGTTTAGGATTATCCAACTTGATACCCCGCTCTTCTGCCAAGCGTTTGTATTCGACCATAAAGTTGGTAATGGCTTGTAGAAAAGAGCTATTGTAGTATTCCATGACATTGGTAATCTCATTGGTTACTTTTAGTTTCTTATCCCGAATCATATCTGTCTGCATCATGAGCTCGATGTAACGACGAAGGTTGCCTAGCCACTTCTTCTCATTAACCAGACCAGCCTTAACATCTCGATGCTGACGTAAAAGGGTGTGAATATGATTTGTCAGATCCAGCATTGTCTTTCTTTGAACCTGAGTTGGGTGAGCTGTCAGTACCGGAACAACATTTAAATTCTCTAGAATTTCTTTTGCATTCTCCCGCGTTGAAATCAAGTCAATAGTTGTTGACAGCTTTCCAAGATAATCTTGGTCGATATTGTTCTGATGGTTGATTTCATAGGCTAGATCAACGTCTTCAGAAATATTAATCAAGAGTGGCAGAATAGAAAAATAACGAGAAATATAGACCATTTCTTCTGTTGTTAGTTCTTCTACGATTCCCTTTAGTTCCTGGTATTTGGAGTGAACAGCTAAGTCCTGCATCATTTCAATCTTTTCGAATGTCTCAGGACTAAGAATTTTACGCGTAACATCAGTAAGTAAGTCCGTCAAAATGGAAACTTCTTCTCGAATAACATCTTTATTACTAAAGCTTTCTAACTTATTAAATGACATGGTCTGAACCTTTCTATTTAAGGACAAAGACTAGCTAACAACCAGCCGGTCTCACAAAGTTTCTTCTAAAACACGATTGATATTGTTTCGTTTTTCGTTGGCATCAATATTGAGTACAAAGGCAATTCCAACTGACAGAACTAAGAGACTATTCCCACCTTGTGATAGGAATGGAAAAGTCACCCCTGTTGAAGGAATCAATCCTGAGATCCCTCCAATATTTATAAAGGTTTGGGTCAGCATCATGCCTCCAATTCCCAAAGCCACCATTGAATTAAAAGGGTCCCTAGCTCGAATACCTACCAAAATGATTCGCAAGATTAGGAAAAACAGTAGGGCTAAAATTAAGCTAGCACCAATAAAGCCCAATTCCTCGATAACAATTGAAAAAACAAAATCTGTCTGCGCTTCGGGTAAATAGCCTCGTTTTTCAATTGAATTTCCAAGTCCTAATCCAAACCAGCCTCCGTTTACAATCGCATAATATGAATTCGCAAGCTGATGCCCTGCTCCTGACACATCTGTAAAGGGATTAAAGAAGGCACTAAACCTCTTGGCAACATATCCAAACAAAGGAACCTTGGAGACTTTTTCTACACCAAGCAGCCAAATACTGGATAGGATCAAGGTCGAAGTTCCTACCAGTATTCCTAGCATGGCTGAGAACCATCGATGTCCAATACCACTTACAGAAACCATTATCAGGACAGTCAAAGCTAAAATAGTAGCATTCCCCAAGTCCGGCATGATAACAACGATACCTATCAAAATTCCTGTGATAGTACGCCAATCACTTAACGTTCTAGGTAACCAACGGTTAAAAGTTAAAGCTTGATAATCATATATTTCAATCTCTTCCTGCTTTCTTGAAAACCTCAGTGCTAAGAACCAGACCAGCAGAATTTTCAGATATTCGGCAGGCTGAATACTAACCCCGCCAATAAAAAGCCAACCATGTGCTCCGTTTACTGCACGAGTTATAAAACGCGATAAGAGTAACAGGATCACTTCCACTAAAATGAAACCGAACAAAACCTCTTGTTTCTTAAAAATATCGATCTTTACCTTATATATAAAAACAATTGCTATTAAACTCAGAATCCAAAATATGCCTTGGCTTATAACTGATTTAAAAGAATTAGCACCTGACTGAACCAAGGTCGCACTGGTTGTTGAATAGACAATAATCAAGCCTAAAACTGATAAAATCAAATAGGGAATTAAGATAGAGTAGTTTAATAGGTGTCGTTTGTCAATCTTCATACTTCACCTAGATTTTCTAAAATTTCATTGTACATTATATCATTTTTCACAACGAAAAAAAAGCCATATCCTTTTCACAATTCACTAAAATCTTATGCTAGAATAAAAGAAAACAACTGATTGGAGGTCCAAAACTATGAACGTTTACCAATTTTCTGTCGAAAAACAAGATGGCAATCAGCTTTCGCTAGACATTTTCAAAGGGAAAGTCTTACTCATTGTAAATACAGCTACCGGCTGCGGGTTTACTCCACAGTATAAAGGACTGCAGGACTTATATCTTCGCTATCGTGATGAAGGATTTGAAATATTAGATTTTCCCTGCAATCAGTTTAAAAATCAAGCTCCAGGAAGTGCAGAAGAAATCAACAATTTCTGTAACCTTAACTATCAGACCAGCTTTCCCCGTTTTCAAAAGATTAACGTAAATGGAAAAAAAGCTGACCCACTATATACATGGCTTAAAGAAGCAAAGGGGGGATTTCTATCTAAAGATATTAAGTGGAACTTCACCAAATTTCTTTTAGATAAAGAAGGCCATGTGATGAAACGCTACTCTCCTCAAACATCTCCTCAAGATATTGAAAAAGATATTCAAGAACTTTTAAAATGAATAAATTTTTAATAAGCTAAAACTTGAACAGTAGGTGTTCAGAAGTTCTATTATAAATGATTTTTTTTGCTTTTTTATTTATTTTAGGTTAAAATAAAAAAAGTATGAGAAAGAAGATAAAACCAATCGTTGTACTCGCTTTCTTTGTCTGCTTTATTCTAACAATATTGGTTAGCAGGCAACTATCCAATGCGAAAGGTCAACGAGAACAAACAAAAACTGTCCAATCATCTTCTTCAAGCTCTTCGGAAAAAATAGATCTTACTAAACCAATCATCGATTTGTCTGGTTGGCAGCTTCCGAGCGAGATTGATTATGATCAATTGGCCAAAAATGTTTCAGGAGTCATTGTGCGTATCCAGAGCGGTTCCTATACTAAAAAGGAGAATACTGCTACTTATGCTAACGGGCTGGATAAAGCATACAAAACCCATATCAAGGAATTTCAAAAACGCAACATCCCTGTAGCAGTCTATGCTTATGTATCTGCTTCTTCGACTAAAGAAATGGAAAAAGAGGCAGAAAGTTTTTACAAGGCCGCATCAAAATACAAGCCGACCTACTACTGGCTAGATGTTGAAGAAAAAACCATGTCTGATATGAACGGAGGAGTCGAAGCCTTCCGTGCTAAATTAGAGTCTTTAGGCGTGAAAAATATTGGGATTTATGTAGGCACTTACTTCATGGAAGAACACAGCATAAATACTGAGAAATTCACAGCTCTTTGGATTCCAACTTATGGAACCGATAATGGTTATTACAATGCTGCTCCTAAGACTGACATTGATTATGATTTGCACCAATATACTTCCCAAGGAACTTTAACTGGTTTCTCTCATCCTTTAGACTTAAACCAGATTTCTACTTTAAAGAACCGAGAAGAAACTCATGCCAAATTATTTGGGAAACAATAATTAAAATCAAGTATTTTACTTGATTTTTTCTTTTCATTTTAATTAAATTCTATCCATTTTAGAACTTTACTTAAATTTTCACTAACTAAAAGTAAAATATGTTATAATAAATTACATTGAACATGTTAAGGAGATTTTGATGTTTTCTTGGATTACAAGAATGATTAAAGGATTGATTATCGCACTAGGGTTTATCTTGCCTGGTGTTTCTGGCGGAGTCTTAGCTGCCATTTTGGGAATATATGAGCGTATGATATCTTTTCTAGCTCATATCAAAGATAACTTTAAGGAGAATGTCTTCTTTTTCCTTCCGGTTGGTATAGGTATGATTCTTGGAATTGCTCTCTTTTCTCTTCCAGTTGAATATTTACTAGCCCACTATAAGATTATCGTTCTTTGGGGATTTGCAGGCGCTATTATCGGGACGATTCCTAGTCTAGTCAAGGAGTCTGTTCGCGAGTCAGACCGTGATCGAATTGATATAGCTATTTTCTGGCTGACTTTTGTCTTGTCTGGTTTTTTCCTTTATTTTCTCAATAGTATGGTTGGAACTCTTCCAGCAAATTTCTTGACCTTTATGCTAGCGGGAGCCTTAATTGCTCTAGGGATTTTGGTCCCTGGACTCAGTCCTTCTAATCTACTTTTGATTTTAGGTTTATACACTCCAATGCTGACTGGTTTCAAGTCCTTAGATCTTTTTGGGACATTTTTACCAATTGCTATCGGAGGTGCTTTAGCTCTCATAGCATTTTCAAAAACAATGGACTATGCACTCAAAAATTTTCATTCGCGAGTCTATCATTTCATTATTGGTATTGTGCTTTCTAGCACCTTGCTTATTGTCATTCCAAATGCTGGTAATAGTGAAAGCATTACTTATACAGGAACGTCTATTATCACCTACGTCATAACAGCCTTCTTCTTTGGCTTAGGTATTTGGCTAGGAATTTGGATGAGTCAGTTAGAAGAGAAGTATAAATAATGGCAAAAAAAACAAAATTAAAAAAAACACTGGTCGAACAGATCTTGACCAAGGCTAATATTCCCCACCAAGGATTGCAAATTAATGCCCTCGAAAATGAAATTGGAGACATAGACGACCGATCTCAGATCTATAAAACCTTGGCATTATCAGGGGATAAAACCGGACCTGTTATTGGTATTCTCCCCATTACTGAGCATTTGTCTGAGAAAAAATTAGCCAAAATTTCTGGAAATAAAAAGGTTGCTATGATTCCTCAAAAGGAACTCGAAAAAACAACTGGCTATGTTCATGGTGCCAACAATCCAGTTGGTATCCGCCAAAAGCACTCCTACCCTATCTTCATCGACCAGGTTTCTCTAGAACGAGAAGCTATTATCGTATCCGCTGGAGAAGTTGGACGTAGCGTTCTAATCAAGGCCCAGGACTTGGCGGATTTTGTCAAAGCAGAATTTGCTGACATAAAAGAAGATTAGAGCAGGCACTTCATTTGAAAGAGAAAACTATGAAACTATACTTTATCCGTCATGGAAAGACTGAGTGGAATTTGGAAGGTCGCTTTCAGGGTGCTGGAGGCGATTCACCTCTCTTACCTACTGCTATTGAAGAATTACATATTCTAGGGAATCACCTTGCTAAAACTCGTTTTGATAAGATATTCTCTAGTGATTTAAGCAGAGCTGTAAAAACAGCTGAAATTATAAATTCAGAAAACCAGTTTCCGCAAGAAATTATTCTTAAAGAGGAATTAAGAGAATGGAAATTAGGTAAATTAGAAGGGGCCAAGTGGGCAACTGTTGCTGCCGTATATCCCCACCAAATGCATGCCTTTCGGCATAATCTTGCTCAGTTTGACCATAGTTTATTTGATGCTGAATCGGTTTACCAAACGACCCATCGAGTTATCCATTTTATTAAGTCTCTAAAATATTTAGAAGCTGAAAACCTCTTATTTGTTGGCCATGGAGCTAATCTTACTGCTTCAATTCGGACTCTTCTTGGCTACGATGTTGGCAACATACGAAAAAATGGTGGTCTCAGTAATGGAAGTGTCACTATCCTAGAAACAACTGATTTTGAGAAGTTTTCTCTCTTAGATTGGAACAATACCGACCATCTTGAAAATCTTGATACTGTGAATCTTTAAATTCACAGTTTTTTCTTTCTTAAAAGCTAAATATAGGTGAATTTCCATAGATTTTGTGATAAAATAAATTGGAATACTTTTGGAGGAAAACATGACTACTGAACATTTTGAAGAATTAAATGACCAGCAAATTATTCGCCGTGAAAAAATGGCTGCGCTGGCTGAACAGGGGATTGACCCTTTTGGTAAACGCTTTGAGAGAACAGCAAACTCTGGACAATTAAAAGAAAAATACGCTGAAAAAAGTAAAGAAGAGTTGCATGACTTATCTGAGACAGCTACTATTGCTGGACGTCTCATGACTAAACGTGGCAAAGGAAAAGTTGGATTTGCTCACATCCAAGACCGCGAAGGCCAAATTCAAATTTATGTCCGCAAAGATGAGGTCGGTGAAGAAAACTATGAAATCTTTAAAAAAGCTGACTTAGGAGACTTCCTTGGAGTTGAAGGTGAAGTGATGCGTACTGATATGGGAGAATTATCTATCAAAGCTACCCATATTACCCACCTCTCTAAAGCACTTCGTCCCCTTCCTGAAAAATTCCATGGACTGACAGATGTGGAGACTATCTACCGTAAACGCTATTTGGATTTGATTTCTAACCGTGAGAGCTTCAATCGATTTGTTACTCGCTCAAAAATCATTTCTGAAATTCGCCGTTACTTAGATGGGCAAGGCTTCCTTGAAGTCGAAACTCCTGTTCTCCACAATGAAGCAGGCGGTGCTGCTGCTCGTCCTTTCATTACTCATCACAATGCCCAAAATATTGATATGGTGCTTCGAATTGCAACTGAATTGCACCTTAAGCGCCTCATCGTAGGTGGTATGGAACGGGTCTATGAAATCGGACGTATCTTCCGTAACGAAGGAATGGACGCTACTCATAATCCAGAGTTTACATCTATTGAAGTTTACCAAGCTTATGCAGACTTCCAAGATATTATGGACTTGACAGAAGGCATTATTCAACATGCAGCTATCTCTGTATGTGGAGATGGACCTATCAACTATCAGGGAACTGAAATCAAGATCAATGAACCATTTAAACGCGTTCATATGGTAGATGCCATCAAGGAAATTACTGGCGTAGATTTCTGGCGAGATATGAGCTTTGAAGAAGCCGCTGCCTTGGCCAAAGAAAAGAATGTTCCTCTCGAAAAGCACTTCACAGAAGTCGGCCATGTTATTAACGCTTTCTTTGAAGAATTTGTTGAAGAAACCTTAACTCAACCAACCTTTGTCTATGGTCATCCTGTTGCAGTATCTCCTCTGGCCAAGAAAAATCCAGAAGATCCACGCTTCACTGACCGTTTCGAACTCTTCATCATGACCAAAGAATATGCCAACGCCTTCACCGAATTGAACGATCCAATCGATCAACTCTCTCGTTTTGAAGCGCAAGCTAAAGCCAAAGAGCTTGGTGATGATGAAGCAACTGGCATTGACTATGACTATGTAGAAGCTCTAGAATATGGTATGCCACCAACTGGAGGTCTGGGTATTGGGATCGACCGTCTAGTTATGTTGCTGACTGACGTGACTACCATTCGCGATGTCCTTCTCTTCCCGACAATGAAATAATTTTCACATTCAAACACTGCTACACTTCAGCAGTGTTTTTTATAAACAAAAAAAGAGTTTAGGTTCCTAAACTCTTTTTCTTATTTCATTATTCGTACCTCAGTGCTTCAATTGGATCCAACTTGGAAGCTTTATTCGCAGGTAGAATTCCAAAAACAACACCAACCATTGCTGAGAAGACAAGACTTCCTACTGCAGCTGTAGTAGACACAATCGGAGGTCCACCAAAGACATCTTCTGGTACGACCGCAGCAATTAACGCGTTAATACCATAAGCCAGTCCTAAGCCCAACATTCCTCCAATTAGGGTAAGAACCATGGACTCAATCAAGAATTGGGTTAAGATGTTTCCTCTCGTAGCTCCTAAAGCTTTCCTCAGACCGATTTCACGAGTCCGCTCGGTAACTGATACCAGCATGATATTCATAACCCCGATACCACCGACAAAGAGTGAGATTCCTGCTATCGCGCCAATAACTCCTGTCATGGTCCCTGTAATCTGCTTGTACTGTTCCAGCATACTCTCCATATTCAAGATTTGATATTCACCCTGGCGTGCTCCTGAAAGCTGGGTCAATTTTTTAGCTGCTTCTATCCCAACTTCGTTGACACGGCTGACTTCTGGGACATAGACGTAAACAGTCGATATTTCTTCTGAATGAAACTCAGATGCTACTTGGGTATTAGCCATTAGAGCACTTCCTGAACTCATACTCATACTTTGACCAGCATTGGGATCTTTAAAGACTCCAATAACCCGATAGTTGCTATCTCCAACTGATACGATTTTGTTTAAGGCTTCTGCGCTACTTCCAAAAAGTGAGGTTGCAACTGTTTCATCAATCATCATCACATTAGAAAAGCGCTGGTAATCCACAGGAAGGAGGGTACGACCTGCCAAGATCTCGTATTTTCTAATTTGAAAGAAAGATTGGCTAACACCAGTAATAAATACTCCATCTGCTTTCTTATTTTGATAAGAGAATGTTGCAGATGGACCTCCATTGGTTGTATAGTAACCTTTCACTCCATCAATTTTTAAGAGCTCTTTAGCCCAAGCATCTTGAATAACTGGTGGAGCTTCATTTTCTTCGTTATCAACTTCTTGGCTGCCTCCCTCATTTCCTGCAGGACCTTCCATAAGATTCATCCCCATAACATAATTACTCTTTGTTGGTGAATAATTCAGAGCAACATATTGTTGATCCTTCGTGAAACTTTTGGTAACTCCCTGTTGCATCCCATTTCCTAAGGCCATGATAACTACAACCGAAGCGACCCCGATGATAATTCCAATCATTGTTAGAAAGGAGCGCATTTTGTGACCCATAATAGATCCAATAGCAAATCTCCAGTTTTGCATCTATGCTTCTCCTTTCTGTGCTGAATCAGAGGAAATTACGCCATCTCGAATAACAATTTGTCGTTTAGCATAGGCTGCAATTTCTGGTTCATGGGTAACCATAATGATGGTTTTGCCTTCTTTATTTAATTCAGTCAGCAATTCCATAATCTGTTCACCTGTTTTTGTATCCAAGGCCCCTGTTGGCTCATCTGCCAAAATAATAGAGGGACGATTTACTAGGGCACGAGCAATCGCAACACGCTGCTTTTGCCCCCCTGATAATTCTGATGGTAAGTGATGCATCCGCGTTTCTAACTCAACTTTTTCCAAGTATTGTTCTGCTAAAGCCTTACGTTTAGACTGAGAAACTCCTGCATAAATCAAAGGTAATTCAACATTTTGAAGAGCATTTAACTTGGACAAGAGGAAAAACTGCTGAAAGACAAAGCCAATTTCCTGATTACGGACTTTAGCTGATTTCTTTTCACCCAAACGAGCCACTTCTTTCCCATCTAAATGATAGGTTCCACTAGAAGGACGATCCAACATACCAATAATATTCATCAAGGTTGATTTACCAGATCCAGATGGTCCCATAATGGCTAAAAACTCGCCTTCTTCAACTTGAAGATTGATGTTTTTTAAAACCTGCAGTTCTTGATCTCCGTTGCGATAGCTCTTATTGATGCCACTTAAATCAATTAATTTCTTCATAAGATTTTACCTCCTGCCCATCTTTTAAATCAGCAGTTGGATTTATAATCACTTTATCATCTTTTGATAAGCCAGATGTTACTTCTTGATTTTCAGCATCAGCATTTCCAAGTGTGACTTCAACTTTTTTAGCTATACCCTTATCATCTAGTTTCCAAATGTAATTTTTTCCATCTTCATCAGTAACAACACTGCTTACCGGAATAAGAATGGCCTTGCTGTTATTCTTCACTTCGATATTTACAGAGAATCCTTGCTTTAAATCACCTATTTCGCTAGTGAAATCAATGGTAAAGGGATATTTAGCGCCTGATCCTCCACCTGATCCTCCAGCAGCTGACGCACTTGAGCTTGCTTGCTGAGCATCTTTTGGATAGTTAGAGATATAGCTGATTTTACCAGTCCAAGTCTTATCTGGATAAACTTTTGAAGTAATGCTGACTTCTTGGCCCACTGACAGATTAGCTAAATTGTACTCTGACAATTCACCCTTGACTTGGAGATTACCATTATTAACAATATGGACCAATGTTTGATTAGATCCTGTTGTTGATTTTGAAACATCACGATTAACTTCAACTACTGTTCCTTCAACAGTACTTAATACAGTTGTAGCATCAAGCAAAAGCTTTGAACTATTGACTTTATCCGCAGCATCAGCTCGATTGTCTTGCAAATCTTTTAATTGAGAATCCAAGGATTGTTGTGTATTAACCGCTGGTGCAGTGCTTTCGCCAGATTCTTCTCCTTCTGCTGTTGGGCTTGGGGTAGGAGCTGTCCCATTATTTTGAAGTTCGTAAATTTGACGGTCAATTTTATTGAGAGCTCGAACTGCAGAATCATAGTTAGATTGTGCCTCAGTGTTTCGATATTGGACCAAAGCTTGTCCGACTGTAACTTGATCACCCACATTAACGAGGACGCCTTCTAGATCCCCCTTTGTTGAATCATAATAAATATACTGCTCATTATTAGCAGATACTTGTCCTGACAAAAGTACAGAAGATGCTACTGACCCTTCTTTTGCCTTTTGAACCAGAGGTTTCGAATCTAAAGCTTCTTGGCTGCCACTTTTCTGATTCAAAAACAGCATAGCAAGAACAACTACTACAATGACAAGAGGAACAGCAATCAGAGCAGTCAACTGCCACTTTTTCAATTTTTTCATTGGAATCTCCTTTAAAAATGAAATCAAATTAATTTTTTTCATTATAACATACATTATAACCTGGAACTATTGTTTTGAACTTAGCAATTTTCAAATGACATTATATCTTTCTCAAATGTCAGTTTTTCTCGTAGCAGATTTTTGCATTCATTTCTTAAAAAGGGTACAATTACCTCATATTGAAAGAAGGAGAATAAACATTATGAAAGAATTTGATATGATTGCTATCGGAGGTGGTAGCGGAGGTATCGCTACCATGAATCGAGCTGGCGAACATGGTGTCAAGGTCGCTGTCATTGAGGAAAAGAAGTTAGGTGGCACCTGTGTCAATGTTGGCTGTGTTCCTAAAAAGATCATGTGGTATGGTGCTCAAATTGCTGAGGCCATCCAATACTACGGTCCTGACTATGGTTTTACTTCGGACAAACAAAGCTTTGACTTTGCCACTTTGCGTAAAAACCGCGAAGCCTATATTGATCGTGCTCGATCTTCTTACGACGGAAGTTTTAAGCGCAATGGAGTTGAATTGATTGAAGGACGCGGTCGCTTTGTTGATGCTAACACTGTCGAGGTTAATGGTGAGCTAATCCGAGCTAAACACATTGTCATTGCAACGGGTGCTCATGCTGCTATCCCTTCTATTCCAGGCTCTGAATTAGGTGAAACATCTGATGATGTCTTCGCTTGGGAAGAATTACCCGAATCTGTAGCCATCGTTGGAGCTGGCTATATCGCAGTTGAATTGGCAGGAGTCCTCCATACTCTTGGAGTCAAAACAGACCTTTTTGTCCGACGTGATCGTCCCTTACGGAACTTTGATTCTTATATCGTAGATGGTTTACTTGAAGAAATGGATAAGACAGGTCTTGCCCTACACACCCACAAAGTACCTACAAAACTTGAGAAACTAGATGACAATCAACTGCAACTTCATTTTGAAGATGGTAGTAGCCATATAGCTCAGCATGTCATCTGGGCCATCGGCCGAAAACCTAATGTTCAAGGCCTCAATCTAGAAGCTGCTGGTGTCACTCTCAACGAACGAGGTTTCATCGCTGTAGATGAATACCAAAACACTGTAGTTTCAGGTATCTATGCCCTAGGTGACGTAACAGGCGAGAAAGAACTAACTCCTGTTGCCATCAAGGCTGGTCGTACATTAGCCGAGCGACTTTTCAACGGCAAAACAGACGCAAAGATGGACTATTCAACTATTCCTACCGTCGTCTTCTCCCACCCTGCTATTGGAACTGTTGGGCTAACCGAGGAAGAGGCCAAAAAAACTTATGGAGCTGATAATATTCACCTCTATACATCTAGCTTTGCTTCCATGTATTCGGCAGTAACTCAGCATCGCCAACAGGCCAAGTTCAAGCTCATCACAGCTGGTGAGAATGAAAAGGTCGTTGGTCTGCATGGTATCGGATATGGGGTAGACGAGATGATTCAAGGCTTCGCCGTTGCAATCAAAATGGGCGCAACCAAGGCTGATTTTGATGCTACAGTGGCCATTCACCCAACGGGATCAGAAGAGTTCGTTACTATGAGATAAGAAGAGAAAAGGTTTGTTTTACAAGCCTTTTTTGGCTTATGTCCTTATTTTATTATAAAGCTTATAAGTATTCCATAATCTAATCTTTCATTTTTCTTTTGAATCTTACATTTTTGTAAGATTCTATAAGGATTCTTCAAAAATTTTTACCTTCCCATGCATCATTTTTAGTTTCTAAAAGAGAGTTTTGACACGTATTAACTTGTTAATCCTACAATCTTTATTTTACAGTCTCTTTATCAACATTTCATCAAGAAAATCTCAAAAATTTCTAAAGTTTTGTAAAAAAGGGAGCCTGAAGTAAAACTTCAGGCTCTTTTTTCTTATGGTAAAATGGCTAAAGCTCGTACTGGCGAACCACTAGCTTGATGCCAGTTAGGGAAACTAATAGAAATTAGAGCTCCCTTAGCAGGTAATTGGTCCAAGTTAGACAATACCTCAACTTGGTAAATGTCCTCAGCCAAGAGATAATATTCATTAACCAAACCATGTTCAGCTGTAGGAAGGCCTGCATCAGTATCAAAAGTTTCATGACCTACTGCAGTA
The DNA here is from genome assembly GCF_030439935.1 of Streptococcus sp. SG1. Taxonomy (NCBI): domain Bacteria; kingdom Bacillati; phylum Bacillota; class Bacilli; order Lactobacillales; family Streptococcaceae; genus Streptococcus; species Streptococcus sp. SG1. The sequence continues at coordinate 47,300 of NZ_JAQFJC010000006.1, read as the reverse complement.
ACACCGCGCTCATGAATCAGAAATTCCAAAGCATCTCTTCCCCAGCCAGGTGTATGCTGGATTCCTTGATCATCTAAATTTCTCATGGCGTCTTGACTAGGCCAACGCTTGGACCAGTCTGACCGAAAAGCCACGAAACTTCCTTCTGGAATCTTCCCATGCTCCGCTTCAAAATCCAAAATATCTTGTTTGGTCAAAATGAAGTCAGGATTCTCCTCTACTTCTCTTGATTTATCAATGACAAACAAAGGAAGAAGGAGATCTTTTAAGTCTATTTCTTCCAACCAACGGCCACCTTCTACAAAATGAATAGGAGCATCAATATGAGTACCGTACTGACCGACTACAGAAAACTGCTGTACATGGAAACCATCTTTTAGAGTAAAAATATCTTTCTTCTCCAAGGCTGGTAAAGCCGGAAAGTGCGGACTATCTTCCTTGATTTGATGAGAAAGATTAACCCATTTTTTATTTTTTAATTCTTGGTATATTTCAAGCAAATCTGCCATATATTTTTCCTCCGATTCTATTCTCCCCAGACTTCTTTTACAATATCTGAAATCAAAGCAATTTTTTCCCACTGACTCTCTTCTGTTAGGATGTTTCCTTCTTCCGTAGAAGCAAAGCCACACTGGGTTGAAAGGTAAAGATTTTCTAGCGGTACATACTGACTAGCTTCCTTAATCCGAGCAATAACTTCTTCTTTTTTCTCTAAGTCACCACTTTTTGACGTCAAGAGGCCCAAGACTACTTTTTTCCCTGGTGTTACTTTAGCCAAGGGTTCGAAACCACCGGCTCGCTCAGTATCAAATTCAAGGAAATAAGCATTCACCTTTTCTTTTTCAAATAATTCTTCAGCAATTGGACCGTATCCACCTGAAGAAGCCCAGGTAGAATGGTAGTTACCACGGCAGACATGGGTATTAACAGTCAAACCAGCAGGGACATTTTGATAAAGATCATTGTTGAAACTTAAGAAGAGCTCCGCTAATTCAGCACGAACTTGGTCTTTGGTCTTACCTTGAAGAGCACCCCAGGCTGTCAAGAAATTATCATCTACCAAGACACCCCAAGTACAATCATCCACTTGTAGCGTTCTGAGGCCAGCGTCATATAAATCTTCAACAACTTGTAAATATGCTTTTTTTATATCTTCTCTCAATTGATTGAAGTCAGGATAAACTTGATTGAGCTTCTCCACATGCTCGGCATCCCGGATTAATTCAAAATAAAATTGGGCAGGGGCTGGAATGGTATACTTTGCTTCAACTCCATCTTGATCAGCCACTAAATCTCTTAGAAACTTAAAATGTTCCACAAAGGGATGGTGGAATCCAGTAATCTTACCAGCGATGAGGGCCGAATCTGCCTTAGTTGTTTCCCCATGAAAATGATAGCCTTCTGCAGCTTGAACATGCTCAATTCCTTGAAAGCCCCAGAAGAAATCCAAATGCCAATAAGCCCGACGAAATTCTCCGTCTGTTACATTCTTCAATCCAGCTTTAATTTCTTTAGAAACTAAAGCTCGAATAGCTTGGTCTTCCACTGCAGTTAACTCTTCTTTGCTAATAGTCCCCCCCGCAAAGGCTTCACGAGCTTCTACCAATTCCTTAGGGCGAAGGAAAGAGCCAACGTGATCAACTCGAAATGGTCCATGATTAACTGTCATCTCAACTCTCCTTTTCTAGTGTAAAGAAATGTTATAAAAATCAAATGGAAATTTGGTTATGGTTCATTATATCAACAGGACCACCTTATCTCAAGTTTTTAAAGGGTTTTAAGCTAATCTTATTTTATTGATTATTATATAGTTTATAACTATATCTGTTCTTCCAATTCCTACTTTTCTTTTGTATATTAATTTGCTATGCTAGAGAAACACGTATATATGAGGAGAGTTTGATGAGTAAAACAAATAAAATTCTTACAACATTTGGTATTATCTTCTTTAACATCTTTGGTTTAATAGCATTTATTTTCTTGTATTTCAGGAGTAAAAAGAAAAAATAATACGAAATAGTCTAATTCGATAAAAAACACTTGACTTTTAGCACTAGAGATCTTAAAATAGTTACCATAAATTATAAAAGAGGTTTACTGTTATGAATCGAAATAAAGTTTTCTTACTTGTGCTCTCAGCCATTGGGGCTGCTATTTTAGCGGTTTTATCACAATTTAGCTTTGCTATTGGAGCTGTTCCTATTACTCTCCAAACCTTTGCCATCGGTTTGATTGCAACTATTTTTAAACCCAGAGAAGCGGTTTCAGCTACGCTACTTTATTTACTACTTGGTGCTATCGGTCTCCCAGTTTTTGCAGGCGGTCATGGCGGATTCCAATCATTCCTAAATCCAACTGCTGGTTACCTTTTGTCTGCTCCTCTCTTTGCCTTCATCACTTCTATCCTAACTCATAAAAACAGTTCATTCTTGACCATTTTACTGGCAAATATCTTGGGAGATACCATCCTATTTATCGGTGGAATTATAGGTTTGAACATCTTAGGGAATCTTAATTTTTCAAAAGCTATCGCTGTTGGCGTTACCCCATTCATTCTACCGGATCTTTTAAAAATGCTCCTGATAGCTATTATCAGCTTGCCAGTATTAAAAAGTCTCGGATTTCATCCTTACTTTGCTGATAAACAAAAAAACTGATAGACTTTTCTATCAGTTTTTAAATGCATCAAGAAGAACCTGAAATTCCTCATTAGAAAGAGTGATTCCCTTGCCCATTTTACTGTGATCCGGACTCCAAGTTCGAATATCATATTTAGCTGGCGCTCCATTGAAGCTAACTCGGTTAAGTTCCTTGGTCCAGCCTTTATCGTTTTCTGATAAGACTAGAAGTTTTTCTTCAATCTCAAATGTAAATTCTGACATAGTACCTCCTTGGTGAATTCAAAAGCAGATATGCTAAAACAGCCTCAGCTGTTTAACAATTGTCCATCTTTCATTTAATTCATTCGTAAAAATTTAGAATTTTACGAGAAAATGTTATATAATGATATTGTATCAAGTTATGGAGATTTTAGCCATGAAAAAATTTCTAAGAATGCTGACTGAGAAAGCTAATGAGTTTATAAACGATAAAAAAACCGAACAGATCAGTGAGAATAATACTGCTATCTTATCCTCGATTGAGCTAGCCTTAAAGAAAAAATCCGGAATTCATGTTATTTTTCAAAATAAAAGCTTTACTGGCGATATTGTTAAGTATGACCAAGAACGCCAGCAGTTGATTGTTAAAAATTTTAATAAGAGCATGTCAACTATTATTCGGATTCCAGATATTCAACGTGTTCGTCTGGTTCCTCAGACCGTTCGAGTAGCACAGAAAGCTAATCCAAAGAAAAAATAAATCCCAGTTTTTACAAACTGGGATTTATTTTATATCTAGGCGCGGACAGTCACGCTAGTACCATCTTCCTTATATAGATTGATAAGGCCTTCTTTTCTGCTACGCACCATATCACCTGGGCAAACAGGTGTCGGCATAGAAATTGTTAAGAGTTCCATAGGATTTGGCGCTCGATCAATTTTATTGCCCTGCGCATCATGCAAATCTGTAATGACTGTCTCAAAATGACGGAAGCCAGGACCGTAGAATTCAACCTGATCTCCTTCATGAATAACATTCCTCTGACGAATAGTCGCGATCTGTTTTTCAGCATCATAGTCTACAACTTCAGCCACAAACTTGTATTCCGGAATTTTTCGGCGTGCCCCAAAGAGCTGTTCGTTCTCTGTTGGAGTACCGTAGTAAAATCCCGTTGCCAATTCGCGTTGAGCAACTTTCCACATTTCATCAATCAAGTCCTGTTTAATCGCTTCAAATTTCTCAGGACTTTCCAAATAGGCATCGACAGCTGCCTTGTAACAGTTCGATACTGTGGATACATAGTGTATAGACTTCATTCGACCTTCGATTTTCAGACTGTCCACACCATTTTCAATCATATCAGGTATGTGATCAATCATGGACATATCTACCGCAGACATAGAAAATTCTTCTGGGATTTCACCCTTCAAGCTCTTTCTTTCTTGGCCAAAAGGCATATCATAAAGGTCGTATTTCCAACGACAAGACTGCGAGCAACCACCACGGTTAGCATCACGCATACTCATGTGGTTAGAAAGTGTACAGCGTCCTGAGTAGGAAATACACATTGCTCCGTGAACGAAGGCTTCAATCTCAACATCCGTTCTTTTACGGATTTCTGCTAATTCTTCCATGGAAACTTCACGCGCTAAAACAACACGCGTCAAGCCTAACTCTTTCCAAAATTCAAGGGTTTCATAATTAGTTGCACTAGCTTGGGTAGACAAATGGATTTCTAATCCTGGTGCTTCTGATGCTGCAATAGCAATCAGAGCTGGGTCTGAAACAATTACTGCAGCAATCCCAATATCACGAAGCTTACGGAAGAATTCTCCAGCACCGATTTCATTACCTTCGTGCATCACCATATTAGCAGCAACATAAACCTTTGCGCCGTACTTTGCCGCAAACTGAACCCCCTCTTCCATTTGTTCGTAAGTAAAGTTTCCAGCTCGGCTACGAAGTCCGTAGGCCTGACCACCAATAAATACCGCGTCCGCGCCATAGCGAACAGCTACTTTTAACTTCTCTAAAGTACCAGCAGGTGCCAAGACCTCTGGTCGTTTCAATGTTTTTGTCATCATTTCTCCTATTTGCAAGATAAGATCGATAATCCCTAATTTTTAATCCTTTCTATTTTATAGCAAAAAACTTGGAAAATCAAGATGTGGCAAATGTTTTCACAATTCTAATCTTTCCTGAATTCAAAAAATTATGATTTTACATCTTAGCAACAGAAAAAAGCAAGAAAATTTCTTGCTTTCTTAGATAGCTATAATTATTTGACCATATCTGAATCGTATTCATAAAAACCAGTATCCAAGAAACGGTTTTTAGGATGAAAACGGTGAACAGCTTCATCCAAAAGAAAGGCCTGATCATGGGTGAATTTACCAGCCAAAATTAAATCTCGAGCTTGAATGAACAACTTAGCGATTTCTACAAAATTATGACCTGGAGTATAGATTCCTTCTAATTTCCAATGAGTAAATCCATGATCCACTAACTCTGTCAATTTTGTCATCAAATCTAAGTCGTTATTTGCAAATATATGAGTTCCGTGATTGTCTTCAAAAATGGAATAATGACTGCTTGGGTCACCTGGCTCAGCCAAGAACAAATCACGCTCCCTCGTCTTCTCATCATCAATATGGGTGAAATTGTAATAATTTTGAAGCAGAGGGCGCTTGGAGTGATGAATGACACTAGCCCCATAGACCAAGACCTCTGCAGGAATCTCTAAAATATCCTGCATGGCAAAAAGTTCAGCTGAGGGAACTTCTCTAGCTAAAACTGCTTCTGATGCGCCAGCTTTTTGTCCCCAAAAATTAATCTGTCGACTGCTGGTAACCATGGTCGAAGCATCATAAATTGTCTTAAAGGGATACTGATCGCGGTTAACAACGTAAAACACACCCGCATCCCCAACAGTAATATAATCCGTCTGGATTTCTGCTAGAAAATCAAGAAATGGCTTGATCTTGTCCATCATTTCCTGGTGCATGAGAGCATTGACTGCTACGACTATTTCTTTTCCCGCCTCATGAACTAAATTAGCAATCTCTCGTAATTCGTCATAAGAAAAAGTGTGGGGAAGACGAAGGCCATAGTTTTTCTCGCCAACATAAATCCGATCAACTCCTGCTTCCAGCAGTTCCTTCACTTGCTCAATACTTTCAGCTGTCGCTGTAATAATTATCTTTTCCATAAAGTTAATTATAACACACTTTTAGAAATGAACCAGTTTTCTTTTCAAATTCTTTCTTTTACTTCTATTTTTTCTTAAATTTTCGATACTTTATTTTTATATTGAAAACTATTTTTATTCTTTCTGTAACAAAAATGTAATAATTACCCCAATAAATCATGATACAATGATATAGTACTAGTAGGAGAGAGAAAAATGGCACTTAGAGATTATAAAAATTATCAAGAGGATTATGTCTATCAGGAACTTCCTGAAGAACAATTACCTTTATACCAAGATTATATTCCAGAATCAGATATTGAACCTAAAATAAAAGAGTTGCTTTTCTTTTTTAATATTGCTGCTTTTTGTATTTTAACAGCAATTTTTAGTTTTCTGTTTCTGTCTTTCAAACTGAATACTTTCTTTGCTCTTGCATTGGCTATGACTTTAAGCTTTGCAACTGTGCAAACCTATCGTTTTATTTCTAAAAAGAAATTTTAATCAAACAAGAAACCTGCTTCAGACTTGAAGCAGGTCTTTTTCTTACCAAGCATAATTCGGCTCCTGACAAGTCAACATGGCTGCCAAAAGTTCTTGAGGGGTCACTTTCTTTAACCCTCCATAAACTGGATCTTGAACAGTATAAGATGGATCAATATAATAAACTCCAATAATATCAGAAGCATCTGAGTTTAATTCATATCCAATTCCGATAACATTGTGCTCCCCACTACGTCCAGGATACATCTTTGAATTATCAAACGTATAATATAGAGGATAGCCAGCATCAATATTCTTCTTGAGTCGCTCTTTAAAGAGGCGCATATCAATTGAATTATATGAGCTAGATCTCACAGTTTCCAAGCGATAGCCCGCCTGTCCATCAGTTGGTTCTGGATAACCAAATAAATGCTGATTAAGTACCTGAATAGCATTGGCATTATGGGTCCCAAAATGAGCATCTGTGCCCATTTCCTCAGCCAATTGTTCTTGCGATATATCGATTCCCCGATAGGCTAACATCATGCTGACAGTCGTTGGAGCACAAGTATTCCATGCTCTTTGCACCTGCATAGGTACTTCCAGCCTATGTCTCAACTGAAGTGATCCTTCTTCTGTTTTTTGAACTTGTGGCATCTCCTGCGATTCTGAAGCACTACTCGAAGACGAACCATTGTCCGAAGAAGTTTCTTTTGATCTGTAAAAAGTAGATGAATTGCTTGAAAACTTCTTACTAGAAACAGAGTTAGAAGAATCTAATGGTTTTGCTACTTTTCTTTGGTTATCACAGGCAGTAAAAAACAATATCGCAAACATAAGGCTTAAAAGTTTGATGCATTTCATCAGACCACCTCCCCAACTTTATCATAGTCTTTTCCGTACCTGTAGTCAAGTTATTCTACAAAATAAAAAAGCTGGTTTAACCAGCTCTTTTAGTCTTCTTTTAGGTCTATAACGATTTCTTCAGAATGATCTTTTTCATCCGTCAAAGCATGTGCTTTTTCTTTGATAGAAGATACCAAATCATTTTTAGTCAGATGCTCTTCTTGAATCTTTTCTTTGAGAGCTTGGAATTTATCTTGTGAGTAGTCTAACATCTCTTTTGTAGTTTCCTTTACAGATGTCAAAATAGACTCTTTTGTAATCTCACCATTATTGACCTTGTCTCTTACTTGTGTAACAGTATCTACTGTTTGATTTTTCAAGTCAGTTGCAGAATGACACACCTGCTCTTTAAACTCATCTGGGTTCTCTTGCACTTCTTTGATAAAATTGCTGACTCTAGCTCTTACTTCTTTACCTTTTTCACTGCTTAAGAAGATAGCTGCTGCAGCCCCAGCCGCTGCTCCTAATACAATCGATGAAAATTTACCCATAATGGACCTTCTTTCTTATGATTATCTATTGAAAAATTTTGATAATAGACGCCAAGCTGTTAAACCCGCACCCGCTTTGACTGAATTTTTACCAGCAGTTGCTGCTTTTTTACTAAGATTACGAGCTGAATCATTTAAATCTGAAACAGACAACGATAAATCTGCAACAGCTGTAAAGAGGGGTTCTATGGTCTCCATTTTACCGTTAATATCATCAGTCAAAACATTGACTTTAGCTAGTAATTCATTGGTTTGATATAATGTGACATTAACATCCGCTGTAAGAACTTTAATCGTCTTCTCTGTCTCATCCACAACATTGCTAATTTTTCTAACCAAGAAGATGGAGTAAACAATCAAAGCAATCAAAGCGACTGCGACTAAACTATATGAAATTTCAAGCATTTTTCTTCTCCATTTCTAAAGATGTGTAATAATACGGTGTATCTTTTTTTCTATGTTGATAAACAACCAAGGCGACACCAAGAATAATTAAGAGAGCAGACAACCACTGAGAAACCCGGAGTCCCATAAAGTAGAGACTGTCTGTCCGCATTCCTTCAATAATCATCCGACCACAACCGTACCAGATAAGGTAGAAGGCTGTAATGTCTCCTTGTTTGAGAAAATTGGGTTTTCTGCGTAAAAAGAGAATAAGGATGAAGCCTAGCAAGTTCCAAGTAGATTCATAAAGGAAAGTAGGTTGCCGATAAGCTCCATCGATATACATTTGATCTCTAATAAACCCTGGCAAATAGTCTAAACTCTTGACCGCAGCACCGTAAGCTTCCTGGTTGATAAAATTTCCCCAGCGTCCAATACTCTGAGCAATCATAACACCTGGAGCCGCGATATCTAGGAAATCTAAAGTATTAATAAATTTGCTCCTAGAAAAGAAATAAAGAACTAGAGCACCAGTAATCAGTCCTCCATAGATAGCTAAACCACCATGCCAAGTAATGAAAATCTCAATAAATGGCTGTTTTGAATAATAAGACCATTCAAAGGCCACATAGTATAGTCGTGCACCCACGATAGCAAGCGGAAAAGCAATCAAGATGAAATCAATAATGTCATCAGGTTTAATCTTTTTACGAGGGGCTTCTTTTCTAGCCAAGTAAACAGCTAATATTAAGCCTGAAAGTATGCAGATTGCATACCAGCGAATAGCAAATGGTCCGATTTGAAAGGCAATTGGATTAATCATTCTTCACCTCATTCTGGCTGATCAGATTTGTCAAGCGTTCTTCAAAAAGTTTTGTAGCATCAAAGCCCATTTCTTTTGCTCTATAATTCATGGCCGCAGCTTCAATAACAACGGAGATGTTACGACCAGTTTTAACTGGAATGCGGACCCTTGGAATTCGAACACCAGCAATTTCTAATTCATCTGAACCATTACCTAGGCGGTCAAAGGTCTTATTGACGTCGTAATTTTCCAAATATACTGCAATTTGAACCTGTGATGAATCTTTAACTGCACTAGCACCATAGAGACTCATCACATCGATAATTCCAACACCTCGAATTTCAAGCAAATGACGCAAAATTTCAGCCGGTTCACCCCAGAGAGTCATCTCATCCTTAGCAAAGATATCAACACGGTCGTCTGCAACCAAACGGTGACCTCTTTTGACTAACTCAAGTCCCGTCTCACTTTTACCGATACCACTGTCACCCTGAATGAGAACTCCCATGCCATAGATATCCATTAAGACACCGTGAATGCTTGTCCTTTCAGCCAAACGAGAATCTAGATAGCTGGATATTTCCCCGGATAAACGACTGGTTGCTGTATGGCTACGCAAAATAACAATCTGCTTTTCTTGGGCAGCCTGCATCATTTCATCTGGAATTTCCAAATCTCTGGCAATGATAACAACAGGTGTCGTTGGTTGAAACATTTTCAGAAGGACTTGATGGCGGTTATGACTCGTCATCTTCATCAAATAAGACCATTCTTTCATCCCAATCAGCTGAATACGCTCTGGTGTATAGTAGTCAAAATATCCTGTCATCTCAAGCCCAGGCCGTGAAATATCGGATGTCGTAATTTCTTTTTCCAGTAGTTCTTCGCTACCGTAAATCAATTGTAATCTTACTTTTTGCAAGAGGTCCTTGACCTTAACAGACATAAGTTTCCCCCTTTGGAATCTTTCTTTTTCTATTATAGCAAAAAATTACTTTTATAGAGAGTTTCAGCGTCCTTTTTGGGAAAAGAAAAGATGACAGGGGAGGTTTCTACACTTTATCTGTCACCTTGTTTTTCTATTAGTTTTTTTAATAATATTTTTTGATGTCGAAAGAGAAGATTATCTTTCATGAATGCAGACAATTCATTTATTCCTATCCAGACATGTCCATCAGTCTCTCCATCTTGATAAGTAATTCTTTCCTTATCGCCTACTATAATTGCTTCATAGTAGTCAAATAGACACTGATCTTCAGAGGATATTGTCTGCTCAATGAGTCTTATCTGGCTGGGGACTAAACCTGTTTCTTCTTTCAACTCGCGAAGCGCTGCGCTAAGGCTATCCTCACCAGCTAGGACACTGCCACCAGCCCCAAATTCAAAGTAGTTGGGATAGAGTTCCTTTTGACTACTTCTTTTCATAAAAAGAACATCTCCATCCTCATGTTGTACCAAGACATTCACACAGAGATGATATAGGCCAGCCGGTATCCTTTCTCCTCTTACCAAATAACGCCCAATTTTTTCTCGATCTTCATTATAAGCATCCCAAATTTCCATAGTTCCCCTTTTTTAAACAGCAAGCCATTACCAAAAAAGTCCTTTATCGTCATCAATTGGTTCTGCATCCTTACGCTTTCTTGGTCCAGTCCCGTACATTTCGGCCTCTATGTCTTCCTTGGTTGGAAGAAGTACTGCTAAAGAAATGTAAATAACAACTCCAAATCCAAAAGACGAAATGGTAAAAAGGATGTATAAAAAACGAATCAAACTAAGATCAAATTTAAACTTATCTGCTAAACCAGCTAAAACACCTGCTAGCAATCGATTTCTTCTTGTTTTATAAAGGACCGTTTTCATGTTCTTTTTCCTCTTTCTGTAGATAGTCTCATTTTATCATTTCTTTTGGAAAATCCATCAGGCTCAAGGCTGATTCTAATTATTATTTAAGCGAAAAGACTAAGAATATTCTTAGTCTTTATTTTCAATATTTACTTTAGCGGGTGCAATCATTCTCACAGCAATTCCATCTGGGTCTGTGACTTCTAGCTCTTGTGAGCTAATCCATCGGACTGGTGCCTGCAAGTCCTGAGCATTTTCATAAATAGCTACTAGGTCTTCTTTCCCTTCTACTTGCGCTTCAAAATAGGCTAGTCCCAGTTGCTTCGGTTGGCGATGATTCAAGTGAGAACCTCCCCATTCATTAACGGCTAAATGATGATGGTAGTTACCTGATGCCAGCCAGCTAGCAGAAGGTACAGAAAATTTATCCTCTAAGCCTAGAAGCTTTTGGTAAAAATGACTGGCTGCTCTGCTATTTTTCACAGACAGGTGGACATGGCCCATACGAGTGCCTTCAGCAATACTAAACGGCTGGACTTCCTGACCGAGTTCATAGATTTCTTGAGCCGCGAGCGCTTCCGTCACTCCGATAATGCGGCCATCTTCCCGAATATCCCAATCAGCCTGAGGCTTGTCCCGATAAAGTTCAATGCCGTTGCCTTCTGGGTCCTCCAGATAAATGGCTTCACTATAACCGTGATCCGCTCCTCCGACCATAGGAACTCTATTTTCGGATAAATGCTTAAGGATATCCGCCAAAGCTTGACGACTTGGAAGTAAGAGTGCCAGATGATAAAGACCGTAAACCGACTTAACGGGCTGCCGGTCACTGGTCGCTAAGAGCCTCACCAGAACTTGTCCGTCCCTGCCCAAAGCCACCTGTCCGTCCTGCTCTTCCAAAAGGTCCAAGCCTAAAATACGCTGATAAAAATCCTTTTGTTTTGCTAGGTCTGCTACATAAAGTGCCACCTCTCCTAGATAAATCTTGCTCTGATATTCAAAAGTCATGTTTTTCTCCTCTCTTAAATTTAAAATTTCAGCAGTCCGCCTGCTCTATTTTTTTTATTTCTCCAAAACAGAGATAGGTTCCTTGATATGGATTTCCATAACCTCCATTTGCTTCGAAGTCTTATTTTTATATTGTAATTATTTATATTACATCTATTAGTATAGCAGGTTTTAATGTAATATCAATAATTACATCTCAGGATATTAGTCACCCCAAAAAAACAATCTGCTCACTAGGAAGCAGATTGTTCTTTAATTTCTTTTTCGGTTGCTGCGACAACTTCGTCAAGACTGGTCTGAGCCAATTCAGCTTCCATAGCTGCCTGAATAGCTGCCAAGCGATCGTCTAAGACATTGTGAATGTTCTTACCGATAGGACAGTCTGGATTGGGCTTATCATGAAAACTAAAGAGCTGACCGCTCTTGCCCAGACATTCAACCGCACTATAGACGTCCAACAGGCTAATGTCTTTCAAATCTTTGGCAATCTCTGCTCCTCCAGTCCCACGAGCAACGGTAATCATCCCGGCATTCTTGAGCTGGGACAAGGTCTTGCGAATAATAACTGGATTGACACCGACACTGCCAGCAAGAATATCACTTGTCAGTTTTCGTTTTTTTCCCTCCAAAGCCAAAACAATCAACATGTGAGTGGCAATGGTAAAACGGCTAGAAATCTGCATCTCTTCTTCTCCCTTATCATTTTCCTTTATTTTTATTATAGCTCAAAAATGGTGTAACTTCAAGAGTTACGACTAGACTTTAAGAAAGCTACAATCTCATCTGCATAGCCTTCCCGCTCACTGATTTCCCGCAGCAGATCGTGATTGTGGGTATGGTGGATACCATTGACCAAACTTTCCTGATAAATCTCATAGTAAGGCAAGTGGAGCTTCCGCGCCAATCGCAGCTCCTGCTCCACATCGTAGGCTACGCGTCGAAAGTCGACATCAGACAGACCCGTCTCATCTATCTCTAAAATGGCATACTGGGCTCGCAGATCCTGACGCAAGGCTGAATCAAGAAAGAACGGCTGACCAATAGAGCCTGGATTGATAATCAATTGTCCTTTAGTCCCGTAACGCAGAAACTGCTGGTGAATGTGACCATAAACAGCAACAGCACAGTCATTTCCCTCAAAAAGGCGGTCGAAATCGCTCTGCTCGCCGATATGAATCAACTCCCGCCCCCAATTCTTATCTGGCAGATGGTGGCTGACCGCAATCTTCAATCCCTCTACTTCTGTCAAGATTTGCAGAGGAAGTTCTTGCATACGGTTGATCTCTTCAGGCTTGATTTCCTCAAGGACAAAATGGCAGAGCCGGGTCAGATAGAGATGGCTGGGACGATCTAAATCCAGCTTTTGGTGCAGGGCATGCCAGAGACTGTCTTCCCAATTTCCCCTGACCTGGAGGCTGATGGGCAGTTGCTCCATCCTATCTAAGATATTTCTGCGACCGGTTCCTGGCAGGAGCAAATCCCCCAAAAACCAATAGTCTGTCACCTGCTGGCTTTCCGCATCCGCCAGTACTGCTTCCAAGGCTGTGCTATTTCCATGCACATCGGATAATAAGGCAATTTTTCGTGTCATCGTATGTCTTTCTCTTTCTTTACAAGGAATATTATATCAAAGTTCAAAAAAACTTCCACCCATCAAGTGAGTGAAAGTTTTTGTACTGCCCCCAAAAAGTTAGTTTTCTTCTGTCAAACTTTTGGTATGATATTCAAATCTGGAAGATTTTTTATTTGACAAAAAACCTTCATTTTGTTAATATAATTAACAAAATGAAGGAAGTTTATGGATAAAAAAGAATTTATTACATTTAATAATCGTTTCAATAGATTTATTTTAACGTTTGAACAGTTAAAAAAAAATCAACATAAAATTAGTATTGACAAATCCATTACGTTGAATGAGGTACATTTGATTGTTGTGATTGGGAAAAATCAGCCTTTAAATCTAGTGAAATTATCTGAATTGTTAAAAGTTTCGAGAAGTGCAATAACTCAAAGTGTTAGGAGATTAATTCAAAAAAATTTAGTTGTTTTTGATTTTGCTCCGAATAATGGGAAAAATAAATATTTGAGATTATCTGAAAAAGGCATCGAAGTTTTTAAAATCCATAAGGAGCAACAAGCATATATTGAAGAATCAGTCTTTTCAGTTTTAAACAACTATAGCGAGGAGGAGCTTCAAACAGTTGTGAAATTGATGGATGATATTGAAAATATATGGGGAGGATTACCGTGGTGAAAGTCACGGTAAATTTTAAATTTTGTTGTTAAGTATATTAACAAAAGGAGAAGATATGAGTGTAAACATTGAACTGATTTCACAAACTGACTTAGCAGATGAATCTTTTTATATTACTATCAATGGTTTAGAACCAAGGACAAGGTATTGTGTAGAAATGTACCTGTCTGATTATTACTGTATAAATGCTCCCTTACTTTTAGATCATGATGTCATGTGGAAATCAACTGCAATTTTTTTATCTGATCAGGGCGGTATGATTGACACCTCTCAAACAGCATCTATTTCGGGATCTTATAAAGGAGTTTCAGAGATGGGCTTGTTCTTTAATGCGAAACCGTTGAAGAATAGGAAAAGGAGATTACCCAGTTCTCTTGATAGAATTCCATTGCGAGATTGTTTTGGTATTGAAATTAAAATCAAGCTGGGGAAAGATGTGGTCGCGGAGAAAAGTTTTGTAAGGCGTTATATGAATCTGGGAATAAGGTATCAAGATATTTATGATAAGCATTTTCAAGGTCGATTATTTTATGATGAAAAGTTAAGAAAGGCGCCGGCCGTAATTATTGTTAGTGGTAGTGAGGGAAGAATTGAAAAAGCTCAGAACATTGCCCAACTTTTATCTTCTAGGGGTTATATTTGTCTTGCGATAGCTTATTTTGGTTTAGAGGGATTACCCCAAAATTTAGAAAGAATTCCGATAGAATGTTTGGAGGAGGCGAAAGATTTTCTATGTCATCATCCTCAAGTTGATAATACAAAAATAGGAATATATGGTCGCTCTAAAGGAGCAGAACTCGTTCTGGCTGCACAAAGTATTTTGGATGATGTTCAATGTTTAGTACTCAATTCACCTTCAAATGTAATATTTGAGGGAATAAAGGGAAAACTCAACTCTCATTCATCTTCTTGGACATATTTACAAAAAGAACTTCCATATCAAAGATTTCAACTAGGAAATTTTCTGATAAACAGGCTTTTTGGACAACATATTCCTAAGGATCATAGAGCTCGGATTGATATAAGTAAAATTTCATCTCCTTTATTATTACTAGGAAGCGATGTTGATGAAATATGGGAGGCATCATCAGCAATAGATGATATTGTCTCGCATTATAATGGACAATCAATCTTGTTTAGAAAATACCATGAAACAGGGCATATGTTGACGGTTGCTTATCAACCGAACCATCGTTATCGAAAAGATTGGCGTTTATTGATGAAAGAAAGTGTAGACTCTTGGTTAGCTACGATAAATTTTTTTAATACACATCTAAAAAATATGTAGACAGAGCTAAACCATGCTATAATAGTCCCAACTAAGATAACAATACAGTTCCGGTTAGTAGTCCAGACGTAGGCTGTCATATCAGAAACCTTCCTCCTTGGTTGTCCGTTCTTAGGGATTTTTAAAAAAGAGGTTCTATTATGAAAACTATTTCAATCGATTTGGCAGCTTATTTTGAAGATGGATTTTTGCGTGATCTTTTCAAACTAGAATATCAGAAAAATTACCAAGTTTGCCATGTGACCTTAGGTCGAGAACCAAGGGATGAAGAAACATTAGATTTTTTAAGGTTTTATTTCCCCAATTAGTTTTCACATCAGAGTTATTAAGAAAGCGACATTAAAAAATTAAGAATCCGAATCGCTTACAATGAGCAGTTAGAAAGCAAATGGACCAGAAATTGTCTTCTATGTCGCAAGAACTCTTGCAGTTGCAGAATGAGGAACGAAAAACACTCAAAACATCAGTCTTATCTATAAAAGCAAACACTAAAACAAGAGAAATTTGAATGTAAACAGCGCAAAGAACATTAAGTTTGTACTACCCCAAAAAGTTAGACAATTAATTTATCCAAAGGATTTAGTTCTGTATTGAACAGGACTGAGTCCTTTTAGTTTGACCTTAATTTCGTTTATTATAGTAGTAATTTGATAGTTTACAGTAGCTTTTTCAAAGGTTCTCTAAGACTCTAAAATTCTTCTCGTATCCATAAAAATCTCAGACTTTCTAAAGCAGTTTGAAGCTCTGCCCTTGTTTTCGAAGTTCATAGATTTGAACGTTTTCCTCATAAGTTAATTTATTTAAAAACACCTCAAAAGTTAGATTTTTCTGTCTAACTTTTGGGGTGCAGTTCACAAGTGAGTGAAAGTTTTGAAGTCTTTTTTATCAATCAACAGATTTGAGTGCTTCCAGCATATCCACCCTTCTGAGGCGGTAGTTGACAAAGAAGCCAAGCAAGGTCAGGATAAGAGTCACTGCTGTTAGAGGAAACAGATAGACTGAGGAACTGACTTGAGGGTTTAAGCTGATAATGCTAGGCGCAACCTTCTCAATCAAAAAACGATGCAGGAAGAAACCGCCTAGAAGCCCAACTGCCATCCCAATCACTGACAGAATAATGGTCTCTCGATAGATATAGAGGGTCACTTCCTTATTATGGAAGCCCAGAACCTTGATAGTGGACAGCTCGCGAATCCGCTCAGCCACATTGATATTGGTCAAATTGTAGAGAATGACAACTGCTAGAAGAACAGAGATCACCACCAAAATAAGCATCGTATTATTAAGAGAATCAGCTAGAACGTTGAACTGCTTCACCATGCTAGCGTTTTGTGAGACACTCTTGACAGACTTGAGGCTCATAAATTCATTGGCCTTGTCCACAATATTCTTACTAGAAGGGTTCTTGAGTCGCACTAGATAAGCGTTTTTCTCGGGCTTTTTGCCGTAAATCTTCTGGTAGTCAGTCGCCTTCATAAAGGCAAAATGGCCAAAATGATTCTCATTGACTGCTGCGAGCTTGACAGACTTGCCACCCAGCTCTATACGGCCACCGGCGCTAACCCCAGCTATACGGGCCAGTTTATCCGAAACAACTACACCATCCTTGAGAGTCAGCTTTTTCTGGTTGTCAGGACTTTCCATAGAAATAAAAGGTTCAAAATCTTCCTTGTCCGTAACCATTAAAGTGATTGACTCTGTTTCTTTTTTTCCTTTGTATTTCTCCGTCAAGATTTCACTGTGAATCTCCTGATAATCAGTAATCGAGCCATCTGCCAACATCTTTTTCAACTTGTCTTGCTCTGCTTGATTCTCCCCAGGATTGACAGCGACAATCAAGTCGTATCGCAGAATCTCCTCAAACTGACGTTTTGGAATACCACCAATAGAAGATTGGAGTCCTAGACCGGCAAAGAGCAGGGAAACAGAACCCGCCACACCAAAGATGGTCATGAACATCCGCTGCTTATAGCGAAAGATATTGCGAGCTGTGACTTTCTGAGTAAAGCTAAGGCACCGCCAGATAAAGGACAGTCTTTCCAAAAAGATCTTGGAGCCTTTGACCGGTGGCTTGGGCAAAAGCAAGTGAGCTGCTTCTTCTGTCAGCTCCCGTCTTGCCACCAAATAGGCAGGGAGAACGCTGGAAAGAAGGGAAAGCCCAAGGGCCAGTAAACTATAGGAAATATAAAAATATGCGTGAGGAGCAGAAAGCACCATTCCTCTAGTAATAATAGAAGAAATCACTCCCGATAAGAAATAATGTCCCAGCAGAATCCCTATGAGGGTACCTAGACTGCCTGCTACCAAACCGTAAAGAGCAAACTTGCGAATGATATCGCGGCTATGATAGCCGAGAGCCTTAAAAACACCTGCATTCGTTCGCTCCTCGTCGACAAAGCGCGTCATAGTGGTAAAGGTCACCATAGCTGCCACCAGATAGAGCACCACCGGGAAGATATTGCCAATCGACGCAATACTATTCATGGAGTTTTTATACATATGATAGCCATTACCACCTGGCAGGGACTTGCGGTCATAGCTATGATAGGTTGGCTCTTTCAAACGATTCAAGTCTGCCTTAGCGTCAGCTAGCTTGTCCTTGCTAGCTGATAAGTCTTTTTCCGCCTGAGCTAGGTCTGCTTTTTTCTGATTGAGCTGGGACTCAGCTTCCCGAATCTGCTGCTGGCTCTGGCTGAGCTGTGCAGGAGGGAGGATAGAAGCGGCTTGGGCTGCTGCTAGCTGGCTTTTTTGCTGATCTAGCTGACTCTGAGCTTGCTCTAATTGTTTTTTACCTTGGGCCAGTTCGCTCTCAGCCTGAGCAATCTTATCTTGGCCCTTCTGAATGGTGCTTTTGGCATCTACCTCTAATCGCTTAAAGCGAGCCGCTCCGTTATCTTCCAGACTCTTGTCCAAAGCAGTCTGGTGCTGCTCCAAACGCTCCTGATAGCTTGCAGAGAAAGGATCCAGCTTTTCTAAATCATGATAGCGCAGACGGGCAAGAGTGTAAACATCTGTTTTAAAGGCCTTGGGGCTGACTACAGCATAGGCTGATAAAGCCCCGCTGCCACTGGTCGCATTGCCCAGATTTCTATCAGACCATAGATCAGCCGAGTTGACAAATCCCACGACCTTATAGGTCTTGTTTTTTAGAACTGACCGGCTGCCGGCTTTTTCGGTCAGATGAATCTCCTGACCAAGTTTATATTTTTTTGACCAAAAGCTAGCCAGGGCAATTTCTTGCTCCTTCTTAGGAAGACGGCCAGAAGTCACTTGAAAGTTTGAAATATCTTTAGTATTCGAAAATACTCGGAGTGCCTCCTCGTCTACGGTGACATCTGTCAGATAGCCAAACTCGACATTAGCTCCCTTGATAGCTTCCAGCTCTTTCTGATCCGCCTTATCCAAACCATAGTCCGCCATAACAGCCAAGTCCATGGTTCGCTGTTCTTTCAAGTAATCTGTTGCTGTTCTGCGCATATTGGGAGGAGCGACCTTGAGCCCCACGAGAGCTAGAGAACCCAGCATCATGAGGATTAAAATAGATAGGAAACGTCCTTTAGAGCTAGTGAAGGAGCGCAGAATATCTTTCCAATAAATCTTTCTCTTCATATCAATACTCCAATGTACTTATATCCTGAGGCGCTTCATTGACTGTAACACTCTTGACTCTCGCGTCGTGCATGCGGATGACCCGATCAGCAATGGGAGCTAAGGCTGCATTGTGGGTCACAATAATCACTGTAGCTTCTTGATTGCGGGACATATCCTGCAGGATTTGCAGCACTTGCTTGCCGGTATTGTAGTCCAAAGCTCCTGTCGGCTCATCACAGAGCAAAATCTTGGGTTTCTTGGCCACAGCCCGAGCGATGGACACCCGCTGCTGCTCCCCACCTGATAGCTGCGCCGGAAAATTATTGAGGCGATTTTCCATACCAACCGCAGTTAGAACGGCCACTGGATCTTGAGCATCCTTGACAATCTCCGAAGCCAATTCGACATTTTCCTTAGCCGTCAGGTTGGGCACCAAATTGTAAAACTGAAAGACGAAGCCCACATCATTGCGACGATAGTCCGTCAGTTGGTGGGAATTGTAGTCAGCAATATTCTGGCCGTCTATCAGGATGTCTCCCTCATCATTGGTATCCATACCTCCGAGGATATTGAGCACCGTAGACTTACCGGCACCAGAAGCACCCAGGATAATGACCAGTTCCCCCTTTTCAATCTCAAAAGAAATATCGTTATTGGCAACAATCTCTGTATCACCTACCTGATAACGTTTAAAACTATGTTTCATTTCAATGTAAGCCATATCATTTCTCTCCTTTTCAAAGCTCTTTTCCTTAAATCAACAAGGTGTTGATTCTAAATCACAGATATTATATAATGAGCTTAGATAAAAAGCAATAACCAAAAATCAACAAAGTGTTGATTTAAGCGAAAAGGAAGAAAAATGGTCCAGAAACGAAAAACCAGCACCAAGGAAGACATCAAAGAAGCCTTGATTCAGTTACTTTCAGAAGAAAAATTTGAGAATATCTCCATCAGCAAGATCTGCAAGCGGGCTGGTATTAACCGAGGTACCTTTTATCTCCACTATGAGGACAAGTACCAGATGATTGATAGTCTAAAAAGTGACATTATTTCCCAGCTTTATAGTTTTTTTGAGGAGGAAAGAGAATCTCCCAAAAAGTTAATGACAGCAAATTTTCATATACTTCGTGCCAATGAACGGCTTATCAATGCCCTGACTAGGAGCCACTATATAAACTTTCGTGAGGCCATCCGGGAGTTTCTGACCAGTATCATTCTGAGCGACAAGCAAGAAGTTTCTACCAAGCTTTTTTTAGAGGGAAACTTTCAGATCCCCCAGAAATATGCACTGGAAATTTTCTTATCCAGCGTTGAAGGGGTTGTTTCTCTCTGGATAGCTGGCGGAGCTCAGGAAGAGCCCGAAGAAATCACTGATATGATTTTGACTACTTATAACTATGACTATTGGAGATAACAAGGTGTGGTACTGCTTTATCGCTCTCTTTGTCACATAAGCTTCTACTTACACGGAATACTGGTAGTCTGGGAAGAGAGAATTATATGCTGAACCTAACTGATATGTCGCAAACAGAGTTTGCTTTTCAAATAAACTAAAAACAAGCCACTTAAAGGCTTGTTTTTAGTTTATTCAACTTAAGTTATGCTCTTTTATGACCAGCCGGTAAACCTCTACAAAGGTAGCTGCAAGAAAAGCAAATAAAGCTCCAACAACTAGATTGATCCGATGTTCTGTTTCGTAAAATGGAGAGTTCCAAATAAAATGGTTAACAACTGTTGAAACGACGCACCAGAGACCGAAGCGGCGATATTTCTTATAAACTTTAGAAAAGAGAAGGTAGACCCCAACAGTCACGACTGCCGTATAGAGCGTATGAGAAGCAAAGCCACCAGCAATTCTACCAATCGCTTCTAAAGCACCGCTATTTTCTCCACCAAAAGTCTGTCTGGATACATAACCAATATCTTCTATGACTTGGAAACCAAAACCAGAGCTCATTCCAGCAATTAAGACAGATTGGAGATCTTTTTTACCCAAAATATAAAGGGCTGCAAAGGCAGTCAAGGCCTTGAAAAATTCCTCAGCAAAAGGAGCCGTCAATGCATTGGTCCAGTCATTAAAAACTGCAGGATCTTTAATGAAATTTGAATTAATAATGTCAATCAGGCTATTACCTGCAAAGCTAAGCCAGCCTGCAATAAATGCACCTCCAAAAAGGGCAGTTCCGAGAACAATGGTCTCTACAGATAACTTTTTGGCAAGCTTTTTAATTAAGAAATAGATAGGTAGGAAGAAGGCCGCTAAAACAGCTAGATTAAGGATGAGGTCACGTCCAGCCTCTAAGGTGATGTCCTTATCTGCCATGTCTCCCAATTCAAACTGCAAGCCAATACCTGCTAATACCAAATAAATATAGAGAGCAATTCTTCTTGTTTTATTCATGACTGTCTGCTCCTTTTTTATTTTTGCGTTTTACGAGATAGATCACTATTCCAACAACAGTCAGAACAAAGATTCCTCCAGCCAAAGCAATATCGTAATCAAAATCTTCCAGACGAATGGTTTCTTCGGTATTAGAATCTTCTGATTCCTCAATTTCTTTTAGGGCTTTAATACCATATTCACTTACTACCTTGTCTTCAGCTTTTTTCTGAATTTCCTTGAGGTGCTTAAAGACTGATTCCGCCCGTTCCATAGTAAGTTTTGTTGCTTTTAGACTGGCTTCTTCTGGTTGATTAGCAAGGCTAATTTGTTCTTTATCATAAGCAGCCTGCTCTTCCATCCATTGGGTTTCTAGACGTTCAATCTCACTACGGATAGAGCCATCTTCAAATAAATCAGGATATTTAGCTACTAGATCATTGATACGGCTAACTGTCCAATACCAAGAATTTTCATTATAGGCTGTGCTCATTTCTTGATAAGCCTGATAAGTATTGTTGATATTTGCATAGTAAGGTAGGTATGGTGCATTTCGCGGACTTCCCATAGAAAGCCAGAAAATGCCTCCTCCTGTTTTAGCAGGTAAATTATCTTTTAGCTGGAAGATATGTGCTTCCATGACATTAGGATTGGAGATCGGATACTTATAAACAGGATCAGCCTTTTTCTTATCTGGAATTCCTTTACCATCTAGCTCCATCTGATCAAGCGGTTTAAAATCTGTTCCCTCTAGGCGGTTCCGTTGCAAATTCATAGCATCTCGTAGACTAAGCTTGTCATTGGTTGAGTGCATGAGTTCAAAATATTCATCGTCATATTTTACATCTGCATTTGGATTCAAAGCCTTGATACCAGACCAAACCCTAGAACGATTCGCTTCAGCCAAAGGCGGATTATACGATTGAGCTATATGAAATGCCCCATTAACTTCTTTGTAAGTTCCAGCATCACGAGCTGTTTTCTCAAGATCTGCTGAAGCAATAGTATTTTCTGTATCATTTACATTTATATTGCCAAGGAAGAAGGTGTTAGGAAAGACAGCGTATTTGTCATCCGGAAACTTGATTGCTGCGTATTGGTGCCCAGAAAGGATCTCCATATACCAAACACCAGTCTTGTCTGCAATCGTTATAATATTTCCTTCAGCTGCCCCCTTTTCTCTAACAATTTTTGCTAGGAGCTCTACTCCTTCTCTAGCCGTTTTGACATGAGGTAGAACTACAGAAGTTATAGCTGACTCGGCAATACCATCCTTAACGTAAGGATCTTTTTTCTGAATATCATCGTTGGCACTTGCTGAGACGGTCGCAGAGATAGAAACTCCTTCCTCGTTGAAGCCAGCCTCATCAAAGACACCTTGTTCTGGAGTCACATCTGGAACTGCCGTATACTTGTAACTAACAGACGGTAAATCAAAGCTAAAGCCGTTGGTTTCATCTACGAATTTATCACCAGCTTTATTATTCTTTCTCTCCCTCACAACAAAGTTTTTATTGTGATTGGGCTCTAAGTCCTCTGTTCTGCCATATAGAGTCGAACCATCGGTCGTCAAATTCTTCCCAATGATAAAGCCCGTACAAGCTTGGACGACTTGGAAAGGAAAGAGTATAAGAAGCATCATGGCTGTAACAAGCCATCTGAAAAGATTCTTTTTCATCAGTTTCTCCTTTATATATTAATTGGTAAACCGAATACCACATGTTTAGTATACTATTCTCTTTCTACTCTTGCAAGCGTTTTCAAAATAGACTTCTACAGAAAAAATGAATAAATTCACCTAAGAAAAATTCTGATTACTTTGTAAATTTAATTTTTCACTTGAGGTTCTTGTATAAATTTACAAACATTTCCATCAAGCTGTATAAAAATTTTTTTGCAAAACTTAAAAAAATTGGAAATACTAGCAAAACTAATACTTCCATTATTATTTATTTCTTTTTAGCCAGCATCGTCGCAAATTGAAGCTGGATTCGATTGCCATTTTCATCAACCTTATGAAGTCTGCCTAGATCTTCATTATATTTGATGAATTCCCAATCCTTGTAGTATTCACGTAGCTCTCCTTCCTTGAAGGTAAAAGAGAAAGGCATATGACATGGATGACTTTCTGTATCCATGGCACAGACGATAAGATTATAGCCACCTGGGTTTGTTTGCTCTTGCATATTGCGGATAATCTCAGGAACACGTTCACGATTCAAGAACATAAAGACTACAGTGGATACAATAAAATCATACTTTTGAGTCAGATTTGCAGAATTAATGTCATAAGTTCCAGCTAACATATTCAGATCTTCTGCTTCGATAATAGATGCAAGATTGTCCAATGATAAAGGATTAACATCTACCGCAGTTACATCAAATCCCAACTGGTCCAAAAAGAGAGCATTTCTTCCTTGGCCACAGCCCAAATCCAAAGCTTTTCCAGGTTTTACAGTTTCTGCAGCTTCCAGTACCTCTGAATGCACAGGCGTCAGACCATATTTCTTTGCATAGTAATCCTTAGGTAAACAATAGAACTCTAAGTACCATTCGAGATCGTCAGTCAAGGCTTCAACACGATGCCAAGCCTGGGGCTGGGCATAGGGATTGTCTTCTCCAGCTTTAAAAATGTGCTCAGCCAACTCTTCCCCATTCTCAATCATTTCAATAAATTTTAATTCTCCAGTAAGGACTGTGATTTTCCCCCAAGTACCTACCTTGGTATTATGCTTGCGCTGCACAGCTTCTGGCATAGTTTCTGCAGTCCAAATGGGCATACGTTTATACATAACTAAATCTTGCATCATATAATTCCTTCCAAGCAATCTGATTTCTTTTTAATCATACCGAAAAATCGTCCTCTTGACAAGCTTACCTGCACATCAAAATTAAGAAAATACCAAACCTTTGAGCAGTTAAAGCTAGAAATGGAAAAAGAACCGAGTATCGGAACTCGGTTCTTTAGTCAGAATAGATAAGAAAAACTTAGTCTTCTTTCTTATTGCTAAATTGTTTGAAGGCAATAAAGCCACCTACAACAACGACTAAGGCTATGACTATCCACAAACCGTACTGGTTAGAATCGCTCTTCTTAGTTTCAGAGTTTTCTTTCTTGGTATCACTTTCCTTAGCTTTGTCTTTTTCCTTACCTTTTTTGGCATCTGCCAAGAGATTTGCCTTGTTATAGCCTGTATAGACAAGGTCTGCATCTTGACCTTTTTCCTTCTTGATCTTTTCTTCCATCTCAGCTTCGACTGCTTTGATTTCCTTAAAGATTTTTTCTGAGCGTTCCAAGGCTTCCTTAGTCACTTCAGGTCCAGCGGCTTTGGCTTGTTCATCTGTGTAGTTTGCATATTTGGCGTCGCGTTCGGTTTGTTCTTTATCCCATTCAGCTTCTTTTTCTTTCCATTTTTCTTGAATGCTGTTACCAAAGATTTCTGGATATTTCATAACCATTTGGTCAATATGCCAAACAGTCCAATACCAAGATTTTCCGTCATATTTAGTAGAACGGTTCTTGAAAGCTTCGTAAGTATCTTCTACATTACCATAGAATGGTACATATGGTGTGTTGCGACTTTGTGCAAGACCTAGCCACATAACACCGCCAAAGGCATTTGGTAGGTTTGGTTTGATTTGATAAACGTGGGCGTCGATTACATTTTCGTTACCTAAAGCATACTTATAAACATTGGTATCTATTTTCTTACCAACTTCAACCAAATCATCAGCCTTATATTCTGGCAAGTGTTCAAAACGATTTCTTTGTTCCGCGATCACATCATGAACCGTGTATTTCTTATTTGGATCAGTTGGTTCGCGCAAGAGATCAAAAGCTTCATCGTCATAATTTACTTTTGCTTGTGGGTCCATCCACTTGATACCTGCATAAGTCCGAGAACGGTTACGTTCCATATATTTATCAGGTCCGTATGATTTAGCAATCATAAAGTTGCCATCTTTGTCGGTCTTATAGTTGTCTGCTTTTTTAGCTACTTCTTCCACATTTTTAGAAGCAATGACATTTTCCTTATCGTTCAAGTCAACGTGACCAAGATAGTAAGTGTTCGCAAAGACAGCATACTTATTCGTTGGGAATTTGATGGCTACATATTGGTGACCAGACAGGATTTCCATGTACCATAGCTCATTTTTATCTGCTGCAACGATGATATTTCCTTCTGCTGACCCTTTTTCATCCAGAACTTTCGCGACTGTCTCAATAACTTCACGTGCTGTTTTCGCACGAGGCAAAGCAAGGTCAACTAATGATGCTTCTTGAAGACCATCTTTTACAAGTGGATCTTCTTTTAACACTTTATCGTTTGGTGTTGCTGAAACGGTCGCTGTCATAGCTACACCAAGTTCATTAAAGCCATGCGCAGCGAAGTTCCCGTTACTTCCGTTGTCACGATCAGAGTCGTAGACAGCTGTGTATTTCATTTCATTCGCCAAATGCGGATAGGTAAAGCCATTTGACTCATCTTCTATCTTATCGCCATCTTTATAGGTCTTAGCTGGCACAACTACATAGTTTTGATTGTGCCGACCACCGTCAGGGGCGTAGGGATAGTCCTCTGTCCGACCAAATAGAGTAGAGCCATCTGCTGTCAGGTCTTTACCGACAATAAACGCAGAACAAGCCTGTGCAACTTGAACAGGCAAAAGAGCAACTAACATTGCAAGGAACATTAGTCTGAGCAGTATTTTCTTCATAGTCTATCTCCTTTTGACTATCTGCAGGGCTGGAATCAAGTCCCAGTCTAAGTAGTATAAACCATAATACCAAAACATTCCATCCTCAGTATACTATATAAAGGTATTTTTGCAAGCGTTTACAATATTTATTACAAAAGTGTTTGTTTATTCTATATTATTTTGATTTAATGGTTCTTTTGTGTACTTTTAGCCTATTTATGGCAATGGACGGAAAGAGAAGAGATAAAAAAGACCGGTCGCCCAGTCTTTCATCTTGTATTAAAGTTCTTCATCTGTCTTGCTATATCGCGGTTTTGCTCGCGACGTTTGATTGACTCGCGCTTGTCATAGTCGTGCTTCCCTTTAGCTAGGCCCAGAAGGAGCTTAGCATAGCCGTCCTTGAGATAGACCTTGAGCGGCACCAGCGTCATTCCGGTTCCCTTGGTCTCCTGCTCCAGCTTTTGGATCTGCTTCTTATGCAGCAGCAGTTTTCTGCGGCGCTCAGGCTCTTGGTTCCAGATATTGCCCTCTTCATAAGGTGCGATATGGACATTGCTGAGCCAGGCCTCGCCGTTCTTAATCTGGGCAAAGCCGTCTTTAAGATTGATGCGGGCGGCACGGACACTCTTGATTTCCGTCCCGGTCAGTACCATGCCAGCCTCGATGGTGTCTACAATGGTGTAGTCGTGTCTGGCCTTTTTATTTTGCGCGACGACCTTTCCTTCTCCCTTTACCATGCTTGGCTCCTTTCTTGACTATTTCCTTGTAAAATGCCTTCTGGCTCTTGCCCTTCTTGGACTTCTTATCTTTCTTATCTCTATTGCCTTTTTCTTTGGAAGAATGGCTGCGCTTGTCATCCTCACGGCGTCTCTTTCTGCCTGACTTGCCCCTACCACTCTTACTTGTCTTTTCTACCAGATCAAATTCACTAGGCAGGTATTCAAAGTCTATCTCACCTGTAGCCTTATCCGCTCGGACCAGCTTAATGCGAATTTGCTGACCGACCTTGAAGACTACGCCGGACTTTTCTCCTTGCAGGGTCATAGTCCGCTCATTGTAGCTGTAAAACTCTGGCAGGTTGGTAACATGAATCAAGCCTTCGACTGTATTGGGTAGCTCGACGAAAAGTCCAAACTTAACCACGCTTGAAACTACGCCGTCAAACTCTTCTCCAACGAATTCTTCCATGTACTCAGCCTTCTTCATAGCTTCGACTTCACGCTCTGCCTCGATAGCCCGACGCTCTCGGCTGGAAGACTGACTGGCAATCTCTGGAATCACTTGCTCAAAATGCTCTGCTATTTCTTTAGACTGTCCATAATCCCGCACCATCCGATGAACCAGAAGGTCCGGATAGCGGCGAATCGGACTGGTGAAATGCGTATAAAACTCCGCTGCCAGACCATAGTGGCCGTGATTGTGCTCAGAGTAGCGAGCCTGCTGCATGGAGCGCAAAAGCATCATAGACAGGACATCCTCATAAGGCTGGTCTTTGACAGCCTCCATAATATCCTGCAGTGCCTGCTGACTCATAGAGCTAGCCGTCCCGTATATCCGAATCCCAAAACTAGAGGCGTAGTCGATAAACTTCTGCACCTTCTCCGCCTTAGGCTCCTCGTGGATCCGATAGATGAAGGGCAGATTTAGCTTAGCAAAATGCTCAGCTACCGTCTCATTCGCCACCAGCATAAAGGACTCAATCATGCGCTCAGCGATTCCCCGCTGACGTAGGACAATATCCACTGGGCGTCCTTCCTTGTTGACCATGATTTTGGCTTCATTGGTATCAAAGTTAAGCGCACCACGTTTAAAGCGCATGCTTTCCAGAATCTCATGTAGCTGGACCATGCTGTCAATACTAGGCACAATAGCCTTGAACTGCTCAGCTTTTTCCTGATTTCCAGCAATGATGTCGTTGACATCGCTGTAGGTCATGCGAAAGGTCGTCTTGATGACAGTTTGGGTGATGGTATGCTTGACCACGCGCCCCTTGGCATCAATCTCCATGATAGCTGACTGAGTCAGTCGGTCCACATTGGGATTGAGAGAGCAGATACCGTTTGACAGGCGCTCCGGCAGCATAGGTACTACGCGGTCAGTCACATAGACAGAGGTTGCTCGATTGAGGGCTTCTTTGTCCAGCTCAGAGCCTTCTTTGACATAGTAGGACACATCTGCGATATGGACACCCAGCTCAAAGTTACCATTTTTCAGGCGCTTGATATGAACCGCATCGTCCAAGTCCTTGGCATCCGCCCCATCGATGGTGAAGGTAATCTCATCTCGCAGGTCCAAACGTCCTTCCAAATCACTCTCTGTCGGTGCATCTGGAACTCGCTCGGCTTCTTCCAAGACCTTTTCTGGAAATTCGGAGACAATGTCCATCGACTCCAGCACTTCCAGTACATCAATACCTGGGTCGTTGACATGACCGACCACATCAACCAGACTAGCCACGAAGAAATCGTGTTTCTTGGTTGGATATTTTTCAATAGCAACCTTGAGCACTTCTGTGCCATCCAAAACCATGGCCGGTTTTTTGACATAAATGGGCTGGCTAATTTTCTGATTTTTCGAGCGGATATAGCCCGCATACTTGGGTTTCTCCTCATCCAGAACCAGCTGGCCAACTGCTGAAGTCAGGCTGTGCTCCAAAATATCGATAATCTTAGCTTCAGCAGATGTTCCCTTGATACGGTCTGCCACCTTAGTAATGACTACTTCCACTGTATCGCCATCAATGGCATGATTGACATCATTACGGCCAACAAAGAGGTCATCCTCTTCTTCATTTAAGGTGACAAAACCAAAACCATTCTTGTGGGCATGAAAAACACCCTTGAGCGTCAGACGCTCCTGTTTTTTCTTCTCATACAGCTCAATCCGCCCCTTGTCATCAAAGCGAATATGATGCTTTCTTTCCATCTGGGAGATGGTCTTGACCAAGCCACTAAAGTCCTTGGAAGACTCTTTCCCAAGAGCAGCTGCTAGCTCATCCACGCTAGCCTGCTGTCTCGTTTCTAAATATTGAATTATTTCTGATTTCATACTTTTTCTCTTCTTTGCTCCATTAAACTTTTTTATAGCCTATTTTTAACTTTAAAAAAAGGCTAAGACAAAGTCAGAGCCCATTTTATCTACTAGATAAGATTGTCAACGCTAAGGCAACCGCTAACCAGAAAAAGACGAGAACACCGGTCAAATTCTGCATAACAGCCTCAAAACCTCGCGCTTTTGGTCGTTCAAATAAATCACCAGCGCTGGCGTCAAAAACATTGCTAGATTGGTTTTTTGTTGGCTGCATAAAGATTGCAATGACAATAATGACTGACAAAATTAATAGAATCATTAATAATAGATTATACATAAATACAAACTCCTTAAAATCTTATCTATTTTATCATAAAAATCATTTAGATTCAAGATGTAAAGTTACTTTTCTTTCTTTAGGACAATATTTTAACACTTCAATCTTTTCTGGATGGTTTTTACTATTCTTACTGGTCAGATAATTTTGACTGCCACAGGAAGAACATTTGAGATTTACTTTAACCCGCACTGATTTCTCTCACTCCTAAATATTTTCTAAAACAAATAAACAAAACGAAAAAGTTTAGCAAGACCAAACCTGCCGTCACATAGAAAACCCAGTGGTAGCTGAGGCTGACCGCAATGGCGGAACCCATTATTGGTCCTACGACTCCACCAATATAAAAGAAGGTTTGATTATAGCTAAATATTCTAGAAATCCCTTCTGTAGGTGTAAGCTTATTAAGCAGAGAGCTGACTCCAGGTAACAATGCACCTGTTCCCATACCAAATAAGAAACGCAAAAAGCCCAATTCCCATGGCGTTTTAGCCCATGCACAGAATAGATAAATAACAAAACTGTACAAAAGTGCCAAAAGTAGGAGACGGTGGTTCCCAATCTTATCCCCTAATTTTCCAAGATGACTAGAAAACAAAATACTAGAAACTCCCATAGCCGACACAATAAGTCCAGAGACAAATATCAGATTCTCTGTTTGCCCCATGGATCGAATATAAAGAGTCAAAATAGGAGAAATAGATTGAGCAGACATTTGAATCACCATGCTAGTTAAGAACAAGGCAAACAAAATAGATTTATGGGGTAGCTCAGCTAGAAGATCCTTGGTTGCCAGCTGTCTATCTTTAGCCACCGGTTCAAAGTCTTCTTTTACATAGAAGATTGTCAAAAGAGTGACAATGAAAAGAAATAAGCCAACAAGCAAAAAGGCATTTCGAATTCCGATGCTTTGTGCTACAAAACCTCCTAATAGTGGCCCCATCAAGGTTCCTGCGACCACACCAGTCGATAAAGTTCCTAAAGCATAGCCAGAATACTTTTTGGGAGCCTGACTAGCGATTAAGGCTGTACTATTTGGAACATAGCCAGAAAAAACACCGTTTAAAAGCCGTAAGACAATCAGCCAAAAAACACTTGGTACAAATGCCATTCCCCCCATAGTAAAGGTCATAGCCAGTGCAGCCCGAATCATCATGGGTTTACGACCATATTTGTCTGCTAAACTTCCCCAAACCGGCGAGAGAAAAGCTGCTGTCATGGCTGAGCTCGATACAGCAATTCCTGCATATAGATCAACCATATGGCCACGCACTCCTAATTCTTCCACAAAAAGGGACATAAAAGGAACGACCAAAGATAGACTAGCTCCAACAAAAAAATTTCCCAACCAGGCAATCCAAAGATTGTGTTTCCAATTTACTTGATTTGTAATAAAATCATCTTCTTTCTAGTTTTTGCAAAGTATCGCGAAGTTGCTCTTGAGTAAGCTCTAGCGGGCCATTATTATCAATAAGTACGTCTGCTCTATTTCGTTTTTCTTGAAGAGATAGCTGAGCAGCTATGCGTTTTTCAGCCTCTTTCTGACTAAGAGCATTTCGAGTCATAAGGCGACTGAGCTGAGTTTCCTCCGTCACATCCACCAGCCAGATTTGGTCAAACCAGGACTCATAACCCTGCTCAAACAAGAGGGGAAGATCCATGAAAAAGATATCTTCCGTCTCTGCTAGTAGGTCACGCCTGTGAGCCAGTTCCTCACGGATAATCTGATTTTGTATTTGACTGGACTGGGCCAAAAGTTCGGGATTCCCAAAAATCATAGCTCCCAGCTTGGGTCGATTCAAGCGCCCATCTTCTTGTAAGATAGCTGGACCAAAAGCGGATAAAAGAGCTTGATAAAGCCGTCCCCCAGGCTCCTGTAACTCATGAACCACCTGATCCGCATCAATGACTTGGTAGCCCTGCCGCCTCAAAAACTCTGTCACTGTTGACTTACCAGAGGCAATGCCGCCAGTGATACCAATAATTCTTGCCATGGTAGCTACCTCGCTTTCTGACAGTGAGGACAGAGATGAGTACCGCGTCCACTCAGCTTAATTTTTTCAATCGGGCTGCCACATCTAGCACAGGGTTGTCCAGTCTTCCCATAGACCTGCAAAAA
Organism: Streptococcus sp. SG1; assembly: GCF_030439935.1. Classification (NCBI taxonomy): domain Bacteria; kingdom Bacillati; phylum Bacillota; class Bacilli; order Lactobacillales; family Streptococcaceae; genus Streptococcus; species Streptococcus sp. SG1. The sequence goes on along the minus strand of NZ_JAQFJC010000006.1, from coordinate 15,887 downwards.
ATCCTGCATGGTGCCATCTTCACCCAAAGCATTGCGATAGGTCCGAATGGTCGATCCCCTCTTTTCAATTCCAAGCTGCAAAACTTCTATAATCTGCTCACGCAGCCGCTTGACTTCAGCAGGCTTTAGACTAGCTGCTGGTCTTGCCGGATGAATCCGCGCCCGCCAAAGAGCCTCATCTACATAGATATTGCCCAGACCGACGACCAAGGTTTGCTCCAGCAAATAGGGTTTGATGGGCTTCTTAGAACGACTCAAAGCTGCTGCAAAAGGCGGCAAAAGAAAGTCCGCCTCTGTCGGCTCAGGACCAAGCTTTCTGGCAGCAAAATAAGCCTCCAGCTGATCCTTTCTCAACAGCTCCATGGTCCCAAACTTGCGGACATCCTCATAAACAAGCGTCCCACCATCTGTCATCTCGAAAAAGACATGGGCATGCTTGCGCTCAGGCACCGCATCAGGATAAAAAAGATACTTGCCTTCCATTCGTAGATGGGAAATCAGCACTCCACCCGTCAGATAAAAAAGCAAATACTTGCCCCGACGGCCAATCTTTTCAATGGTCTGGCCTGGCAAGTCGTGGATAAAGCTGTCCACTCCCGTGCCAATCATCTTGGCATAACGGACCTGCACCTGCTCAATTGTCTTGCCAACAACCAAACGCTCCAACCCCCGCCGAACCGTTTCCACTTCAGGTAATTCAGGCATAAAGCTCCTTTCTATCTCCTATTATTAGTCAGAAATATACTCTAAAATATCATTAGGCTGATAATCCAGCGTTTCACAGATGGCCAGCAAGGTTGCAAAGCGAATACCTTTAGCCTTACCTGTTTTTAGAATAGACAAATTTGCTTGTGTAATTTTTGTTATTCCTAATAGAATTTTTAATCACCACTCTTTTTAAAACTTTGGTAAACATCATCAATAAAAATCTTTGCAATACGCTTTTTGAAATCTTCATTACTCAATAGCACTCCAAAGAAATCTTGATTTTGGGTGTAACCATCAGTTAAAGCTTTATCAATTTCATCCTCAAATGAAAATTCGAAATCTTCGCGAGAGTTTACTAAAGCTGATTGCTTCAATTTAGGATTCTTCTTCATCAATTCCCTAATTGAGACTGCCCCGCTAACAGCAATTTGATCATCAATATCTAAATCAAGCTGCTCATTAATTTCTTCAATGATTTCAGACAATTTTTTCTCTTGTTCTACAGAAACATTTGATAAATTCGGCTTATTTAGTGTCACCGAATAATTTCCCTCTAACTCTGCCACAGTGTAAAAACCGGTTTGTTTGTGTTTCATATAATCTACAACAATCTTATCAGCAATAGTGAAATCATTCCCTCCCAATCGGACATCAATCATTTTCACAAGACCTTGCAGATAATTGTATCGTTCATGAAGCAATTCATTTTGATAAGCTGTAGCCTGAATCAAGAAGGTATACATCCGTAAAAATCCACGAATAACTTTACGGATATTTACTTGTTCTTTTTCATCAAAACGCTGCACTCGTGCATACCCGTTTGACAGTAGAGCGAGCATCTTTTGTTTATCGCGGCTGGAACGTTTCTCTTGATATAAGAATTGATTGTAGGCATGGACATCATCATTATCTACTATTCCATAACTTTCAATTTTAGCATCTAAATCAAATACATCGCTCGGAGTAATCGTTTCAGTCAAAATTGTTTCTCGGTAGTAGGGAGCAAAAGCTCTATTGATATCCTCATAGGTATTTTTAAAATCAAGAATAAAAGTCTTTTTGTGATAGCCTTTTACAATACGATTCAAACGAGATAAAGTCTGTACTGCTGCTACATCACGCAACTTTTTATCTACATACATAGCCAATAATTTAGGCTGGTCAAAGCCCGTTTGATATTTATTTGCAACGATTAGCACTTGATAATCATCAGTATCAAACTTACTTTTGAGCTTATCTTCACTAAAGCCATTCATAGAAGATTCGCTAAATTCAGCTCCATCAAGGCTCAACCTTCCTGAAAAAGCGACGGCCGCTCCGATACTAGTAATATGATGCTCTTTTAAATATTTCTTAAAAGCTTGTTGGTATTTGACAGCTGCCTCACGTCCTGAAGTTACAATCATTGCCTTTCCATGTCCACCTAAATCAGCCATGATGTCATGAGTAATAAAATGGTCCATGATAATTTCGACCTTTTGATGAATATTTTCATCAGATAGCTCCACAAATTTAGCAATTTTCCGCTTTGCCACTGTCGTTTTGAGTTCAGGATCCTCTTCGACCGCCTTATTTAGCTTGTAGTATGTTTTATAAGTGGTGTAGTTATTGAGAACATCTAAAATAAAACCTTCCTCAATAGCCTGCTTCATACTGTACAAGTCAAAAGGAACCTTTGAACCATCTGGTCTAGTAGAGCCAAATAACTGCAATGTAGTAGCTTTAGGTGTCGCTGTAAATGCAATAATAGAAATATTGTCTTGTTTCCCTGTACGGGCAATTTCCTGTTCAATCGCATCGCCGACTGACACTTCTTGTGGCTCATCCATTGTCCCGTTCTCTATATCCGTTTCAGTCAATACCTGACTGACTGCACTCATATAGGAGCCAGTCGTAGAACTATGCGCCTCATCAATCAAAATGGCAAATTTCTTTTCTGCTGTTACACTCACAGACATCCAGTTTGATTTATTTATTTGTGCAAACTTATGGATAGTGGTCGCAACAATTTTTGTATTCCCAGCAAGTGCATCTGCTAAGTCGCTAGAAGTAGCCTTATCATCCATAACCTTAATCACACCAGGCTGATGCTCAATAGAACGAATAGCATCTTGAAGTTGACGGTCAACAACGATACGGTCAGTAACAACCAAAACGGTATCAACGATATTTTGATTTTCTTCATCATGAAGACTAACTAAGCTGTGTGCCAACCAAGCAATCGTATTTGTTTTACCCGACCCCGCAGAATGCTGAATCAGATAGTTTCTATCGGTATGGTTGACTCGCATATCTTCTAAAATACGATTAACTGCTCGTCTCTGCTGATAACGCGGAAAAATGATATCCTTTTTATCAGGCGTTAAAAAGATAAAACGTTCAATCAACTGTAGGATACTTTCTTTCTTCAGCAAATCTCGCCATAGATATTCTGTTTCTGGCCCCTGATTATTCTGGGGATTCCCTGCTCCTTGGTCAATCCCTTCACCCTTTCCTTTATTAAAAGGCAAGAAGTAGGTATCTGATCCCTTAAGCTGAGTTGTCATATAGACTTCCATCCAGTCAACCGCAAAACTAACTAATACTCCTGCATTAAATCGGAAAAGACGATTTTTAACATCACGTCCTTTTAACTGCTTAATGGCATCCTGGACAGACTGGCCACTTGAATTTAGTTTCAACTCAATAGCAAACAAGGCTAAGCCATTAAGAAAGATGACTAAGTCAATACGTTCTTGGTCCTTATAGACCACTTCTTCCATTACTGTCAAGCGATTTAAATTATACTGATGACTAGCCTTTTCATTAAAGTCTGTTGCTGGTCTGCGGTACATAAGGCGAAGTTTTTTATTCTCAATATACACTCCATCTTTTAAGGCAAATAGAAGACCACCTTTGATAATTTCTTGATTAATCAAATTGAGAATAGTCTCTCTATCAAAACGCTTCAAGAGTTTTTCGACAGTTTCTTCTTGAGTTGACATCAGAAATTCCCATAAAATATCTATATCCATAGCCAACCTTTGACTATAAGCAGACTGAGCACGCTGAATATAGCCATTATACTGAATGAGATCTTTTAAAATCCATTGCTGAAAATCATAACGCTCAGTAATATCTAAATTTGCCATCTACTCTCCTTATCCTTTATCAGCAAGAGATAGAATCTCCAAATACATATCCAATCTTTCATTGATATATTTGGCAAATAAACCCTCCATTGTCGATAAACTTCCTTTTGAATGAAAGTCGTCAAATGCTTGGTAATAAGCCAATCTATCCATAAATTTTATATCAATCGGAGGATAGCCCGCCTTCATCAGCTCTAAATTCACCAAGAGCCTACCTGTTCGGCCATTGCCGTCAATAAAGGGATGGATACTCTCAAAGGCAATATGAAATTGAGCTAGTTTGGTCACCATATTTTCCTGACTTGCAGCATAATCCACTAGGAGCTTCTCCATCAATGGAGCAATCATGTAAGGCTGAGCCGGTTCATTAGCTGCTCCCATGATGCGCACTGGGACTCTGCGATAAATACCTCGGTCATTTTTTTTATCCGCTAATACTAGATAATGAATATCCTTTATCATCTGTTCCGACAAAGGCTGGTTCTCCTCAACAAGCCTTTGAACATACTGAAAAGCCTCCTGATGACCGATTGCCTCCATATGATCTTTTAAAGGCTTTTGGTCAATAGTCAATCCACGCAGGACCAAATCTGTCTCACGCAAGGTCAGAGTATTGCCCTCAATGGCATTTGAGTTATAAGTATATTCGACTGTGAACTCTTCATTCAGCCGCTCCAGCTCTCCATCCGTCAAAGGGCGAAGTTTTGACAGCTGCATCATCTTTTCATCAATCAAGGGCAAGAGACTCTCGACTTTTTTATAACGGCCATCTGCTGGCTTTCTGGCATCTGAGGGAATCCTCCACAAACGCCCTTCTTGGACAGCACCCGAAATCTTTCCCTGACTGCACAGAGACCGAACGCGACGATCAGAAATACCCCAGAGATTAGCTGCCTGCCTCACTGTCATATACATGAGCACTCCTCACTTTCTCCCTCTATTATACCATAGTTCGGAACAATACGAGGAATAACGGAACGATGTTTTCAGATTAACGGAAGGATAATAAACAGAAATAATAGGTAGGCCATACACATTAGTCTTATAAAACTCACTATTCCCAATTATGTCCCCATTACTTACAAATATCTAATTAGTCTTTCTTTTTTCCTTTTCACTATCTAAACTTAAACATAGAATCTTTCTAAAAGTTAATACTAAACTACATAGCGATAAAACGAAATACAATAAACTTCCGATAAAGATGCTCATACCCACATGTACAATATTTACTGAGTTATTTTGTTCAAGAGATATAAAAATAGAAGGAAAAATTAATAATAGTACTGATAAAATCGACAGATCAAAAAGTTGTTTCATTATTAGCAAGTCTAAATTCAGAGTTTTTAGTTTTTTGATAAATGGATTGTCCGATAAAAATGAAGTAATACTAAATGAAGCTATAAGTACACCTGATATAAAAATAAGGACATTTTGAATAGATGATAGAAAATCTGCATAATTCTGAAAAACGGACAATTTGATTGGACATATCAAAAAATACAAAGCTACTAACAAAGAAAGGAAAAAAAATATTTTTTTCTCATGTTTTCTAATTTTAGTAATCATTCAAATACTCTTCCCTTACTTTATAAGCTCTTTCAAGTTTATCATAAAAGACATTGTTATCAACTTCATCTAGATAATATTTTTCATAATAGTTTAACTTATGAGTTACTAAATCAATTATCTCTGAATCACCATAAACAGACATAGTTCGGATCTTCATATTCTGGTTATTTTTATACGAACACAATTCGTCTACAGCGCGTTTAATTCTATTTTTATTTAAACTAGCTCCCTTTATTCTCATTTCCATACTTTGTGCCGACATCTCTTTAGCAAATTCAACACCACTATTAATATCTTTTACTTGCTCTGAGAATAACGATAAATTTTCTGGAATAGCAATTGAAAAAACAACGTCATGGATATGTCGCATGTTATTTAGATTTTCAATAGCATTTTTATCCTTTATAATATTAAATTCGAATTCTCTATAATCAATACCAACCTTTAAGGCTATGAATTTTCTTAATTCTTCTATTGTAGTTTGAGATTTACCGCGTTTCTGAACTAAAATGCTATTGTTGAAATCATATAAAAATTGAGCGTCATTAGCTATTCCTTCGGTATCTTCTTTTTCTACTATATCTCTATTTTGAGTCTGAATATCATCTATCTGAATATCTTGATTCAAATCAACTTTTGCAATAGTAAATAATAAATAAGTATCCGTTTTTCGAATATCGCTACGTAAATAATAAGATAGATTTCCAATAGATTCTGTACTAAGTGGTTTCGTTGGATTAATCTCAGCAAAAAAAGCATTAATCTTTGAAACGGCATTTTCTTTAGAAACAACTTTATAAAACAGACACTTGAATTCGCGTTCTATAACCATCTACACTCTCCTTTTCCCTGTCACATAGTCATAAATAAGAGTTTGTCGTTGTTTGTTAATATTTTTAATTTGCTTGTTTTTTATTTGAATTAGTTTATTGATATTATCAAATTGGTTATCTAGATATTTTACACATCTTTGAATTGCTACATCATCAGGAATTACAACTTTAAAATCGGATATTTCACTAGAAGATATATTAGGTTGGGCTGAACCATTTGAATTCAATTGAATGTAGCTCATAAAGGAATCAGTAGATAAACAGTAATATATCCATTTGTTTATCTTAGATTCTATAATCCCTACGCGTTGATTTATAACACTATATACATTAGGTTCCTGATTAACAAATGATATTTTACCTACAGTTGCACCACTCATGGCTATTAAAATTTGACTTTTTTTAACTCTGTAAAAGTCTAACTTACTATTAAAACTAGTAAAAACATTTAATGCTGCATTAAAATCTATACCAGATGATTTAAAATCTCCAATTCTTATAACCTTGACACCAGTTTGCTCCATAGTTAAATTTTTGCTATCAAATGCATAACCATTTTTAAATTCAGTTAAATACTTAAGTGGCTTTACTCCCCACCCTTCAGGCACTTGTCCAATCCAGTCGATTCCTGAATCTTTCATAGGGACTGTTTGATCCAGTCCTTTTGTGACGATCTCATAAATCAAGCTAGCTCGGTAGTCTTTGAGTTTTTGAATTTGCTTTTCAAGTAATCTTTTTACCCTATCTAACTGAGCTATTTTCTTGTCTAGATAATCAGCAATCTTTTGTTGTTCATTTTTTTGGGGAAAGGTAAAAGTGAATTCGTCAAATACATTTTGATATAAATGTAAAATAGTGCTAGCCCCTGAATTTGTATAGTTAAACCACATCCAAAATTCATCTGATAGTAAAACATAATATAAAAATCTTCTATCAATCTCTTCTATTGTTTGAATCCGTAATACACCACTATTTAACGAAGCTTTACCATCAAGCCCTGAGATAATAGCTACTTTACCTACCGTCCCATCTTTTGTAATCAGCAAATCACCATTTTTAACCTGAATCTGTGAAGCTTCTGACCAACGTCTTTCATCAATGTGTACAGCTGTTTCAAAATTAATTGTTCCATTTTGAAAATCAGTCCCTGTAATCAAATATGGGCCTTCTTCTTTATATTCAGCTGATGTTAATCCTTGCCAACCGATTCTACCATTAAGCTGAGTCGTAAATTTAATTTTCGAAATTTTCCACTCTTCTGGTATCTGCCCAATCCAGTCAATGCCACTCTCTTTCATCCTAATCATGTTTGAGCTCCTCCAAGAGGTTTTGTAGTTCTTCTTCAAGCTCATAGAACTCTGCTAAGAGCTTATCTGCACTTTCTGGGGCTTGGTACTGGTAGAAATACCTAGTAAAAGGAATCTCAGCTCCATAGCCCTTTTCCTCATCAAACCAATAGTGGGCGTCTGGTACATGGGGATAGACCTCACGAGCAAAGTAGTCTTCAACATCCTCTGTCAGTTTGACGATTTCACTATCCTTGGTGGTCTTATCATAGACAATACCATCTGCTATCTCGCCAAACTTGTCCTTCTTGGTCGTTGTGATAATTTCTGCTGTCTTATCCATCTCGCTCATAGCAAGCGCAATAGCATTGACATTAGCTGGTGTCACCTTCACCTCAGATAATAGCTCTCTGATTAGCTGACTAAATTCCTCAAAATTAGGGTAGCTGTTATCAGTGATCCCAAGCCGGAGAGCATTTAACAACTGCTCCTGCTTGGCTTTCCCAGCTGCTAAGTCTTGTAATTTCTTCTCATCTTTGGCTGTGCGAGGCTCCATTTCAAGCAGTTCCTGATATTGGTATTCATCATAAAGCTTTGCTACAAAAGGGACACTTTTAACCTTTGCGATGGTATCTTCAGTAATTCTGCCTCGACGTTGCAGAGGCTGCATAACGATATACTCTTTATAAAGAAATTCTTTGTTATCAAATATTTTCACATGGTCGTTTTCTTCAAAGTTATGGTACCACTGGATAATCTGCCGGATATTGTCCTCAGAAAGTTCACGACGCTTTTGTCCCAGAGACTTTCTCAATGGTACAAATTCTTCGGTCGCATCGATAAACTGTACCTTATTCCGACGCTTAGGAGCTTTATTTTTATTATAGATCCAAATATAGATGCCAATTCCTGTATTGTAGAAAAACTGACCAGGGAGTGCGATGATAGCTTCTAGCAAGTCATTCTCTAAGATATAACGCCTAATCTGACTTTCTCCAGATGTTGTTCCACCTGAAAAAAGCGGAGACCCGTTAGAAATAATAGCTGCACGTCCATTCTTTTCTAGTTTAGCCAAGCCATGCAAGTGGAAAAGCAGCTGAGCATCACCTGTTGCAGGAGTATTGACAAACCGACCTTGTCTGCCATCGGTTGCCTCAAAGAGTTCTTGATCTTTTTTGACAGCCTGTTCTACACCATCATCAGCGTCCTTTCCTCCCCAAGACTGGCCAAAGGGAGGATTGGCAATGACAAAATTCATCTTTTTGTCCGCAAAGGGATCACCATCTTTAAGAGTATCTGTCTTCACAAAGTAGTCAGAGTTTTCCTGCCGAATCAGCATATCTGCCCTTCCGATACCATAAGTTTCTGAGAGATATTCCTGACCAAAGAGAAGAACATTCACTTCAGAATTCAAACGGCGAATATAACTTTTGGCTGTAGCCAGCATGCCTCCCGTACCAGCAGCCATGTCTAGAATTTTGACTATTCTCTTATCTACAAATAGCTCCTCATCTGCTTCAACGAGCAGTAAGTTGACCATCAAAGCAATGACCTCCCGAGGTGTATAGTGAGATCCTGCTTCCTCATTTTCAGAGAAACGGCGAATGATATCTTCAAACATATAGCCCATTCGCATAGAATCCACTGTACTAGGGGAAAGATCAATTTTGGAGAATTTCTTAATGACAGTGAATAGGCGTCCTGTCTGTGCCAAGGTATGGACCTGCTCCTTAAACTTAAGGTTTTCAATAATGTCCTTTACTCGTTTGGAATAACCATCTAAATAAGCGAGAAAGTTTTCTTCGATTGCATCAGGATCATTTTGCAAATTTTCAAGAGTAAAAGGGCTTGTATTATAGTATTTATAGCCTGATATATCTTCAAGAATCTGTTCCGGTGTTTTTTTGTCTTTCTTGTAGGCTGCAATCACTTGATCCTTTTTTGGCAGTAGAGCTGCTTCCAATCTAGCTAATACAAACATGGGAATAATCACATCACGATATTTATCAGCGCGATAGGCTCCTCGAAGTGTATTCGCAATAGACCAAACTGTGTTGACATCGCTAGAAATATTAACATCATTTTTCTGAAAAAGAGGAAGTTGCGATTTTAATTTTGACATATATATACTCTATTTCCAATTCTTATTTTAGTATCTTTCTGGTGGAAAAAATGTAGACCATCTCTCGTTTGTAGTAAAAAGAGATAACAAAATGTTATGCTCTCTTTCACTGCTATTTCAAACATAATTTTTCCAAGCTTGCTTAGAAAACCTTAATACTCCTTCTTATTGTACCCAAAGTCCGCCAAGTCCAGCTTCTTATCCCTCCAGTTTTTCTTGACCTTGACCCAGGTTTCTAGGAAGACCTTGTCCCCCAGCATGAGCTCAATATCGCGCCGAGCCATGGATCCGATTTTCTTCAGCATGGATCCGCCTTTACCGATGATAATGCCTTTTTGGCTGTCACGCTCCACCATGATAGTCGCTCGGATATGGACCTTGTCCGTCTCATCATCTCGCTTCATGCTGTCAATAACTACTGCGACTGAGTGCGGGATTTCCTCCCGTGTCAACATCAAAACCTTCTCTCGAATCATCTCTGACACCAGAAAGCGCTCTGGATGATCGGTAATCTGGTCTGCTGGAAAATACTGGAAGCCTTCCTCCAAATTTTCACTTAGAATGTCAACTAGATGAGATACATTATTGCCCTGCAGGGCGGAAATCGGTACGATTTCTTTGAAGTCCATCTGCTGACGGAAATCATCAATTTGCGCTAAAAGCTGATCTGGATGGACTTTATCAATCTTATTAACCACCAAAATAACTGGCACCTTAGCCGCTTTCAGACGTTCGATAATCATGTCATCGCCCTTGCCACGTGGCTCATCAGCCGGCACCATGAAGAGGACAGTATCCACCTCACGCAAGGTGCTATAAGCTGCTTCTACCATGAAGTCCCCTAGAGCCGTCTTAGGTTTATGAATTCCCGGCGTATCGATAAAGACAATTTGCTCCTTATCCGTCGTGTAAATTCCCATAATTTTATTTCGAGTGGTTTGAGCCTTATCACTCATGATGGCAATTTTTTGCCCCATTACATGATTCAAAAAGGTTGATTTCCCAACATTAGGGCGTCCCAAAATAGCTACAAAACCTGATTTAAATGTCATTATTTCACCTCTATTATTTTCATTAAAACAGCAGAAAATCGGCAGTCTCCCCCGATTTTCAAATCTTTAAAAAATCCAGTCCCAAATTTTAGGAACAAAAATGATCAAACCTGTGATAACTGCAAAACCAGAAATCACTAAAACAGCTCCAGCCGCCATGTCTTTAGCATTCTTAGCCAACATAGAAAAGTGATAGTCACTGGCCAAGTCTACTACATTTTCAATGGCTGAATTGACAATCTCAAATGAGACAACCAAAAAAATACTCAATAGCAAAAATAGCCATTCTATGGCAGAAACTCGAAAAATCAAGCCTGCAATCACTACAAGAACAGCAGAAAAAGCATGCTTCTGCATATTTCGTTCTTCTTTAATGGCAGTAAAAATCCCTGTTAAGGCAAATTCCAGACTCGAGACGACATCTCGATTTTTCCATTTGCGTTTATTATTCCCTTGTGAGTCCATAGGCCGTCAAAATCTCTTCCTGTAAACCAAACATTTCTGCTTCTTCTTCCGGCGTGTAGTGATCATAGCCGTTGATATGCAGAAAACCATGCACTGCTAAAAATCCCATTTCCCTCTCAAAGCTGTGGCCATATTCTTCCGCCTGCTCACGCGCCTTGTCAACCGAAATGAATAGCTCGCCGATATAGGCGTCAAAATCTTCCAGCATCTCAGCTAGCTCAGGATGATCCAGCAAATCCTCCTCGTCAACAGCAATGTCCAGCTCAGGCTTGTACTCCAAGCTAATCACATCCGTTGGTCGGTCCGTATCTCGATATTCCAAGTTGAGTTCATGACTACGCTCATTAGTTACAAAAGTCACAGCCATTTCTTTCTTTTCCTTGCCCGTCTTTTGAGCAGCAAATTCCAAAATGTCTTGGGTCTGTTTGATGATTTCTTCTGAAACCTGACCCGTTTCATCAACTATTTCTATATACATATCGCACCTACTTTACTTGTATCACCTTTATTATATCATAATCGAGGCTAGATAATAGCTAGGAATTTTCTTTTTTCAAAATAGCAGAGCAGATTCGTCAAACTCTCATTGCAAAAACAAAAGAAGCTATTTTTATTTTTCCCCTACCAAAAACTTTTCCTTTTACTAGCTGCTTTCGTTGACAAAAAGAAAAGGCTGGGAAGACCCAACCTTGTTCTACAAGATGCTAATTGCCGGGATCGAACCGGCGACCTCATCCTTACCATGGATGCGCTCTGCCAACTGAGCTAAATCAGCGTACCTATCTACTATACCATGCAGATAGGTGCTTGTCAATACTTGCCGACTCATTTATCCGCAAAATATTGCTCTTTGGTCAGGCCATAGTAGACTCGCGTCACTAGACGGCCTTTTTCATGTTTGTCCAAGCTTGCATAAGGTTCCTCATGAGAAAAAATCATTCCAGATTTTTGCATCACACGGCCTGAAGCTAGATTAGCCTTATCATGTAAAGCTACAAGTTTATTCATTCCAATTTCTTCAAAAGCTAATTTTATCACTGCACAATTAGCCTCTGTCGTGTAGCCTTGGTTCCAGTGTCTTTTATTAAGAACATAGCCAATAGCAGCTGTCTTTAAATCTAGGTTTATTTTGTGGAGATCGATGGTTCCAATAAACTGACCACTAGATTTTACTTCTATTCCCCAACGTCCCAAAGGGTTAGCCAGGTAAAATAGAGCAATATTATTACGAGTCTCTTCTAGGCTTTTGTTTGTCTCAAAAGTATAACGGGTATTCTCCTCATCTGATGCATATTCAAACATTGCTGATGCATCATCTAAAGTTACCGGACGCAAAACTAATCTATCTGTCTCCAGCCTAGTGTGTCTAGATAGTTTAACATAAATATTTTCCATTATCATCCTCCTTTTTGTTTTTAAGCATATCATAAGTGATCAATCAAAGCAAGACGTCATTTTCTCCTTGCAATTTGTGCCTCTTTTATATAAAATGATTACATTAAATTAGAATAATGAGAATAAGATGATTTAAGGTATATTCTTAAATCAAAGTCTTTGTTCACATGTATTTAGATAAGGAGAAATACAATGTTAATCGGTATTCCAAAAGAAATCAAAAATAATGAAAATCGTGTAGCTTTGACACCTGCTGGTGTTCACAGTTTAGTTGGTAAAGGCCATGAAGTTCTGATTGAGACGAATGCAGGACTTGGTTCTGGCTTTGCGGATGCAGACTACGAAAAACAAGGTGCAAAAATCGTCCCTACTGCTGCAGAAGCTTGGGCGACTGAACTTGTAGTAAAAGTTAAAGAGCCTTTAGAAGCTGAATATGGCTATCTTCGTGATGACCTCTTGCTCTTTACCTACCTGCACATGGCTGCCGCTCCTGAGCTAGCTGATGCTATGACGAGTGCCAAGACGACTGGTCTAGCCTATGAAACCGTACGCGATCAAGATGGACAATTGCCACTCTTGGTACCAATGAGTGAGGTCGCTGGACGAATGGCTGTCCAAATCGGAGCCCACTTCTTAACTAAACAAGAAGGAGGATCTGGTGTCTTATTAGGTGGTGTACCAGGTGTTCCTAAGGGGAAAGTAACCATCATCGGTGGTGGTGTCGTAGGAACGCATGCCGCACGTATCGCTCTTGGACTGGGTGCTCAGGTAACTATTCTGGATATCAGCGCTAAGCGTCTGTCTGTCCTAGAAGACGTCTTTGGCCATCAAATCCAGACACTCATGTCTAATCCTTTCAATATCGAAGCTAGTGTTCGAGAGGCAGATGTCGTGATCGGCGCTGTCCTCATTCCGGGTGCTAAAGCTCCAAAATTGGTGACAGATGATATGGTTAAGCAGATGCGTCCAGGATCTGTCATTGTAGACGTAGCTGTTGACCAAGGCGGTGTCATTGAAACAGCAGACCGTGTAACGACTCACACCGAGCCTGTCTATGAAAAACACGGAGTCCTCCACTATGCAGTTGCAAATATCCCTGGTGCTGTAGCCCGCACATCTACTATTGCATTGACCAATGTTACCCTTCCTTACATCGAAGCCTTAGCAGAAAAAGGATTCAGAAAAGCTATTGCAGATGATGAGGGATTACGCCAAGGTGTTACAACCTACCAAGGTCACATTACTAGTCAGCCTGTTGCAGAAGGCTTAAATAAGGACTACACTTCGATTGATGAACTCGTTTAGTTAATTTACTTAATTCATATCCCCACTTAAGTAGTAGCAGAATTATTCAAAATACCAAATCAGAACCACTTGTTTAGCGAGTGGTTCTTTTGTTATTTTCCTTACAAAAAGAAATAGACTAAAAGTCACATAAAAAAGAGAGAGAACAAGTTCGTTCTCTCTCGATATGATAAAGAATCAATATTTAGATTCCTTATTCAGCTGAAAATTCTAAGCTTTACCTTTCTTACGAACTACGTAACCAACTAGGCCTGCGAAAGCAAAACCAATCATTGAAAGAAGAACGGTAGAAGTTTCACCTGTATTTGGCAAAAGATTCTTATTTTTAGTAGATGATTCACCAATACTTGGTAAAACATTCTTGTTTTTAATAGAAGATTCACCAGCGCCTGGTAAAACATTCTTATTTTTAGTCGTAGCTTCTTCTGATTTAGTATTATTTCCGGAACCTTTATGTGGTGCTAAAGCTGGGGTGAATTCCCATGTGCCGACGAAGTGTGCATCTGCTCCATTGATAGTTTCAGATGTCTTATCGTATGATTTAAAGCTCCAAGTGCCTTCTGCTGTCTTAACCTCTGTTTGACTTGGTTGAGTTGGAGTGACTTGAGTGCCATCTTTCAGATCTGTTTGATCTGCCGGAAGCAGGGATTTTACTTCTTGTGGAAGTTCTTTTCCTGGAGTTCCACTAACAAACTCGTGAACCGCTTTATGAGTCACTGTTGGAGCTGGGCTTGCTGTAAATTCCCATGTTCCAACAAACTTAACATCTGAACCGTTGACAGTCTCTGATGTCTTGTCATAGGACTTGAAGCTCCATGTACCTTCTGCTGTCTTAACCTCTGTTTGACTTGGTTGAGTTGGAGTGACTTGAGTGCCATCTTTCAGATCTGTTTGATCTGCCGGAAGCAGGGATTTTACTTCTTGTGGAAGTTCTTTACCTGGGGTTCCACTAACAAACTCATGAACTGCTTTATGAGTCACTGTTGGAGCTGGGCTCGCTGTAAATTCCCATGTTCCAACAAACTTAACATCTGAACCATTGACAGTCTCTGAAGTCTTGTCATAGGACTTGAAGCTCCATGTACCTTCTGCTGTCTTAACCTCTGTTTGACTTGGTTGAGTTGGAGTGACTTGAGTGCCATCTTTCAGATCTGTTTGATCTGCTGGAAGCAGGGATTTTACTTCTTGTGGAAGTTCTTTACCTGGAGTTCCACTGACAAACTCGTGAACTGCTTTATGAGTCACTGTTGGAGCTGGGTTTGCTGTAAATTCCCATGTCCCTACAAACTTAACATCTGAACCGTTGATAGTCTCTGAAGTCTTGTCATAGGACTTGAAGCTCCATGTACCTTCTGCTGTCTTAACCTCTGTTTGACTTGGTTGACTCGGAGTCGCTTGACTACCGTCTTTCAAGTCTGTTTGGTCTGCTGGAAGCTGGGCTTTCACTTCTTGTGGAAGTTCTTTACCTGGGGTTCCACTCACAAACTCGTGAGTCGCCTTATAAGTTGGCGCTGGGGTGAATTCCCAAGTGCCTACGAAGTGTGCGTCCGCTCCATTAATGGTTTCAGAAGTCTTGTCGTATGACTTAAAGTTCCACGTACCTTCTGCTGTCTTAACTTCCGTTTTACTTGGTTGACTCGGAGTCGCTTGACTACCGTCTTTCAGGTCTGTTTGATCTGCCGGAAGCAGGGATTTTACTTCTTGTGGAAGTTCTTTACCTGGGGTTCCACTCACAAACTCATGAACTGCTTTATGAGTCACTGTTGGAGCTGGGCTCGCTGTAAATTCCCATGTTCCAACAAACTTAACATCTGAACCATTGACAGTCTCTGAAGTCTTGTCATAGGACTTGAAGCTCCAAGTACCTTCTGATGTCTTCACTTCTGTTTTACTTGGTTGCGTTGGAGTCGCTTGACTACCATCTTTCAGATCTGTTTGGTCTGCTGGAAGCAAGTCTTTCACTTCTTGTGGAAGTTCTTTACCTGGAGTTCCACTGACAAACTCATGAGTAGCTTTAT